>JANPHJ010000230.1:0-1578 GCA_031424395.1 Chthoniobacter sp.
CTTCGCGATTTCCGGCGCGGGGATGCGGCGCAGGTCGAACCGCTGGCAGCGCGAGATGATGGTCGTCGGCACCTTCTGCACGTCGGTCGTGGCGAAGACGAATTTCACATGCGCGGGCGGCTCTTCGAGCGTCTTGAGCAGCGCGTTGAAAGATGAGTTCGAGAGCATGTGGACCTCGTCCACGATGTAGAGTTTGTACTTCGCCCCGCCGGTCGGCATGTACTTCACATTGTCGATGATGATCTCGCGGATTTTGTCCACCTGCGTGTTCGAGGCGGCGTCGAATTCCATCACATTCAGCGACGTGCCCGCGGCGATTTCCTCGCACATCGGACACACCCCGCACGGGTTGTCCGTCGGCCCGTTCACGCAGTTCAGCGCCTTCGCGAAAATGCGCGCCGTGCTCGTCTTCCCCGTCCCGCGTGGGCCGACGAAAAGATACGCCTGCGCCAGCCGGTTCTGCGCGATGGCGTTCTTCAGCGTGCGGACAATGTGCTCCTGCCCGACGATTTCATCGAAGGTCTGCGGGCGATATTTGCGGGCGAAAACCGTGTAGCTCACGGGCCGACTATTGATTGCCGGTTGCCGATTGCCAATGGCCGATTGAAGGGGATTAGCCGCGCTGTGGAGTTTTCTGCAAATCGGCCATCGACAATCGGCAACCGGCAATTTCTTTTGCGCCCCGCATGCTCGGCAATCTCATCGGCCCGGAAATCAAGGAGCTGATCGCGGAGCGGAATTTTTCCGCACTGCGCGAGGCTTTTGTGGACTGGTCGCCCGCGGATGTCGCCGAGTGCATCACCGAGCTGCCAGAGGATGAGCAGGCCGTCGTCTTCCGCCTGCTGCCGCATGCGCAGGCCACGGATGTTTTCGAGTATCTCGACTCGGACGCGCAGCACATTGTGCTGAAAGCGATGGGCCACGCCGAGGCCGCGCGCATCCTGAATGACATGTCCGCGGACGACCGCACGGCGTTGCTCGAGGAGCTGCCGGGCGCGGCGGTGGTGCAGCTCATCCAGCTCCTTTCGCCCGAGGAAAAAGCCATCGCCCAGGCGCTGCTGAACTACCCCGACGGCAGCGTGGGCCGGCTGATGACCCCTGCTTTCATCAGCGTCCGCGAGGAGTGGACGATCCAGCAGGCGCTCGATCACATCCGCGTCCACGGCCCCGAGATGGAGACGCTGAATGTGATCTACATCACGGACCCGAGCGGGCGGCTCATCGATGACATCCGCATCCGCGAAATCCTCATCCGCCCCGTCGAGACGCGCATCGCCGAGTTCCGCGACAGCACTTTCACCGCCCTGCGCGCGACGGACGCCGAGGGCGACGCGCTCGAAGTTTTCCGCAAGTACGACCGCAACACCCTGCCCGTCGTGGACAGTGAGGGGAAGCTGCTCGGCATCGTCACCGTGGACGACATGCTCGACGTGCAGGAGGAGGAGACGACCGAGGACATCCAGAAACTCGGCGGCGTCGAAGCGCTGGAGGAGCCGTATATGGACGCGCCGCTGCTGGAGCTGGTGAAGAAGCGCGCCGTCTGGCTGGTGGTGCTGTTTCTCGGCGAGATGTTCACGG
>JANPHJ010000231.1:0-3329 GCA_031424395.1 Chthoniobacter sp.
GTCACGGGCTGTGCTGCCCGCCATGAAGCCCGGCACAGCCCGCGCCTTCGCCTTGCGCCGGCCGTGCTCACAGCCGCGCCCCCGGCCCGGAGTCGCTGAGCTTGGGGTCGTTAGGCCGCTAGCCACACGCTATGACCAAAGTCCCCACCTTTGACCAGTTGATGAATCCGCTCGCCGCCGCGCTGGTTCCACGGCATTTTCGCGATTAGCATCCCCATACCACAAGTGTCCGTGATCCCAGCGAACCGCCTTCCGCCATCTCGGCTATTCCTCACTCTTCATCCCGGGCGGCCTCACTGCCCTTACATCCCTTGCTTACGGTCTTTACGGAATTCGCAAGAGCCGCAAGGCCTGACCTTGCATCTGCGAAGCAGGCAGCAAGAAATCGCACCGGAGGAAATGCGCAGTCTTTCCGGGCGGATGCGTAGTCGGCTGCGCGCGGCGGGCCGAGTGTAGGCTGCCATGAAATCACTCACCGCCCCGCTTCTTGCGCTCCTCCTCACCGCCCTTTCTGCAACAACGCGCGGCGCGGAGCCACCGCCCACGACGACAACTGCGGCAGCGAAGGGCACCGACCCGGAGATCGTCGGCGAGGAGAAGGCGGTGCTCACGCTGGCGCCGAATGTGCCGCCGCCGATCCAGCGCAAGCACGCGACGAAAGTGGTCGTGAAGCTCGAAGTCATCGAGGTCGTGAAGCGAATGGCGGATGGTGTGGACTATTTGTTTTGGACGTTTGGCGGCGAGGTGCCGGGGCTGTTCATCCGTGTGCGCGAGGGCGACCTCGTCGAGTTTCATCTCGGCAATCACCCGACCTCGAAGATGCCGCACAACATCGACCTACACGCGGTCACCGGGCCGGGCGGCGGCGCGACTTCGTCCTTCACCGCGCCGGGGCACAGCTCGCAGTTTTCATTCAAGGCGCTCAACCCTGGGCTCTTCGTCTATCACTGCGCGACGGCGCCGGTCGGGATGCACGTCGGCAACGGCATGTATGGGCTGATCCTCGTCGAGCCGAAGGAAGGACTGCCGCCGGTGGACAAGGAGTTCTACGTGATGCAGGGCGACTTTTATACGAAGGGCAAATTCGGCGAGGAAGGCTTGCAACCGTTCGACATGGAAAAGGCGGTGGATGAAAGGCCGAGCTATGTCGTCTTCAACGGCGCGGTCGGTTCGCTCGTCGGCGACAAGGCGCTGAAAGCGAACGTCGGCGAGCGCGTGCGGCTCTTCGTCGGCAATGGCGGGCCGAATCTCACGTCGTCCTTCCACGTCATCGGCGAGATTTTCGACCACGTCTTCCAAGAGGGCGGCATGAAGCTCTCGCAGGAGAATGTGCAGACGACGATCGTGCCCGCGGGCGGCTCGGCCATCGTGGATTTCAAGCTGGATGTGCCCGGCACGTTCATCCTCGTGGATCACGCGCTCTTCCGCGCGTTCAACAAGGGCGCGCTCGGGATGCTGAAAGTCGAGGGGCCGCAGAACTTGCTCGTCTATTCCGGCAAGGAAGTGGACGCGACCTATCTTGGTGACTACGCGCTGCCCGGCGGTGCGGATTCGCGGGTCGCGGCGCTCCAATCCGAGATGAAGAAAGCCATCGCGGGCGAGCCGAAGATCGCGGCGATGGGCAAGGAGATCTTCATTGAGAAAGGCAAACGCATCTACGCGCAGACGTGCTTTGCGTGCCATCAGGCCGAGGGCCAGGGCTTGCCCGGAGTGTTCCCGCCGCTGGCAAAATCCGACTATCTCATGGCGGACAAAGCGCGCGCCATTCGCGGGGTGATCAAAGGTCAGTCCGGCGAGATGGTCGTGAACGGCCAGAAATTCAATGGCCTTATGCCGCCGGTGCTGCTGACCGACGAGCAAATCGCGCACGTCCTCACCTTCGTCCGCAGCGCGTGGGGCAACACCGGCGACATCGTGACCGTGGAGGAAGTGCAGAAAGTCCACGCGGAATCCGTGAACCAATAACCATGCGCCTCGCGCTGCATCTCGTCACTTTGCTCATCGCGCTCGGCGCCGCGCGCGGGGCCGAGCCGGGCATGGCGGCGATTCCCGAGGCGATTTACCGCCCGCTCTTTCGCGGGGAGAAGGATGCGAAGGAAATCCCCATCGCCGCGTATCAACTCGACGTGCGGCCGGTAACGAATGGCGAGTTCCTCGCCTTCGTGCGCGAAAATCCGAAATGGCAATGCTCGCAGGTGAAGCGGCTCTTTGCCGACGAACGCTACCTAGCGCACTGGGCGGGTGACCTGGAACTCGGCAGCGCGCGCGCGGAGCAGCCGGTTACGAATCTCTCGTGGTTCGCGGCGAAAGCATTCGCGGCTTCACGAGGTCAGCGGCTGCCGACGACGGCGGAGTGGGAGGTTGCCGCAGCCGTGGGTTTCACCGTGCGCGACGGCGCGAAGGATACGGACTTTCAAGCCGAGCTGGCACGCTGGTATGGGACGCCGTCGCCCGCTGTGCTGCCGGATGTGGGCGGAGGGCGCGCGAATCTTTTCGGCGTGCGCGATCTCCACGGCCTCGTCTGGGAGTGGACGAGCGATTTTAACAGCGCGCTCGTGACCGGCGACGCGCGTGGCGACACGGGCTTGGAGCGCCAGCTTTTCTGCGGCGCCGGTTCGCTCGGTGCGAGCGACCGCGCGAACTACGCGGCGTTCATGCGCTTCGGTTTCCGCAGCAGCCTGCGCGCGGGCTATACCGTCCACAACCTCGGCTTCCGCTGCGCGAAAGACATGCCATGAGGATACCGATCACGATCCTTCTCCTCGCGGCCGCCGCCTTCGCCGCCGAGCCGGCGAAGCCCGCCGCGAAAGACGGCAAGCCACCGTGCTGCCGCGCCGCGCTCGACCTCGGGAAGCCGACGGACCAATCGCTCTACCTGCTCGACTCGACGTGGACCTCCGATGTTGGACGGCAAATCAAACTCGGCGCACTGCGCGGTCACCCGCAGATCGTGGCGATGTTTTTCACCCACTGCGAATACGCCTGCCCGATCCTCGTCGGCGAACTCAAGGCCATTGAGGGAAGGCTGCCGGCCGAAGTTCTCGGCAAGGTGGATTTCCTGCTCGTGAGCATCGACTCGAAACGCGACACGCCCGCCGAACTCGCGGCCTTCCGCGAAAAGCGCCAGCTCGCCCGCGAACGCTGGACGCTCCTGCGCGGCGGAGAAGACGACGTGCGCGAACTCGCCGCGCTGCTCGGCGTGAATTACGCGGAGGATTCACGCGGGCAATTCGCGCACACGAATCTCATCACGCTTCTCAATTCCGACGGCGAAATCGCATTCCAGCACGCAGGCTTGAAACAAGACCCGGCGCCGCTCCTGGCCGCGA
>JANPHJ010000232.1:0-4752 GCA_031424395.1 Chthoniobacter sp.
GCGAGGAGGAAGCCCAATTTGCAAAGCCAGACCGGCGCGAGCCGGTCTGGCTTTTGTATTTTTAACCGCGCCCCGCTTTCACACTCACAAAAGCGCTGTCGCGCAGCAGAAAGCGCCACGGCAGATGCGCCGCCTTCGAGATGCCGATGCGCACATCCGCCACCACCTCCACCGGCTCCGGCGGCGGGCGAAAGCCGATCGACTTCAGCGTGCAAAAATCGCGCCCGTGATCGCGGCCATCCACGCCGAGCGCGAGCGCGAGCTTGCCGGGGCCGGAGCAAAGGGCGCGCGGGTGCGCGAGCTTCACGGTGCGATGCGCGAGCCGCCGCCGGGTCATCGCCGCCACGCCGCGCACCGGCTCGATCGCGCGGAAGAGCACGAAGCCGTCGTCGCTCCCGCCCTTCACCAGCACATTGAGCAGCCAGTACATCCCGTAGTTGAAATAGACATACGCCGCGCCCGCGCGGTGTTTGGCCAGAAAGGCCCGCGCGCTCGGCCGCGCAAAAGTGTGGCACGCCTCATCGTTGATCGCCGCGTAGGCCTCCGTCTCGACCACGATCCCCGCGCACCCGCGCCACACCAACTCGCAGCCGATCAGCTCCCGCGCGCAGGTCACCGGGTCACGTTGGAAAAAGGCGCGGTCGAGCATGGGGAAAAACGCGCTCGTTCACACCGTCGCCGGGCGGATGCAGTCGTCGGAGATGAGGGTGGCGGGCGGCGGAAAACCGGCGGGCAGGCCGGGCGCGGTGACGGGTTCGGCGCGGGCGAGGCGGGCGGCCACGGTCTGGTTGCGGGCGAGGAGCTGAGCGAGCAGGTCGGCTTTGGCGGCGAAGCCGTAGGCGGCGAGGACGGCCGCATTGAGCGCGGCGTGGGCGGCTTTGAGCGCGGCGGGGGCGGCTTTGAGCGGGTTGGCGCCGGGGAGTTCGCGGGTGCGGTGGAGGGCGCGCAGGCCGCCGCGCATTTTGGGCAAAGCCTCGGCGCGGATGCGGCGCACCTCGCATCCGGCGGTGAGTTTTGCGGTGCGGGAATCGGCCATGACACGCGGAGATTCGCGCGGAGCTACGGCGGGTGGCAAGCCTTCGCCAGCGCCGGCTGACGCCTGACGACGCCGGCGCATGACTTTTACCTCGACCGACTCACCGCAGATGGCTGCCGAAAACGAGGGCGAGGGCGACGTGGGACTGGCGGGGATGAGAATGGCCGCGGCCACCGCGTTCATGTGGCCGACGGGGCCGAGGGCGATGGCGGCGGCGTTGTAGCTGACGGTGAAGGTGGCGATCAGCACGCCGACGAGCATGCCGACGATGCCCCACGCGATGCTCGCAATCATGAACTGCCGCACGGGTGTGTCGTCGTATTCGATGGTGGTCTTGGTTCCGGTATTGGTCAGGGCTTGGGTGGGTCGAAAGGGATGAGTCGCGGCTTTTCCTCCGCGAGAGGCAGGAGGGCATCGCGCTCGCTGGAGGCGTCGCGGCTCGTCGTCTGGAGGAGGAAAAAGGCGACGAAGAAGAGCACCAGCACGGCGCCGACGAAGACGGTGAGAAGGAGGACGCTCATGCAGAAACTCCGGCCGCTGGATAGGAACGGGATTCCGCACCGTCCACCGCCGCCTCGGCGGTGATGGACGCTGGGGCTGACGCGTTGTCGTGAACGGCACGGAATGCCGTTCCTATCTCATGCGGTGCCGCGCGGTTTTCACCACAACGGCAGTGCTCGCACCGGCCACATGGGCCGGTGTCGGGCTCGGAGTTTTTGTTGTCTGCGTCCATCACGGGGAGCTTCGCGCGGCTGGCGGGCGCATACTCGCCCTCGATTGTGCAAGGCTCGCTCTGCCTTGGCGTGCGTGCGCCACAATCGCGGTTAAGGAAAAGGCGTGCCCAAAACGATACCCGCAAGGTCGCCGAAAAACTGTCCACCTCGCAGATCTTGCGCGACTACGAAAAAGCGTTCTCCGAGGCCACCGGCCTGCCGCTCAAGTTCCAGCCGCTCGGGGTTCTCGATCCCACGCTGAGTGCGAGCGAGTTCGCCAATCCCTTTTGCGCGGAACTCACCAAGAACAAGGACCGCTGCCAGCTTTGTATCGACTTGCAAACCCGGCTCACCGCTCCCGGCACGGCGGACAGTCGCAGCGCGACCTGCGGCGCCGGCCTCACCGATTCCGCGGTGCCGGTGCGCCTCGGCCAGCAGACGCTCGGCTATCTCCAGACCGGCCAGGTGGCGCTGGTGAAACTGACCCGCGGCAAATTCAAACAGCTCTCCAAATGGCTCGACTCGGGCGGGGCCCATACCGACTGGCACGACCTCGAGAAGCTCTATTTTGAAACGCCGGAACTGAGCCAGCAGAAGTATGACGCCATGGTCCGCCTGCTCGAAGTTTTCGCGCAGCACTTCGCCGTCGCCGCCGAGCAGATCGCCACGCAGCAGGACCACGCGGAGCCGCCGATGGTGCAGCAGGCGCGGCAGTTCATCGAGGAGCATCAGGGCGATGACATCGGGCTCGACGATGTCGCGCGCGCCGTCCACGCGAGCACCTTTCACTTCTGCAAGATGTTCAAGAAGGCGACCGGGATGACCTTTACGCACTACCTCTCGCTGGTGCGCGTGGGCAAGGCGAAGAAGCAGCTCGCCAACCCGCAGCTCCGCATTTCGGAGATCGCGTATGAGGTCGGGTTCAATTCGCTGACGCACTTCAACCGCATGTTTCGCAAACTCGCCGGCGAATCGCCGACGACCTACCGCGACCGCGTCCTCGGGCTCACAGCCCCGTCGGGTGATCGATGAACTCCCACGGCACGCGGAACATTTTCGCGAGGTGCGCGGCGAGCGCCTTCACGCCAAAGGTCTCGGTGGCATAGTGGCCGCAGTAGAAAAGGTTCACGCCCAGCTCCTCGGCGAGGGTGTAGCTGTGGTGCGGGCCTTCGCCGGTGATGAAAGTGTCCACGCCTTCCGCTGCCGCGCGTGCGACCTCGCCGCCCGCGCCACCCGTGACGATGCCGATGCGCGCGGTTTTCGCCGGCCCGCCGGGCGCGATGTGCGGCGCGCTGCCGAGCACGCGTTCGAGCCGGCGCGCGAGCTCGTGGAGTGAAAGCGCGGCCTTTGTCTGAAGGCCGATCGCCTGACCTTTCGCGACGAAGAACGGCTCGCATTTTTTGAAATCGAGCGCCTTCGCGAGCAGCGCGTTGTTGCCCACGACGGGATGCAGATCGAGCGGCAGGTGCGCGCTGTAAATGGCGAGATCGCCGTCGAGCGCCGCTTTCACTTTGCGCCGCGCCGCACCGGTCAGCGGCTGCACGCCGCCCCAAAACAACCCGTGATGCACGAGCAGCAGCGACGCCCCGCGCGCGACTGCCTCGAGGATGACCGCTTCGCATGCGTCCACAGCAGCGGCGATCTTCACCACCGCGCCGGAGTTTTCGGTCTGCAGTCCGTTCCAGGCGCCGGGGTAGTCGGTGACTTCCGCGGTGCGCAGGTAGCGGTCGAGATGCGTGACGATTGGGGCAAGCGTGGGCATAAGCATGAATTTTGGAATTGCACGGAGCGATGAGGCTGGCTACTTTTTTTCACCGGGAAAAAGCCCAGCCGTTCAACGCATCTTAACTGAGACTAAACATGCCAACCACCAACGCCAATCCTCTGCTCACCGAAACCAAGTGCCCGCTCTGCGACGCGGCGCTTGATCCGGAAAACCCGAACGAATGTCCGAAGTGCGACTGGGTGCGCGGCTATCGCAGCCGCGAAACCGGCGGCACTTTTCGCGACCGCGTTTCGCTCTTCCTCAGCGTCGTGCCCGGCCTCGGGCACATCTACAAGGGCCACCGCCTGCTCGGCGCGCTGCTGCTGATGGGCAGCGGCTTCGCGACCTTCGCCTGCTTCGTGGTCGCCACCGCCAGCGCCGGCTGGGGCATGCTGCTCCTGCCCGTCTATTGGGTCGGGGTGATGCTGCACGTTTACTTTTTGGAAGATCGCGCGCTGCACCACCACACGCGGAGCTGAGGGCGGAAAATCCGCACCACGAAATCCGAAACAAACCGGGAAAGGTTTGAAACTCGGAAAGTGGATTGGCGCGGCAGCCGTTTCCACGCTTTCACGCGTTTAAAAATTTGTTTCGGATTTCGGGTTTCGCATTCCCGATTTTCCCCTACCCTCCGCGCCTATGTTATCCGCAGGTATCGTCGGCCTCCCCAACGTCGGCAAATCCACCCTCTTCAACGCCGTCACCAAAACGCAGAAAGCCCAGGCGGCCAACTACCCGTTTTGCACCATCGACCCGAACGTCGGCATCGTCACCGTGCCCGACCCGCGGCTCGCCGCGCTGTCGAAACTTTCGCACTCCAAAAAGGTCGTCCCGGCCGCGATTGAGTTCGTGGACATCGCGGGCCTCGTGAAAGGCGCGAGCGGCGGCGAGGGCTTGGGCAACAAGTTCCTCAGCCACATCCGCGAAGTGCATGCCCTCGTGCAGGTCGTGCGCTGTTTCGAGGACGCGGACATCCACCACGTCAGCGGCACCGTCGATCCCGTGCGCGACATCGAGATCATCAACACCGAACTGATCCTCGCCGACCTCGCCGCCGTGCAGAAACGCGGCGAGCGCCAGGCGAAGGCCGCGAAGCTCGGCGACAAAGTGGCGAAGGCCGAGATCGCGCTTTGCGAAAAACTCATCCCCCACCTCGATGCCGGCAAACCCGCCACCACGCTCGAACTCAGCGACGACGAGACGAAACTGCTGCGCGAGTTTTTCCTCCTCTCGGGAAA
>JANPHJ010000233.1:0-17854 GCA_031424395.1 Chthoniobacter sp.
ACAATCTCGCCCACTACGGCCAGACCGCCGTCCTCTCCGCGATGCTCCTCGCCGCCGCCGCCGTCCCCGTGCTCGCCCTCCCGCTCAGCGGGCTCGCCGCCCGCTTTTTCGCGGGACGAAAGTGAACGCCATTGCGCGAAGCGTGGAGATAGCCAGCTCGGCGTGCGCAAATCCTCCGACTTCCTAGCTTCATGTGTTCCCTTGAAAGGCGAAGCCCTATATCCATCCCAACCCTGTGCCCGAATTATTGCCAATCGAGTCAATCGTTTCTGAAGCTGCCAACGAATTGCTGGTCGCGCTCCAAAACTACAGCGCCACGCTGGCCTCGCAGGCGATGCGCCAAGCCGAAGGTGCGCGGGATGCCGGTCGTCGCTCCGAAGTCACCGGCGGCAAACAGATGGACGGCTTTGTCGCCGTCGTTCGGCGCGCGTTGCTGCGCCACGGCGTGCCGGCGGAATCGGTCTGGAGTGAGCCGCGTGGGAAGCTCCATGTGCCGGGCTATTTCAGAGCGACAAAAATGTGGGATTTGGTCGTTGTTCATCGCGGCCAACTGCTGGCGGTTCTCGAGGCAAAATCCATCGCCAGTTCCTTTGGCAACAACATGAACAACCGCGCCGAGGAAGCCGTCGGCAGCGGTGCCGATTTCGGCGTGGCCTTTCGCGAGCGTGCCTTCCAAAGCCCGACGGTTCCTTGGGCGGGTTATTTCTTTTTGCTGCCCGAGTCTCCGAAAACCACGAGCCCGGTAGCTCTCACCGAACCGCACTTCCCGGTGCTCCCGGAATTTCGCGGTGCTTCCTACGCCCGCCGGGCGGAGGAGTTGTGCTCCCGCCTCGTGCGGGAAAAACTCTACCACTGCGCCTGCCTCGTCCTTGCCCGCAACTTCGGCACGCCGGACATCACACCCCACTATCCGCGGCCCGAACTCGCTTTTCCGGCCTTCATTCGGTCGCTCCTCGCTCACTGTTATGCCGGCATCCACACTTGATTCGCCGCTCACGGTCAGCCTCGCTTTGGGCGACGCACGCAATCTCAGTTTCATCGCGGATGAGTCTGTCCACCTCGTCGTCACCTCGCCTCCGTACTGGAACCTCAAGCGCTACAACGAGCACCCCGACCAAATGGGGCACATTGACGACTACGAGCATTTCGTGAGCGAGCTGAACAAAGTCTGGGCCGAGGCTCTTCGCGTCCTCGTTCCTGGTGGTCGGCTCGTTTGCGTCGTCGGCGATGTGTGTGTCTCGCGCAAACGCTTTGGCCGCCACGTCGTCTTTCCGTTGCACGCCGACATTTGCGTCGCCTGCCGCCGACTCGGTTTCGACAATCTCAACCCGATCATCTGGCACAAGATTGCGAACGCCGCGTATGAGGTCGAAAATGGCAGGGCTGGTTTTCTCGGCAAGCCCTACGAGCCGAACGCCATCATCAAAAACGACATCGAGTTCATCCTGATGCAACGCAAACCCGGCGGCTATCGGAAGCCGACCGAAGCGCAGCGCGACAGCAGCCGCTTTTCAAAAGACGAGTACCAGGAATGTTTCCAGCAGTTTTGGCGGCTCACCGGGGCTTCGACCCGCGAGCATCCCGCGCCGTTTCCTCTCGAACTCGCTTCCCGGCTGGTCCGCATGTTCTCGTTCACTGGCGATACCGTGCTTGATCCTTTTTGCGGCACTGGCACCACCCTGCTCGCCGCGGCCAATGCCGGGCGCAACGCCTTCGGCGTCGAGCTGGATGCCCACTACGCCCGCATGGCCGCGCAGCGTCTTAAAGCGGAAGTGGGCAGCCTCTTTCAAAACGTCGCGCTGAAATTCTTGCGCTCCGAGACCTTGGATACGGCAGTCGTGCGCGAAGATGCCAATGGGCGCTTTGCGCTCAACCCCGCGTCGCGCAAGTCCGTCCGCTATCCGATGCCGGCCAAGGCACCGCGTCAGCGAGCCCGGAAATGAACCGCGTTGCGCGATGACTTTCCCCTCGCGTCCACGCTGATGGCTGGTGCGCCGGGCGGGCGGTTCCGCAGTTGACCGGCGCGGGGTGTTTCGCCTCCATGCACGGCGAACATGGCTGCCACCCTGCTCTGGACTCTCGAAGCCGTTGCGCTCGCGCCGGGGCGGCTGCGTGGGGTGACGCTGGAGATTCGCGCCGGGGTGACGGCGGTGCTGGGGTGCTCGGGTGCGGGCAAGACTTCGTTGCTCAATGTGCTGGTGGGTTTCGAGCCCGCAGCGGGCGGCCGGGTGGCGGGGCCGGGGCGCGTGTTCTGGGTGCCGCAAAATGGCGGGCTGTGGCCGCACTGCACGGCGCGGGAGCATCTGCGGATGGTGCAGCCGGCGGGCGCGGAGATCGAGGCGATGCTGGCGGCCTTTGACCTCACGGGGCGCGCGGCGGCGCGGCCGGGGGAGCTGAGCGAGGGTGAGCGCGCGCGGCTGGCGGTGGCGCGGGCGCTGCTGGTGCCGACGGAGGTGCTGGTGATGGATGAGCCGCTGGCGCATGTGGATTCGGCACGGCTGGAGAAATACTGGCGCGCGATCCGCGCGCGGCTGGCGGCGACGGGGACGGCGCTGGTCTTCGCCACGCATGAGCCGGAGCGGGTCCTCGCGGAGGCGCAGCGGGTGATTTTCGTGCGCGATGGCGAGGTGCGGCACGCGGGCGAAGTGGCGGAGCTTTATGCCGACCCGCCGTCGCACGAGCTGATGGACGCGCTCGGCCCCGGCAACTGGCTGACGCCGGACGAGGCGAAGCTGTGGCTCGGTGCGCCCGGTGAACGCGCGCGCTGTTTTCGCCCGGAGCAAATTGAAGTCGCGCCGGCGGCGGGCGGGCCGGTGGTGGTACGTGCGGCGAGTTTTCGCGGAGCGGTGGCGGAGGCGGAGTTGGAGCATGTCGGCGCGGGTGTGCGGGGGAGTTTTTTTCACAGGCCGCGGGATGGGAGTCTGCGGGCGGGTGAGCGGGTGACGGTGCGTTTGCGCGTATGAAAATGTGGCCTTTGCTCCTCGCCGTGGTGCTCTGCGCCTGCACGCGCATGCCTGCGGATTTGCAGATGCACGCGCGCGAATGGCGGGTGTGGAATCTGCCGCCGGACGGCGCATCGCTGCCGACGCCGCGCAGCGTGGCGGTGGGCAACGGCGGCGAAATCGCCACGCTCGACACCGCCGGGCGCGTGCTCATTTACGACGGCGACGGCGTGCTGAAAAGGCAGTGGCAGATGCTCGACGTGAGCGTGGGGAAGCCGGAGGGCATCGTCGTTTTGAAGGACGGGCGCGTGGTCGTGTGCGACACGCACTATCATCGCGTGGTGTGGTTCGATGCGGGCGGCGGGTGGCTGCAAAACATCGGCCAGCACGGGACGAAGGACGGCGAGTTCATCTACCCGGTCGGCATCTGCGCGGACGCGGCGGAGAATCTCTACGTGTGCGAATACGGCGGGAACGACCGCGTGCAGAAATTCACGCGCGAGGGAAAATGGCTCGCGAGCTTCGGTAGTTTTGGCACGGGGCCGGGGCAGTTTCAGCGCCCGTCGGGGCTCGCGTGGAGAGATGGCCGGCTCTACGTGGCCGACGCGATCAACAACCGCGTGCTCATTTTTTCCGACGGTGGAAAATACTTCGGACTGCTCGGCGCGGCGGGCCAGCCGCTCGCTTTCAATCTGCCGTATGCCATCGCGCCCGGCGGCGACGGTGCGCTCTACATCGTGGAGTACGGCGCGGGCCGCCTCTCGCGTGTGAGCCCGGACGGACGGCTGCTCGGCCAGCTCGGGCACAGTGGTAGCGGGGAAGGTGAATTCGGCACGCCGTGGGGCGTGGCCGTGGGTGCCGGAATGCGCATCCGCGTGGCCGACACGAAGAACCGGCGCATCGTCACGCTGCGGTTTTGACGCACGGCCAAAAAAGCGAAACCCCGCAGCGGCGCGGGGCCGCTGCGGGGCTGATTCTGTCGTGGCGAAAGACTCCGCCGCTGGCGATTCGCTTACTGACCGTCTCTCGGCGGACGCGGCGGTTTTGGGCCGTCGCCGGGAGGATGGTCGCCGGGCGGGCGGCCCATGTATTCGCTTGGCCCGAGCTGGCCGTCGCCGTTTTTGTCCAGCGGCAGCAGGGCTTTGGCGGCGTCGGCGATTTCGGTGGCGGAAATCTCGCCATCGTCATCCGCATCGAGCGCGTGGAGGAGCGGCGGAGCGGGCGGACGCGGGGGCTTGCTGCCATCCGGCGGGCCGGCCGGTTTCTGCGCGCCGTCGCCCGGCGGTTTCTGGCCGGGGAAGGGCCGGTCGCCGCCGTCACGCGGTTTCGGACGGTCGCCGTCTTTCGGGCCGCCGGGCGGCGGGCCGTCCGGGCGCGGCGGATGGAGCTCTTCCCGCGTCAGTTTGCCGTCCTTGTTTTTGTCGAGCTGAGCGAGCGCGGCGGGAGCGGCCTTGATCTCGTCGGCGGAAATGATGCCGTCGTGATCCGCGTCGAGTGCCTCGAGGATCGGCGGGACGGGCGGCTTGTCGGGGCGATCCTTGTTGCCGTCCTTGGGCGGGCGGTTGCCGCGCGAGGGACGACCGCCGTCGGCTGGCTGCTGGCCGGGAGGTGGGCCGCCGGGTGGAGGTTGCGGCGGGCCGCCGCCGGGGCGCTGGGCCAGGGTGAGTGACGCCGGCAGGGTCACTGCGAGCGCGAGGATGAGGGCTTTTTTGTTCATGTGGTTGCGGTCTTTCGGGTTTTGGGTTGATGCGTTCTGCGAGAAAATGGCGCGGGCTTTTAGCGGTCGGGCTGTTTGACGGGGAAGAGCAGCCGCCAGGCTTCTGCGGTCAGTCGGGCGACAACTTCGGGACCATGTCCGCCGAGGCCGCCGGAAGGCGCGAGCCCACCCGTGGTGAGGCTGCCGCTTTTCAGCGCGGTTGAAAGCGGCTGGCGCAGCGCGGCGGCGGGCGCGTTCACCGCCGGCGCGGGAGCGGGCTGGGGCTCGGGCTCGGGCGCGGGCTCGAAGTTAGGCGCGGTTTCGGCGGCGGCGGCGGATTGCGCGACGAGCTTGTTGAGCATGGCCATGAGCGCCTGGAGGTCCGTGGCGCTGGGCGCGACGGGCTGCGGGTCGGCGGCCTGCGCCGAGGTGCTGATGAGTGCGCTGGCGAGGAGGACGGAGCGGAGGATTCTTTGAGTATTCATACAGGCGGGCGCGTCGTGGTGTTTCCTAAGCAAGCCGGAGCCTCGCACCCTTGCGTTAGGATTGTATGAGCGGGGAGGGGGTATTTTGTTAAGGAAGTGTAAAAGTCGCGCGCGGCTGCGGACGCCCTGTTTATGCTCGCCGCCAATCCGCCGCCCAATGTCCGCGTCCTCCGCCACCACCGACCGTCCGCGCCTGCTCGTTATCGACGACGACCGCAAACTCTGCCGCCTGATCGCCGACTATCTCGCGCCGCTCGGCTACGACGTGGAGGCCGTCCACACCGGCCCCGAGGGCGTGGAGCGCGCGACGGCAAAACCGTGGAACGCCGTCATCCTCGACCTCATGCTGCCGGGGCTCGACGGCTTTGAGGTGCTGAAACAAATCCGCCACACCAGCGACGTGCCGGTGCTCATGCTCACCGCGCGCGGCGACGAAGCGGATCGCATCGTCGGCCTCGAGATCGGCGCGGACGACTATCTGCCGAAGACTTTTTCCACGCGCGAACTCCTCGCCCGTATCCGCGCCGTTACGCGCCGCACTACGCGGAGCACCGAGCCCTCGCAGGCGGCGCTGGCGGAGATCGCCATCGCGGGGCTGCGCATCCGGCCCGGCCCGCGCACGGCGGTGCTGGACGATGCGCCGCTCACGCTCACGCCGGTCGAGTTTGAGCTGCTGCTCTCGCTCGCCCGCGCGAAGGGCCGCGTGAAGACGCGCGACCATCTGCTCGAAGAAATCCGTGACCGCGATTACGAGGTCTTCGACCGCTCCATCGACGTCCACATTTCCGCTCTGCGGAAAAAGCTCGGCGACGACCCAAAGGCGCCGCGCTTCATCCGTACGGTGCGCGCCGCGGGCTACATGCTGCTCGATCCCGATGCCGACTAAAGCCGTGCGCCGCGTGCGCTTCCCGCTCTCGCTGAAGATCGTCGCGTGGTTCTTCGTGAACGTCGCGTTCCTCGGCGTGGCCGCGTGGATTTTCATCCGCGCGCAGCTTGGGCCGGGGCTGGACGCGCTGCTCGCCGGGCCGGCGGGCGAACGGTTGCAGAGTGTGGCGCAGCTCGTGGCGGATGAGTTGAAAGACCGTCCGCAGAGCGAATGGCCGGCGGCGCTGGCGCGTATCACGGCGGCGTATCACGTGCCGGTGGCGATCTTCCGCAACGACGGCAAAAAGCTCGCCGGTGAAATGGACACGCTGCCCGCGGGGATGCTCGCGCGCCTGGGCCAGGGGCCGCCCCCGCAAGGCCCGCCGCTACGCGGCCCGGACGACGGCCCCCCGCGGGATCGCCCGCCCGCTTTCGACCCGCCGCGCGGCGAGCGCCCGCCGCCTCGCGACGGCCCGCCGCAGGATCGTCCCGGCCCGCCGCCACCGCTCGGCGGAGCGTTTCCGAAGTTTATCGTCCGCGACGGCTCGCCCCGAGGGTACTGGGTGGCCGTGCGCCTCCCGCTCGTCGATCGCCTTTCGCGCCCGGCGATGCCCACCACGCTCATCCTCACCACGCCCACGCTGCGCGGCCCGCTGTTTCTCGACTTCACGCCGTGGCTCGTCGGCGGCGCGGTGGTGCTCGCCGTTTCCGCGCTGCTGTGGCTGCCGCTGGTCCGCGGCATTACCCGCGCGCTGCGGCAGATGACCGGCGCGGCGGAGGCCATCGCGCGAGGCCAGTTCGAGACCAACGTCGAGAGCGCCCGCACCGACGAACTCGGCCGCCTCGCCACCGCGCTCAACGACATGGCCGCGCGGCTGCGCGAGTTTTTCACCGGGCAGAAACGCTTCCTCGGCGACATCGCCCACGAGCTGTGCTCGCCGCTCGCGCGCATGGAAATGGCGCTCGGCATCCTCGAGCACCGCGCCGCCGACGACGCCGCGCGCGGTTACGTGGCCGACGTGCGCGAGGAGGCCCGCCACATGGCCGCGCTGGTCAGCGAACTGCTCTCCTTTTCCAAAGCCGGCGTCGGCGGGCGCCATGTGGAACTCAAGCCCGTCGCGCTCGCCGAAGTCGCCGCCCGCGTCGTTGCCCGCGAATCCAAGGAGCACGGTGGCATTGTCCTCGACGTGCCCGCCGCGCTCACCGTCCTCGCCGAACCCGACCTGCTCGCACGCGCCCTCGGCAATGTCGTCCGCAACGCCGTCCGCTACGCCGCGCCCGTCGGCGCCCCTGCGGAAGGCGCGCACTCCTTTCGCCCGCTCCAGCACCCGGACGGCAGCCCCGCCGGCCCCATCGTCGTCTCGGCGCGCAGCAGCGGCGCGCAGGCCGTCGTCACCGTCACCGACTCCGGGCCCGGCGTGCCCGAGGCTGCGCTGCACCGGCTGTTCGATCCGTTTTTTCGCCCCGAAGCCGCCCGCTCGCGCGAGACCGGCGGCACCGGCCTCGGCCTGGCGATTGTGAAAAGCTGCATCGAAGCCTGCGGCGGCACCGTCGCCGTGCGCAACGTCCAGCCCACGGGTTTGCAAGTCGAGTTCACCCTCCAGCGCGCGCCCGGCTAGCGACCTGC
Organism: Chthoniobacter sp.; assembly: GCA_031424395.1. Taxonomy (GTDB): domain Bacteria; phylum Verrucomicrobiota; class Verrucomicrobiia; order Chthoniobacterales; family Chthoniobacteraceae; genus Chthoniobacter. The sequence goes on from JANPHJ010000233.1 coordinate 7,615, forward strand.
GAGAAGCGGACCGCCGCGATCAACGGTGCGAAGGCCGCTGCGACCTCGGGAACGGAGCGGGATGTGGGGCGGTTCAGACGCTATCGCCGAAATCGATGAAGGGGGCGAGTTTTGCGTGGAGGTCGTCGATGAGGTCGGGGTGCAGGAACTCGTAGTCGTCGGGAATGTGCAGGGCGACGACCCGTTTGCCGGCGAGGGCGTCGGGAAATTTCAGCCGGAGCCGGTTGAGGTGCGATTTCTCCATGACGAAAACGATGTCGGCCCAGCCGATGTGGCCCGCAGTGATGACAATGCGCGCCTCGGGCTGCGTGCCGGCGGAGCGGGCTTCATAGCCGGCCAATCCGTCCATGATTTTCTCCGCCGTGAGGCTGCGCCGACGATTGCGGCTGCACACGAAAAGCAGCTTCGCCGGATGATCCCCGCCGTCGCTCAATACCGCTTCCGCATGTTGCTCGGCAGGATGTTCAGCTCGTTGCGGTACTACGCGACCGTGCGCCGGGCGATGGGGATGCCGCGTTTTTCGAGCACTTCCACGATCTCCTTGTCGCTCAGCGGATTCTTGTCGTCCTCGGCTTTCACCAGTTCGGCGATGGCGCCTTTCACGCTGGTGTTGCTCATGGATTCGCCGCCGGAGGTCTGGTAGCCGGGGGTGAAAAAATACTTCATGTCGAAGACACCCCACGGTGTGGCCATGTATTTGCCGGAGATGGCGCGGCTCACCGTGGTTTCGTGGACGCCCACGATGTCGGCGATCTGCACCATGGTCAGCGGCTTGAGCGCGCTGGGGCCGAGTTCGAGGAATTCCTTCTGCTTGGTCACGATCTCGTGGGAAATGTTTGAGATGGTCTGCTGGCGCTGGTGGATGGACTTGATGAGAAATTTTCCGCTGCGGATTTTGTCGCGGATGTAGTCCTTCACCTCGGCGCCGCCTTTGTCCTGCGCCATGAGATCCTTGTAGGTGTTGCTGATGCGCAGGTGCGGGATCTGTTCGCCGTTGAGCGAGATGGCCCACTCGCCGCCGATCTTTTCCACGTTCACGTCGGGCAGCACGTAGTTGTTGGGATCGGGGGTGAAAATCTGGCCGGGCTTCGGATCGAGCGTGGCGATAAAACCGGCCGCGCGCTGGATTTGTTCTGCGGTGGTGCCAAGGCGCCGGGCGATTTCGGGAAAGCGCCGCTTGCCCAGATCGTCGATATGCCGGTCCACAATGCGGTACTCCAGGCTCTGCTCTTTGCTCAGCCGCCGGAGCTGGATGAGCAGACACTCCCGCAGATCGCGCGCGCCCACGCCCACGGGGTGAAAGGTCTGCACAAACTCGAGCATGCGCGCCAGGTCCGCGACATCCATGCCGGTGTTGTTGGCGATTTCCTCGGGGGTCGCCTGGAGAAAGCCCGCGTCGTCAATGTTGCCGATGAGCAGTTCGGCAAGCTGGCGGTCAGCCTCGTTGATTTCGTTGGAGGAGTTGAGCTGCTCCATGAGGTGCTGCTGCAGCGTCTGCACGCCCACGATGCTGTCGAAAAAAAACTGCCGCCTTTCCTCATCCTCCGCCGAGCGCCCGGAGTAGCTCTGGCTCTGCGCCATGTAATCCCGCCATTCATCGTCGAGCTTCGCCAGCCGGTCGAACTCCTCCTGAAACTCGTCGTGCTCCTCCCTTTTGTCCTCGATCGTCGGCTCCATCTGGTCCTCCTCCAAGGTCGGATTCGTGCAGAGTTCCTGCTGGATGAGATTGCGCAGTTCCAGCATTGGAGCCTGCAGGATTTGCAGACTTTGCTGGAGTTGAGGCGCGAGGACCTGGCTTTGAGACAGGGACTGCGTTTGGGACATGCCGGCCATGGGAGATGAGAATAAGGAGCTGCGCCGCGAACCACAAGCGGCATTCATGCCAGCACGCAAAACATTTTCGCAGGGGCGCGCGGCGCAATTCTGGCTTACTTCGGAAGCATGAACGCAAAATCTTTCTTCGTCCCCGCGCTGGGCCTCTCGGCGCTCGCGGCGATCCTGCTCGCGCCCATGTCCTCAAAGGGCGAGGCCGCCGGCGACGACGTGGCCCTCACCGCGCTGCTCACCGATGTCGCCACGCAGCAGGCGGCCATCGCCGACAACCAGGCCAAGATCGACGCCAAGCTCGCCACCATCGGTGAAAGCGTCCGCCTGGCCCGCATCTTCGTCAGCCGCGGAGGCGGCAAAGTGAAATGAAAACGCTCCTCTCCCTCACGCTGTCCGTGGCCGCGCTCCTCGCGCTCGCCACGAATCTCCACTCCCAAGCTCCCGCCGCGCCGAAATCGTCGCTGCAAATCCTCCAGGCCATGAAGGCGAAAAATCAGGACCTCATCGAAAAACAAACCCTAACCTTGCAAAAGCTCGACGAGATCGAAAAGGAGGCCGAGCAGCTCAAGATCTTCGGCAAGCGGACGTAAGCCGCGCCGTGCAGTGCGATCCCGGCCAGCGAGACTTGCCGGAAAAAAAGGTGCAACCCTCCGCGCTGCTGCGTTTAGGAAAACCAAGCGAACGGCCGCCCGTCCTCACGGCTCGCGGTCGGGGTTCCAGAAGCCGTTGGCGTCGTCGGGGCCAAACCAGCCGAGATGCTGCGCGTCGGCGTCGCCGCCGTAGGGGTTGCTGCCGGCAGGACGGTCGGCCCGAGCCTCCATGGTGATGTGGCCGTCGCACCAGCCGACGATGGCTTTGCCCGCAAAGCGGAAGTGCAGGCTGGGCGAGGGCCGGTCGCCAGAGGGGCCGCTGCCGAAATCCCAGAAGGGCGGCTCCACGGCGGCGTACTCCTGCACGCCGTCGGCGCGGGCAAAGGCACTGGTGCCAAACATGATGGTCGCCGCGGGATGCAGCACTTGGGCGGGGCGGGCGGAGACGCGGGTGCCGTCGCCATTCCACATGCCGCCGGGCCGTCCGCCGATGTAGGCCGCGTTGTAGCCGTAGCCGCCGGTGCCGTCCTCGAAGCTCTGGCGGCCCGCGAGCATCTGGGTGAAAAGCGGGTCGCGCACGATCTCGCGCGAGCGGCCGAGGTAGTCGGCGAGGAAGCCTTTCGTCGGATCGAACGGCGTGGCCGCGGAGGTGCGCGCGCCGTGCCAGCGGCGCTTATTGGTCTTGTCGTCGGCGGGGGCGTAAAAGCCCTGGTCACCGGCGTAGGCGATATTGGCGGCCACGAGCTGCCGCAGATTCGCGCTGCTGCGGATGGCTAGGGCATGCAGCCGCGTCGTGCCAAAGGCCGGCAGCAGCAGCGCGGCGAGGGTGGCGATGATGACGATGACGACGAGCAGTTCGAGGAGGGTGAAGGCCCGCGCCACGCGACAGCTCATGGCGCGAGGGTGACCGCGATTTTCAGAAACTGCTGCCCCGGCAGCGCGTGGACGTGGTGCCGCCGGATGACGCCCACGCTGGCAATGGGGCTGTCCGAGGCGTCCTCGATAACCACCGCCATCGGCCCGACCGTGAGCAGCGGCCCGCCGGCGGTGGCGCGCGCAATGACCTGCCACGGCTGACCGGGGGCGGAGGCGCCGAGGACTTCGACGCTGAGATCTGTCGGCCGCGTGTCGCGCCGGAAGCTGATGGAAAAAGCGGGCGCGCCCGAGACCGGCGAGGGCATCAGCTCGGCATCGGGCGTGAGCGGGAGCATGGCAAAGGCATACTCGATGGCATTAGGCACGCCGTCGCCGTCGGGATCGGCCTGCGGGCCGCGCTGCGCGCCGGAGAGACCGTGGAGATCCTGCCAGGCGTCGAAGGTGATTGACACCGAAATGACGCCGACCGCCTCCAGGTCGAACCCGCCGGGGCCGAAGGTGCGCCACGGGTCATAGATCGGGTGCGGCGTGGGCGCGGCGCCGTCGAGGTAGCTGCCATTGCCGGGGATGTCCACGAGGCGGAGGTAGCGGACGGCGCTGAGATCGAGCGTGCCCGCACTGACGAGCGGATGGCTGGCCAGCGCGGCTAGGTCAAAGGGCGTGCCCCAGCTTTCGCCAGCGGCGTTCACATGCTTGCCGGCGAGGTTGAAAATGTTCGTCGGATCGAGCGTGTCGTAGCGGTGCAGGGTCTCGTTGGTGGTGACGTTGCCAGGCGTGAGCGAGACGCTGGGGAAGCGCGCGAAATTAACACCGTCCGACGACACTTCGACATAGGCTAGTTCGCCAAAAATCCCGCCCGCACCCGCACCTCCGGTGCCGAACTCTGAGATCACGCCATTTTCAAAGACCACGAAATCCGCGCCGGGCAGGTTGCGGATAGGCGCGGGATGCAGCGCATCGGTGACGTTGAGCGTGACGCGGCCAACTGGCGCGCCGCTGGCGATTTGCACAGCGGTGAGGTCGCCGAGTGAGACCACGTCGAAAACGTCGCCCGTAACCGGCCCGAGCGCGAACGCGGGATCGTTGTACAGCGTCTGCCCGTCAGCGCGCACGTAGTCCGTCCAGCCGCGCGCCCAGCCGAAGAAGAGTGGGTTCACGGCGTTGCGCGGATTGGTGTAAACCGGGTCGCCTGTGGTTTCGTCGAAGTGGTCGAAAAGCCGTGCTTGGCCCTCGCCGTCCGGCCCGGTGAAGCCTGGCACCGGCGCGTCCCACACGTTCGCGGGGTCATTCGCGGCGTGCGAGTAGGGCGCGGCGCAAAGCCGCCCGCCGTGAACGAGGATCACGGCGGGCAGCAGGCCGCGCCGCAGCGCGCGAGGGAACAGCCCGAGGCTCATGCTTTCAATCCTGACGATGCCGGCGGCGCAGCGTCAATGCCGCGAGCCCGGACGTGAGCAGCAGCAACGCGGCGGACGGTTCGGGCGCGGCCGTCACCGCAAAGACGCGCGAGCCATTGGTCCCGTAATCGCTGACAACCACAAAGCCGGTGCCGCCGGCAAATTCCAAACTGCCCAGCGACTGGAAAGTGCCGGCCGTGCCGATGGTCTGGAAGGTGCCGGCCGTGGTGTCGATGAGATGCAGATCCTCCGAGTCATAGCTGTCCTGCCAGAGCTGCGCGCCGCCGGCATTCGCGAGATAGCTGTTGATGCCATTGGCGACGACACGATGCGCCGCGTCCAAAGTGAGCCCGCCCGCACCCACTTCCGCGCTGGCATAGCGGTACACCCCATTGGAACTGGAACCGTACAGCAGTTCGCCCGCATCGCCGAATTCCAGCGGCCCGGAAGCCTGTGCGCCCGCCGTCAGGACGATGGTGCCCGCGGACAATTGCTGCCCACCCGCGCCATCCGTCCCAAGTGTGAAACGGCTGACTTTGTTCCCACCGGCGGCATGGGAGAGGTAAAGCGCCGCGCCCGAGAATGCGCCGTCGTAATGACCGCTCACCGTGCCGAGCGGGTCAAAGCCCGTGCCATCCGGAGCAAGCGCAAACAGGCTGCCCGTGGTATTTTCGCCGCCGTAGATCAGACCGCTGTGAAAGGTCAGGAAGTTGCCGTTGAGATTCGCCCCGAAGTCATGGAGCAGCGTCGGCGCGCCGAAACCGCCGCCGCTGAACGGGCGGCTCCAAAGTTTCGCGCTCAAGGTGCCCGAGAAGGCAAAATCGCTTTCGAGGTAGAAGACATTGCCCAGCCCGTCGGAGGTCAGGCCGGTCACAGAGTAGCCGGTCGAGGCGGTGAAAAACGCCGGGCTGGTGTAGCCGGGGTGGGTGATGGTGAGCGACTGCGCGAAAAGCGCGGACGAAGCGGCGAGAAATGCCGCGGAGGTGATGATGTTTTTTTTCATGTAGTGGTCTCTTTTTAGGATAGAGAGAGACCAGGATACGACACGGCGCGGAGGCGCCGCGGCGAGCGGACTGATCCCTCATTGCTTCTTTTTTGCGAAGAAGTTTTGCCGCGACGCCCGCGCCCGCAGCGGAATTGCTGCGCAGGGCGGGCGGCACGAATGAGAGCGGAGCGGAGGAGTATTCTGGCTTCTGGATTGCAGGAGGGCTTTCGCCCGCCAACCTTCTCCCCGCCTTCACCTCCGGCTGGCCGGAGATTGGCGAAATGGGGAGTCGTATCCAGTTACAGCAGCGCAACTGCTTCCGATTTTCACGGAATTCCTGCCTTCGATCCACTGACGTAAAACTCGCAAAGAACTGCGCGGACTTTTCGCGATGCGCCCGCCCCTGGCAAGGGCGAATCGCCGGAGAATTTTACGCATTGCCCCCGCCCATGATGCAAGGCACGTTGCCCGCATGCCCGCCGCTGCGCTCCTCCTTTTGTTCACCGTCGTCATCTTCCGCGTAATCTCCGGTTTCGCCGGCAGCGCGGATTTTTCGTGGATGCACAATGTCGCCCCGGTCGCTGCCGTCGCGCTCTGCGGCGCGGCCTATCTGCCGCGGCGCCTCGCCTTGCCGCTGCCGCTGGCCATGCTGCTGCTGAGCGACGTGGCGCTGAATCTTTTCCACTACCACCAGCCGCTGCTAACCTTGGAAATCCTCCCGCGCTATCTCGCTCTCGCCCTCATCGCCGGCCTCGGTTTCGCGCTGCGCGGTCACGCCCGCGTGGGCACGCTGCTCGCCGCGAGCTGCGTCGGCTCGCTGCTTTTCTACGTCATCACCAATACCGGTTCTTGGCTTTACGAACCCGGCTACGCCAAGACTTTCGCCGGCTGGCTCCAGGCGCTGACGCTCGGCCTGCCCGGCTATCCGCCGACGTGGTGGTTCTACCGCCAGACGCTGCTCGGCGATCTCTTCTTCACGCTGCTTTTCGCCGGCTGCATGAACCTGCAAGCTCGCCGGGAAGGCCAGCCCGCGACTGCGAATGGCGACGCCCTAGCCCGGTGGTAATAGGTGGGCTGAGGCCGTGAACGGCACGCCAGCCAAGCCTAGCCCTGCGGCAGAATCCGCTTCACCAGCCGGTCGATACCTTCGCCGGCAAACTCGCTCTGCGGATAGATTTTCTGCGCCTTGAGGTACCAGGCGAGGCTTGATCCGACCTGCTCCTTTTTCTCGAGATCCTGCGCGCCGCGCAGCGTGCGGACGAAGTCGGCGGCCTGCGTGGTGAGGTTTGCGCGGGTTTGGCTGAGCTTGGTGTCGTCGGGAAATTGCGGGGCGATCTTCTCCACCGTTTCCCACGCCCCGGCGTAGTTCGTCTGCACGGCCATGGCGCTGGCTTGGGCGATGGCACCCTCGATGGTCTGCATGTTTTTCAGCACCTCCTCGAGCTGCTTCTGCTTCTCGGGATAAAGAGCGAGCGCGGCGATGAAGCGCACGCGGTCGTCGAAAATCTGCCGGTAATTTTTCTGTCCGGCGAGCTGCTCGAAGTCAATGACCGCCTTCTGCTGCACGTCGCCCTGGGAGAAAATCATCTTCGACATTTCCGCGAGCGCCGGGTTGCGCGGCCACAGCTCAGTGGCGGCGGTGAGTTCGGCTTCGAGCGTGGCGTTGTCGCCTTTGAGCGCGGCGTTGCGCGCCTTGGCGAGGTGCATGGCGGCGACCTGTTTCGAGGTCTCGATCGCCGCCATCGGCTTCGAGCTGTCGAAGTCCTTGGCGATCTTTTCGAGCTGCTTCACCAGCGTCTCGGCGAGCGTGAAGTCCTTCACGTCGATGGCCGAGATGAGCTGGTTGGTCTTTTGCACAAACTCCAGCGCCTGCCGCTTTTTGTCGCGCGGCAGGGTGCGGATTTCCGGCATGTATTCGCCGATGGTCACCGCCTCGGCGAGCCGCTTGCTGGCGCTTTCGAGTTCGTTTTTCTCGAGGAGAAATTTGTAGGCGTTCACGCCTTCGCGCACATCCCGGATGGCTTCGTTGGCCATTGAGTCGAGCGTGCCCACAGTCGGCGGCATGCCGGAGCTTTTTTCAAAAAGATCCTTGGTGTCCTTGCCCACGTTCAGCTTCGTGTCGCCGTCGGTGAAGACCGCGCGGTAAAAGCGCGTAGCCATGAGCACATGCTGAAAGCGCCGCTGCATGAAAAATTGCACAATGAGCGCCTGAAACTCGACCTTGGCCTGGATCTCGGAAATCTCCCGCTTCATCTGGTTGGCCTTGATCTGCGCCTCGACCTCCCCAATGCGCTTGGTGTGCTGCGTCTGGGTCATGGTCGCTTCAAAGGTGTACTGTGAACCTCCCTGCGGACCTCCGCCTTTTTTCCCTGCACCGGCCGCAGGCGGCGGGTTTTTCATTGTTTCCCCAGCCCCGGCATGCTTGGCGTTCCAGTATTCCTGGTTGCGCTCTTGGTCGAGCGACGAGTTGGCGAGGACGAGCCGGTCCTGGTTGCGCTGCGCTTTCCACGCACTGTACACCGCATCCGCCAGCCCGTCGCACAGTCGCGCGTCGATGTCGAACCGCGAGCCCTGGGGCAGGTAGCGAAACGCGGTGTCGATGTTCTGCGTCGTCGCATTGCCCGGCGCGAGGAGGTTCAGGATCGTGGTGATGACGAGCTGATACTGCCGATCCTCGGCGGTCGTCTCCTCAGGCGCGTTAAGGTATTTCTCGAAACGCGCCTGAAAAATCCGGTTGTTGTTCACGTTCCAGTTTTTCCCGTCCCACGTCATCGTCTCGGTCCCGGGGTCAAAGGCCGGCACATCCTTGCCGAGAAAGTTACCACCCTTCTTCGCGCCGCCACCGCCGTTGCCTGCGGGCTGCGCGGCCGGCGGACCACCGCCCGCGGGCGCGGCGGGAGCGGGCGCATCCGGCACCTGCGCGCACAGCACGGCGGTGCCGAGCGCATAGCCTGCGGCGCCGCAAGTCCAGCGCCGCCACCGGGCCGAGGAGCGTGGCGCGTTGGACGTGGGGCGTGTGGCGTTCGTCTTCATAGTTCGTGGGCGGGGGTTAAATCTTCTTTACATCCTGCGCCCGGAGAATGCCCTTGTCACCGACTTCGATGAGGAAAAAGAACCGCTGTCCGCGCTCGATGTTCACGCTGTTGAACTGCGGCGGCACCACAATCGGCAGCAAATCCCCGCCGACTTCCACGGAAAAAAGCCGCCCGTTCGCGGTCGAAAACTCCAACGACTTCGAGACCGTGCCATCCACCTTATAGACATTGCCGCGGAGGCTGTTCGAGTTTTCCAGATAGTCCGCCACCGGCAGGGAGGTCTTGGTGCGGTAGGGGTCGCTCGCTTTGCCGAAAAGCAGATAGCCACCGCCCAGTGACGCAATGAGCAGGCCGGCGGCGGCCAGCATCCAGACGGGATGCGCGGAAGAGCTAGCGCGACGGGCCATGAGGGGAAAGGCGAAAGGCGAAAGGCGAAAGGCGGGAGGAAAGGCGAAGGCGCATTGGATAGTTGAGGATAGGCATCGGGCGAGGGTGTGTGATGCGTCTTTGCCGCGGTCTCCCGCCTTTCGCCGTTCGCTTTTCGCCTTTCGCCTTCACTTGATAAGCCCCCAGTGCGCGGCAAAGGGCCAGTACACAAACATCCCGCGGCCCATGATATTGCGCTCGGGCACGGCGCCCCAGTCGCGGCTGTCGGAGCTGTGGTAGCTATTGTCGCCCATGGCCCAGTAGTGGCGGGCGGGGATGGTGTAGGGGTCGTTCGGCGTGCGCAGGACGGGCATGAGGAAACTCGGAAAGCCCTGCCCGTAGCCCTCGTAGCCGTCCTTCATCGACATCACGCGCTCGAAGCAGCGGCCCTCGGCCAGCTTGCCGTTGACGAAGAGCTGCGGCGAGGCCACGCGCAGTTCATCGCCCGGCGTGCCGACGAGCCGTTTGATGTAAAACTGCGACGGCAGGCTCATGTCGATTTTCATCCCCAGCTGATCGGCGTACACCGCGGCCTCCGGCAGATCGAATTCCGTGGCATCATTGCGGCCCTCGGCCCGCCGGCGGCGCTCGATGGTCGGCAGGTGCTGCGTGTTGAAAACGAACACATCTCCGCGGCTCGGCGTGTGGAAATGATACGAGATTTTGTCCACAAACACATGGTCGCCCGTGTCCACGTAACCGCGCACGATGGGCTCGCCCTTTTGGTAGCTCCGCATCGAGTCCACATGGAAACCCTCGATCACCGTCCGCATCGGCGCGTGGACCGAGTAGGTATTGCCGCGGCTCGTCTGCAGCTCCGTGTAGGTGAAAAAGAACAGCTTCGAGACCTCCTTCATGCTGGCCACGGACTCGTCCTCCTTCGCCACCACATTCAGCCACCCGCGGCCCAGCGCCGCCGTCTGAAAAATCTGCACCGCGAAGTTCGGCGGCTCTGCCACTGTCGGAAAGGCGTTGATGCCATAGAGCGTCGGCTGCATCGACCCCGTCGGGATGGTGAACGGCTGGAGAAAATAAGTCCGCACCCCGAGCGCCACCACGATGGCCACGAGAAAGACCTCGCAGTTTTCCCGCCAGCCCGCGTCCTGC
>JANPHJ010000234.1:0-11357 GCA_031424395.1 Chthoniobacter sp.
CGATCAACTGCTCGACGAACAGGTAGGCGTCGGTCTTAAGATCCGTGCCGAAGTTGAACTCGTTGTTGTCCGCATAAAACAACTGCCCCGCCACGAGGCTCAGTTCCCACGAGGACTCGGACGGGATGCCGGGATCGGCGACTGTTTTGCCATCCTTGCCAGAGCCACCGGTCGGCCCGGCGTGGCCGCCGCCAAAGAGCTTGGTAATGGAGATGGTCTCGGTCAGACCTGCCGGATTGATGTCCGGGTCCCACACCAGGTCGGTGGTGTAAAAGGGATTCTTCTGCTTGCCGAGGGTGACGTTGAGCCAGTCGTTCTTAAACCCGAGGAAGGCTTTCGAGATAAAGATGCCGTCGTTGTCAAAGCCGTTGGAAAAAGTCTGGTTGCCCGAGTCGCTGTTCGGCCCGGTCTGAAGCTGCAGGCCGGCGAACCAATTGTCCCCCAGCGCCACATCCGCGCCGAGCCGCAGGCGGTAGCGGTAGCGCGAACGCTGATCGACGTGGTTCGGCGCGGCGACCTGCGCCTCGCGGTCGTCGTACTGGTAGCGCACCCGCAGGTCGCCGTAGAGCTTCAGCTCGGTGATCGAAGAGTTCAGGTTGATCTTGCCGGCGGCGGTCTGAGAGGTGAATTCGCGCATCATGTCGGCGCGGACTTCCTCGCCTTCCTGGCTGGAGAGGACGCCTTTTTTGACGAGCTTATCGACGAGCGCGCCGGCATCCTGCGCCTGCGCGGTGAGCGCCGTGGTGGCAAGCAGCGTGAGCGCCGCGGCCAGTTTGAGGGTGGGTTTGTTTAGCATGGGATTTGTTTGGGTGTGGGTGGTTTTGGAATTGAAATCACGCGGCTGGAAAAACACCAGCCCGGTGTTCGACTTAGAATCGACGCAATGATCATTCAACCGTCGTGTGACGGCTCCATGACGGGTTTGTGACATTTGCGTGACAAGGATGCGGAGCCCGGTCCCGCGCTCACAATCTGGCCGTTCGCCAGTCGCCGGAGCGAAGGTGTGACGGCCTTTCGGGTTCCAAAAAAATGAAACATCGCTCACCGAAGCCGTGAGCCTCCGTGCTCTCGCATGCTCCAACGGTTATGGCTTGCTGGAGTGCTGAAAGTTCGACGAGAGAGAACCGATGGCTTTGCCATTGCTGCCGCAGCGGCCAGCCGGAATACTTCGCGGCCGCCAAAACATGAATATGAAGACGAGAAAATCATTGCTGCGCTTGGGATTGGGATTGCTGCTCGGGGCCGCCACGTCGGCGGGCTTCGCCGATGAGGGGATGTGGCTTTACAGCGATCCGCCCCGCGCGCTGCTGAAGGAACGTTACGGCTTCGACGCCACGCCGGAATGGCTGGAACATTTGCAGAAATCTTCGGTGCGTTTCAACAGCGGCGGCTCGGGTGAGTTCATCTCGGAGGACGGGCTGATTCTTTCCAACCACCACGTCGGCGCGGACACGCTGCAAAAGGTCAGCACGAAGGAGAATGATTACCTCAAGAAAGGTTTCTACGCGGCCACGCTGGCGGAGGAAATCAAGGCGCCCGATCTCGAACTGAATGTGCTGATGAGCATCGAGGACGTGACGGCGCGGGTGAACGCCGCAGTGATCGCGGGGGCGTCCGATGAGGAATCTTTCAAGGCCCGCCGCGCGGTGATGGCGGCGATCGAGAAGGAGTCGAAGGACAAGACGGGCGAGCGCAGTGACGTGGTCACGCTGTATCAGGGCGGGCGCTATCACCTTTACCGTTTCAAGCGTTACACGGACGTGCGGGTGGTCTTCGCGCCGGAGCAGCAGATCGCTTTCTACGGCGGCGACCCGGACAATTTCGAGTATCCGCGTTTCGATCTGGACGTGTGTTTTTTCCGCGCCTACGAGGACGGGAAGCCGGCGAAAATTCAGCACTGGCTCAAGTGGAGTCAGGCGGGGACGAAGGACGGTGATCTGGTGTTTGTATCCGGTCATCCGGGCCGCACCGACCGGCTGCTCACGATGGTGGAACTGGAATATTTGCGGGACATCGCGATGCCCCGCGGGCTCCAGCGCCTCTACCGCATGGAAGTGAACCTCAACTCCTACAGCGGCCGCAGCCAGGAAAACGCGCGCCGCGCGAAGGACGATTTCTTTGGCGTGCAAAACAGCCGCAAGGCGCGCAAGGGCGGACTGGCGGGGCTGCTTGATCCAGAGCTGTTTGGCAGGAAGGCCCTGGAGGAAAAAACGCTGCGCGAAAGGATCGCCGCGCGGGAAGACCTGCGCGATACGCTGGCGTCGTACGACCGCATTGCCGCTGCGCAAAAGGTCATCGCAGAGAATGCCCGCCCGCACAATCTGCTGGAAGGCGGCGGCGCGTTTAACGCCGAGCTTTTCCACATCGCGCGCACGCTGCTGCGCGCCGCGGAGGAAAGGCCCAAACCAAACGGCGACCGGCTGCGCGAGTTCAACGAAGCGGCGCGCGAGTCGCTGGAACTCGACCTGTTTTCCGACAAGCCGATCTACGCGGACTTGGAAGAACTGAAACTCACCGATTCGCTGACCTGGCTGGCCGAGGAACTGAGGGCATCGCCGCTCGTGCAAAAAGTGCTCGCGGGCAAATCGCCGAATGCGCGGGCCGTGGAACTCATCAAGGGCACGAAGGTGAATGACGTGGCCTTTCGCAAGAAACTCTACGAAGGCGGGCAGGCGGCTGTGGATGCGGCAACGAACGACTCGATGATCGCACTGGCAAAATCCGTGGACGCCGAGGCGCGCGCGCTGCGCAAAATCATGGAGGCCCAGGGCGAGGCCAAGCAGCAGTCGCACGCGAAAATCGCCAAGGCGCGCTTTGCGCTCGAAGGCACGGGCAGCTATCCCGACGCGACCTTCACACTGCGCCTCGCCTTCGGCACGGTCAAAGGCTTCGAGGAAGGCGGCAAACAGATCCCGGCGCACACGACTTTCGCCGGACTCTACGAGCGCGCCGCCGAACACGAGAACCGTGAGCCCTTCGACCTGCCGAAGATTTGGACGGACAGCAAAGCGAAAATCGACCTCGCGACGCCCTTCAACTTCGTCTCCACCGCCGACATCATCGGCGGCAATTCCGGCAGCCCCGTGGTGGATCGCAAGGGCGAGTTCGTGGGCATCATTTTCGACGGCAACATCCAGTCGCTCGTGCTCGACTTCGCGTTCAGCGATGTGCAGGCGCGCGCCGTGTCCGTGGATTCGCGCGGCATCGTGGAGGCGCTCAAGAAAGTGTATCGCGCAGACAAACTGGTGGGTGAGTTGAACACCGGCAAGCGCGCGGAATAAGTCAGCTTCTCCGTACCATGAGCATCAAATCAGAAAAGCCCGCGGGCGACTTTCAGCCCTACATCCCCGCGTCCTCCAACCTCCCCGAACTGCGCGCGCTGCCGCTGCTCATCGGCACGGTGCTCGGCATGGTCTTCGGTGCGTCGTCGCTTTATCTCGTGCTGAAGGTGGGGCTGACGGTCAGCGCGTCCATCCCGGTCGCTGTCATCTCCATCGCGCTGTTTCGCGTGCTCTCGAAGTTCGGGTTGCGCGACGCCACCATCCTCGAGAATAACATCGTGCAGACCGCCGGCTCGGCGGGTGAGTCCATCGCGTTCGGCGTCGGCGTGACCATGCCGGCGATTCTTATCCTCGGCTTCGACCTCGAAGTAACGCGCGTCATCCTCGTCTCGGTGCTCGGCGGGTTGCTCGGCATCCTGATGATGATTCCGCTGCGCCGCGCACTCATCGTGCAGCAGCACGGTTTGCTGAAATATCCCGAGGGCACCGCCTGCGCCGAAGTCTTGAAAGCCGGCGCGTCGCACGAGTCGCAAGTCGCCGCCGCGCGCGGGGGCGAAGTCAGTGCGCTGGCCGAAACTGCGACCTTGGGCGCGAAAACCATCTTCACCGGCTTCGGTCTGGGCGTGATTTACAACATCGCCATGAAGGCGTTTTACCTTTGGAAAGACACGCCGCAGAAGGTCTTCGCCGCGCCACTGGCCGGCGGCTCCATCGCCTGCGAGATCACGCCGGAACTGCTCGGCGTGGGCTACGTCATCGGCCCGCGCATCGCGGCAGTGATGGCGGCGGGCGGCGTGCTTTCCTACCTGCTGCTCATCCCGCTCATCAAATTTTTCGGCGAAGGACTGGCCGGCCCGCTCGCACCCGCCGCCGTGCTCATCCGCGACATGAGCCCGAATCAAATTCGCGGCGCCTACATCCTCTACATCGGCGCGGGCGCGGTCGCGGCGGGTGGCATCATTAGTTTGGTGCGCTCACTCCCACTTATCTGGCGCGGCATCCGCGGCGGCCTGCGCGACTTTGGTGGAGAAAAAGCAGACGGCGAGGCCGTGCCGCGCACCGACCGCGACCTCCCGATGAAGTTCGTCTTCGTCGGCATTGCCGTGCTCGTCGCCGCCATCCTGCTCGCGCCCAGCCTGCACATGAACCTCATCGGTGCGGTGATGATCGTCCTCTGCGGCTTCCTCTTTGTCACCGTCTCCTCGCGGCTCACCGGCGAGATCGGCTCCAGCTCGAATCCCATCTCCGGCATGACCATCGCCACGTTACTTCTAACCTGCCTGGCATTCCTCGCGCTCGGCTGGACGGACCGCGTTTTCTACCTCACCGCGCTGTCCGTCGGCGGCATCGTCTGCATCGCCTCGTCAAACGGCGGCACCACCTCGCAGGATTTGAAGACCGGTTTCCTCATCGGCTCCACGCCGCGCGCCCAGCAGATCGCCATCCTCATCGGCGCGCTGGCTTCGGCGCTCGTGCTTGGGCCCATTTTGCTCAAACTAAATGACACCGGGAAAGTGTACGTGCCAGTAACAACCGAGGTGCGCACCGATGTTACCAGGCTAAGTAGAACCGCCACGCTCGCCGGGCCGCAAGCTAAGCAGGATAACAAGAGTTACTTAGTCTGGCATCAGGACGACGAAGCCAGCGGCACCTCGCGCCAATACTTAGTCGATGAAACCGGCAAGGCTATCTACCTAGTCGATCCCGGCATCAACGGCACCGTGACCAAACGCCCCGATGGCAGCGAGGTAAAGAAGTTCGACGCGCCCAAGGCCACGCTCGTTTCCTACATCATCAAAGGCATCCTTAGCCATCGGCTGCCTTGGGCGCTGGTGCTCTTCGGCGTGATGATCGCCATCGTCCTAGAAATGTCCGGCATCCCGTCCCTCGCCTTTGCTGTCGGCGTCTATCTGCCCCTCGCGACTTCGATGCCCGTCTTCATCGGCGGAGCGGTGCGCTGGCTCGTGGACGCAAAGCGCCGCCGTGATCCCGAAGGCGCGCACCTGACGGAGGAGGAGCACATCGCGGAAGGCGACAAAAGCCCCGGCGTCCTCATGGCCTCCGGTTACATCGCGGGCGGAGCCATCGCCGGCATCGCCATCGCCTTCATGGCTGGCGTCCTCAGCGATCTCTACGACAAGCTCGACAAGTGGGCGACCGGCAGCAACCCCTTCTACGCCCAGCTCACCCCCACACAAATCTCCCCCGATCTGCTGGCGCTGCTGCCTTTCGCCGTTATGGTAGCCATACTTTACCTCACCGGGCGCGGCCGGATTCTGGCCGCGCGCGGAAGCATTAGCCACCCGCGCCGATCCTAGTAGAAGTATGGCTCCGGGAGCATAAAGGCGGCTTTGATCACATTGAAGATCGGGCCGGTGTCATCGAGGATGATTTCCACGACGTTGAAGCAGAACAGGATGCCGGGGTGATCCACCAAGACGGGAGATAGGTGGTGTGCCCCAGCGTAGTGACTCAGCGCGCCCTACCGGCACCCGTCACAAAGCACAACTTTACCTAAACCGCCCTAGTAGATGTAAGGCTCCGGCAGCTTGAAGGCGTCTTTGATCAGATTGAAGGTCGGGCCGGTGTCATCGAGGATGATTTCCACGATGTCGAAGCGGAAAAAGATGGCGGGATTGTCCAGCAGGCGCAGCCAGGCCAGTGCGCCGCGGGCGATGAGTTTCTGTTTGTCGCGGGTCACCGCTTCGCCGGGCGTGCCGTAGCCGAGGCCGCGGCGGGTTTTGACTTCGACGAAGACGAGGGCGTCGCAGGATTTGTCGCGGCAGACGAGATCGACTTCGCCGCCGTGCGGTGCGCGGAAATTGCGGTAAAGGATTTTGAAACCCTGCCGCCGGAGGTAGCGCCGGGCGACGCGCTCGCCCTCGCGGCCCAGCCAGTGCGCGGCGTTTTCGCCCGGCTCAGGCGAGCGGGAGAAGCGCCTGCTGAACGGGAGCAAAAGATTTCCGATGGATCGGACAAGGCCCATGGGCGCGGAGCTTAGCAAGATGCAGCGCGGTGCCATAGCCTTTATGCCGGGCAAACTCGTAGGCGGGATAGCGCGCGCCCATTGCGACCATGATGCGGTCGCGCGTGACTTTGGCGATGACGCTGGCGGCGGCGATGCTGAAGCTGAGCCCGTCGCCGCCAACGAGGGCGGTCTGCGGCATGGGGAAGGGGAGCACGGGCAGACCGTCGATCAAGGCGTAGTCGGGATTGGGCGCGAGCGCGGCGACGGCGCGACGCATGGCTTCGTGGGTAGCGCGGAGAATGTTCAGCCGGTCGATTTCCTCCGGCTCTACGACGGCCACGGCCCAGCCGATTTCGCTGTGGCTGGTGATCTCGAGGTAGAGTTGCTCGCGCGTTTCCGACTTGAGTACTTTCGAGTCGTTCAACTCTTTGTGGCGAAACTTTTCCGGCAGCACGACGACCGCTGCGACTACGGGCCCAGCCAGCGGGCCGCGCCCCGCTTCGTCAATTCCCGCAACGCGTTGCCAGCCCTGCTGACGCAAAGCGCGTTCGTGTTTGAGACTGCATTTCATCGCCGTCGATGGCGGCGGAAATGACCGTGGCTCAGGCCCTGGCCGCGACCTTCTCGCGCACGGCCATGGCGCTCTTGCCCTTGCGGTTGCGGAGGTAGTTCAGCTTCGCGCGGCGCGCGGTGCCGGCGGTTTCCACTTCCACTTTCGCGATGCGCGGCGAGTGGAGCGGGAACACCCGCTCGACGCCCTCGCCGTAGCTGATGCGCCGCACGGTGAAGGTCGCGCTCAGCAGCGTGCCTTTGCGCCCGATGACGATGCCGGTGAAAATCTGCACGCGCTCTTTCTCGCCTTCCTTGACGATGGTATGCACGCGGACGCTGTCGCCGACGTTGAACGCGGTGACGTCCTTCTTCATTTGTTCCTGATTGATTTTGGCGATGATGGACATGGCGATTGGGTTCCGGTGGTGTGCTGGTGGTCGGTGGAAGGGGGCGTGAGTAATACCTTGATTCGCAGGTCGCGCAACCAGAATTTCACCGCCTTTATGGACGACCTCATCGACCTCCACAGCGACAGCTTTTTCATGGCCGAAGCCCTGCGCCAGGCGCGGCGGGCTTGGGAGCGCGAGGAGGTGCCGGTGGGGGCCGTGGTGGTGCATCGCGGGCAGATCATCGCCCGCGCTTTCAACCAGGTGGAGACGCTGAAAGACGCCACGGCGCACGCGGAAATGCTGGCCATCACCCAGGCCGAAAGCGTGATCGGCGACTGGCGGCTGAATGAATGCTCAATCTACGTGACCAAGGAGCCCTGCGCGATGTGCGCGGGCGCGCTGGTGCATGTGCGGATGCAGCGCGTGGTCTTCGGGTGCCCGTCGGCCAAAGACGGCGCGGGTGGCAGCGTGCTGAACCTGCTCCAGCATCCGCAGCTCAATCACCGCTGCGAAATCACCAGCGGCGTGCGCCACGACGAGTGCGCGGGGCTGCTGCAAAGTTTCTTCCGCGAGCGCCGCGCGGGTGGGTGAAAGGGCGGGCAAGAGTTCGCCTTCGTTCCCATGCCCTCAAGACTGGGAGCGGGAAATTTTTGCGGCTCGCGAGCCGACTGGCCGGGTGGTAGCGTGCCGCCATGAACCGCGAAGACCTTCAAGGCATCGTTCATTCCGACCCGGAAATCATGGACGGCACTCCCGTCTTCACCGGCACGCGCGTGCCGCTGCAAAACCTCATCGACGCCTTGGAAAGTGGCGAATCCATCGGTGAATTCCTCGAAGGCTTTCCGAGCGTGACACGCGCGCAGGTCATCGCCGTCATCGAGGCGGGTCGCCTGAAGATGCTGGAACTCGTGTGAAACCCGCTTACGCCATTGAGCAAAGTCATCTATATCGAGACCACCATTCCGAGCTTCTACCACGAGACCCGACCCATGCCTGAGCTCGTCGCCATGCGCAACTGGACCCGGGATTGGTGGCAGCAGGCCGGGGCAGGGAATCAATTCGTCACCTCCGACGCCGTCCTCGCGGAACTCGATCTCACCCCGGAGCCCAAGCGCACGGAATGCATCGCTCTCACGGCTACGCTTCCCATCTTGGAAGACACTCCCGAGATCGACGAAACTGTGGAGTTTTACATCCGCCACAAACTCATGCCCGCCAGCCTCGAAGGCGACGCGCGCCACCTCGCCCTCGCCGCGTGGCACGGCTGCGACGTCCTCGCCACTTGGAACTGCCGCCACATTGCGAACCCCAACAAACTGGAGCACCTTCATCACCTCCACGACATTCTGGGTCTGCACACCCCGATCCTCGCCACGCCATTTCAACTCCTGGAAGCCGAAAAATGACCACGCCGACCACACTGCCCGACACCACCGACGACCCCATCGCCGAAATCCACGCGATTCGCCGCCGTCTCGCCGCCGAACACGGCAACGATCCCCGCCGCCACGGTGAGTCACTTCGCGCGCGCCAAAAGGAACACGCAGAACGAACGGTGCGCGTGCAAAAGCGACTCGTCACTCCGGCGACGTGAACGGGGTCAAATTGGCCGGCGGTCGCTGCCGCGGACGAGGAAAGACGAAAATGGCGGCAGATTGACTCTGGGCGGTAACTCGGCAAGCCTGCCCTATGACCATTGCGCTGACCAAAGATGTCGAAGACTTCGTCGAGGAACAGGTAAGGGCGGGCGTCTGCCCGGACGCCAGTACCCTGGTCAATGACGTGTTGCGCTCGCTCAGCGAACACCGGCGGCAACCCTTCGCGACGACCCCGGAACTCGAGGCGTGGCTGCTGGAGGCCGCGGACAGCCCCGCCACACCGCTGGTTCCGGCAGACTTCGACGCCATCCGCAGCCGGGTGCGCGCCCGGCGCGAAAACAGGCCGTCATCCTGAACGGAGTTTCGCCGCGGGCGAAGGCGGCGGGCGAAACGCAGTGAAGGATCGCTGAAAGTAACGCGGGCGGAGGCGGCGGGTGAAAGCGCGTCGCACTCCCCACCGCCTCCGCCCATTTACAGTCAGTGATTCTTCACTCCGCCTTTGTCGCAAAGCCTCCAAAGGCTGTGTTCAGAATGACGGCGTGGTGGTTTTTCGTCGTCCTGCGTCCCGTTCACCGGCACGTCCTGTTCTATGAGATCGTCGGCGGCGAAGTGCTCATGCGGCGTGTCCTTCATGGACAACGCCACCTGCCCCGCCTCCTTTTGGAGCCACCCGGCGCGAAGTGACCGTGCCTCGGCGACAATTCACGATTCACAGACGGACCTCGCTCGCGTCCTTGGTTCGATGACTTTAATAGGGAATGCCGCCTTACGCCTATTATGCCCGCCCTTGGGTCAATGATAGGCCTCTGCGGTAAAGGTAAGGAAACCAATATGTGACGTCCTTGCCTTTACCTCTCTCTCCTAAAACTCCTAATGATACCAAATCTCCGACGGTCGTTTCCCACCCTCCGCCGAGGAGTTTCTGCAAAGTAGATGAGTCGTATTCGGTTTTGCCGCCCTCAAACTTCTCAATGTGAATCCACAAGTGCGGAAACTCCGCTTTCAAATAGGTGTCTCGCTTCCGTTTCGATAGTTCCTCCAACCCGTGCAAAATCGCCTTCGGGCCGATAAGCCACGGCGATTCTTCGGCAAGAGTTGCGTTGAATTCATCCTGTTGATACTGCTTCGCCCTTGCAACCAGATCCAAAACATCCCTGGGGGTGAAGACACCACGACCGTCAGCTGTGTGTGTATAAATCCAATGAAGAGTGTCGCTCTGCTTCTCTCCACTGTGAACTGTCTTTGGGAACACCTTATAAAAACATTCCTCTCGGTATGCTTGGCTTGCGCCAAGACGATCTTTGTCGGTTTTGAGATAACTCGCCAACTCGTCATTTGCAAAAAGCCGCTTCGTCAACATTGTCAGTATCTGTTCTTCTGACCAACCAAGCGTGTCGGCCTGGCGAGCGGTAAGATGAGTCAGTGCAGTGAACCCTTCAGGACCGCTGACTACCTCTCCAAGCATATCATCGCGTAAAAAAACCTTGATGCGAATCAGGTCTGTGGAAAAAAGACGCAAGGATCTTAACTATCCACGAAGAGCCTTCGTTTCCAGTTCCGTTCGTCTCGGGAAAACCTCATCTAGGCGATCAATCATTAGCCAGATGCTCAGGTTCGTCCTCTTCAAGATAGCTTCGAGGCAATCCTTGACATTACTAATGTAGCGCGGCGCTGGATCAGCCGCTTCTTTCGGTTCTGATTTTTCCGGAGGCAGGACGTTTCCAAACAGGTCGAGATTAACCGATCCTCCTTCTTGTGGAAGTTTGTAAGTGAGGCGCGGCCTCCAGACTCTTAAAACATTCAACGTCCATGCGAGAATATCTCTCAATGACTTCTTTGCTTTGATTTCTGGAATTCCCGCTTTCTCACATGCTCGCCGAAATTGGTCAATTTCATCCTCTGCACCCTTAAGGAATTCGCGGTAGATATCGCCTTTGACAAACTGTTCATGAGCTAATGAAGTTAAGTAAATGCACCAAAAGCTCACGAAATCATCCTCACTCAATTGATCAAACTGGTCCTTAAAAGCGTGGAAAACGTTGTCGCCGTGTTTCTGCACCCCGTGTGCAACAACGACTTTGCGCGAGCGAAGCAAATGCTCTGGAAGGAAGTCGGTGAAAATCCTGAAAAGCGCGCTTTTTCCAGAACCCTTTGTTCCCGGAACTAAATCTACTTTGTCATGCATTAGATCGCTAAAAGCAGAAGTTTCTACTCTGGCGGTGTGAAGCAAATTGTCCAACTCTGCGATAGAGGATCCTAAATCTAGGCCTTCCAACAATTTTGCCGCTAGACGGTGGTTATGCATATGTTTTTTTCTCGTTCCGCAGTTAGACTGCGGAACGAACTTGCGGGTGAAGCTTAGCTTCGCGGCGGTGGGCATTCCGAAGTGGAACTTCGGAACGAGTCTCCATGAGCTGCGCTACGGAAGATCGGTGCCGCCCATGAGGAAGCGGTCGCACTCGCGGGCGGCGCCGCGGCCTTCGTTGAAGGCCCAGACGACGAGGCTCTGGCCGCGGCGGCAGTCGCCGGCGGCGAAGACGCCGGGGAGGCTGGTGGTGTATTTCTCGAA
>JANPHJ010000235.1:0-9834 GCA_031424395.1 Chthoniobacter sp.
GTGGAGGCGGCCGACAGCACGACACGGAAGCCGTTTTGGCCGAAAGTGTTGGTTGGCTCAAAACCCGCGCGCCCTGACGAGAGAAAATACGATTTGCGGTCCGCGCCCCACCAACCGCCGCGCATGACACGTTTTTGCCGGGTGCCGTCGGACCAGTCTTCACACCATTCCATGAGATTTCCGCTGAGGTCGAAGAGACCAAAACGATCCGCGGCAAAGCTGCCGACCGGTGCTCTTTCCGTAAATGCATCTTGGTAGTCGGTCAGCATCAGTTTTAACCAGGAGTATTTCTTTGCCGCCAAGGCCGGCTCCATTTCCTTCCCGGCAAAATTTCCCGCTCCGGCCGGCGGTGGCCATGTGCTTCCCCACGGGTACGTATCCGGGATTTTCCCGTCCTTCTCCCTGGGTGTCTTCGCGGCGTCCTCCTGCTCGCCGATACCCACGGCACAACTCCATTCGTGATCCGTCGGCAGCCGATAGCTTTCGTTCGCCGCCAGCTTGCCAGCTTTTCGCTCCCGGTCGGTGAGCCACGCGCAGAAAGCTTGCGCGTCGCCCCAATGAAGTCCGCCCGCGGGAAGCAATGGCTCCTTCGTTTTCTCCCACTTGAGCCCGGCCTCAGTGGCAAAGACCTCGTAGTCCTGCAGGCGCGTCTCCCACACGCTGAAGAGCACGCGCTGTCCGCCCGAGGGTCCGCCGATGATCGGCACGGGGACAAACTTCATCCCGAGCGTGTTCACAAAGGGCCGGTCTTTGGTCGCGAACGGCTTCACCGTCGCTTTGCTCGCCGGCTTCGCCAGCCAGGTGTTGGCGATTTCCTCGCGTTTGTTCTTGAGTAGCAGGGCGTCGGCGATGCGGTCGCGCTGCGTCAGGAGGGCGATGTTTTTTGCGAGGTTTGCGTCGTAGCTGGCGAGGAGCGGTTTGGCGCGGTTCGCGCGTTCGGTTTCAAGCTTGGCGAGGCGTTGCCGGTACTCCGCGCGCAACGGACGGAGCGGGGCCGGGGTGCTGTTGTCGTCGAGCTCGACCACTCCCGTCTCCTCAAACGCGTGGCGCTCGTCGTTCCAAATGAGCGCCGCATCGAGCTTGCCGGTCGTCGCTGCCTTGGCCTGTCCCGCGTCGAGCGCGGCGAGGTAGCTTTTGCGCAACTCTTCCACGCTGGCGTCAAAGGGTCTGGCCACTTGCTTTTGAAATGCTTCCTGCTGCGTCCCGTCTAGGTCGTCGAGCCACTTTTCCGTGGCGCTTTTTGGGGCCGGCGCGGCGGGGGAAACGGCTGGTGCCGATAGATCGGGGGCTGCCTCTCTCGGCCCCATCGCCGTTGCCCCGCCTTCGGCTGTGCTGACGGTCACGGTGACCTCGGATGGCTTGAAATCGGCAGGGATGAGTGGGCCGAAGATTTCGGGGGTGGTTGTGGAAGGCGGTTCCAACGGCGGCGGTTGCGAAGCTTGCTCCGCCGATTTTTTCGCGAGCGCCTTGGCGTGATCGTTCAGAAAATAAAGCGCGCCCGCGACGAACATTGCCGCGAGCAAAAGCGCAGCAATCAGCCCGGCGCTGGATCT
Source organism: Chthoniobacter sp. (assembly GCA_031424395.1). Lineage (GTDB taxonomy): Bacteria > Verrucomicrobiota > Verrucomicrobiia > Chthoniobacterales > Chthoniobacteraceae > Chthoniobacter. The sequence continues at coordinate 1,554 of JANPHJ010000235.1, forward strand.
CTCCGGCGGCGCGCCGTAGGCCGGATGGTTCCCGCCGGTATTCATCGGTGGCACGCGGGGCTCGGGCGCTGCCGGGAGTGGCAGGCGCGCCGCTTCCAAGGCCGCCTCCATTTCCCACGCCGACTGGTAGCGGCCCTCCGGCGTGCGGTGAATGGCTTTGAGCACGATCTGATCGATCCGCGCATCGCAGCCCACGCGCTGGCTCGGCGGCTCGTAGGTACCCTGCGGCGGCTCCTTGCAGAGCATTTCGTAGAGCATCACGCCCATGCTGTAGATGTCCGCCCGGTGATCCACCGCCATGCCGCGCTTTTGCTCGGGCGACATGTATTCCTGCGTGCCCATGATCGTGCCGGTCAAGGTCTGGCCGAACTGCCGCGGGTCCGCACCGGCCAGCCGCGCGAGCCCGAAGTCCGCGACCTTCACCGTGCCCTCGGTATTGAACATCACATTGGCCGGCTTGATGTCGCGGTGGACGACCCCTTTCCCATGCGCAGAGGCCAGCGCCGTGCAGACCTGCCCGGCGATGAGCAGCGCCTGCTCCGGCGCGAGCCCGGGGTCGCGGATCATCTGCGAGAGGTCCGCGCCCTCGACAAACTCCATGACGAAAAACAGGTGCCCCTCGTCCGTCGTGCCGAAATTGAAAACGCCAATGATGTTCGGGTGGCTCAGCTTCGCCATGGCCCGTGCCTCGCGCACGAAGCGGTCGGCAAAAGCGCGGTCCACGCTCACTTCCAGCGGCAGCAGCTTGATCGCCACCTCGCGGTCCAGCGCCACCTGTCGCGCGCGATAAACCGCACCCATCGCGCCGCGCCCCGCCAGGCCGCGCATTTCGTACTGCGGGAAAAGGCGGGCGGCTTCCGCGTCGCTCGGCGGCTTCCAGTTGCCCAGGCCGCCGCTGGTCATGCGCACGGTGTTCATCGCGCGGGCCAGCAGTTCGTCGGGCTTGAAAGTGCGGATCGCCGTGGGCAATCGTGCGGGTGCCGCATCCGGCGCGGCGGGCAGTTCGCAGGCGCAGAGCAGCGCGGTGATTTCGCCATTGAGATCCGCCGGATCAGCCACCGTGTCAGCCACCAGCGCGCGCAGCAAATCGTGGTAGTGCGTGCGAAAATCGAAGACCGCCTTGCGCGTCGCCCCGGCCGTCATGCCCAGGCGTTCGGCCGCCGCGGCGTAACGCGCCTCACCCGCTTCCTCAAAACCGACGAAGGGAGCCGCCTCCACAAAAAGCGTCTCCAGCCCGCGCGCCGCGTACTCCGCCCGCAGCGCCTGCATGGCAAACTCCAGGATCGTCAGCGCCCAGCGGCGGTTGAAGATGGCATCCGTCGCGCCCTCGGGTTCGTCGGTATAACGCGTCTCTGCCCATGCCTCTTCAATCACCATGGCCGGCTCCTCCGCCAACTCCCATCCTTCCGCCGCCAGCTCCGCCAGTCGGCCCGGCAGCCACTCCCGCATCAGTCCCGCGCCGCTGTCCTCGACGCCCGGCGGTCTTGCGCGAACCCACTGCGTGAGGCTGGCCAGCGTGGCATCGGTCGCCTGCGTGGCGTCGCACCCGCTGCGCCGCCACCACGCATAGACACAATACCAGTAGCTGCCCGCCAACTCCCCCAGCGCCTGCGGATCGCCCTGCAGCGCCTGCGCCCAGCGGCTCGGCAAAACGGGGTCCGCAGGCGGGGCGGTATCCGATGCGAAATCCATGGGCGGGGCAGGACAGCAGAGCCTTTTCTCCCCGTCAAGCCGGGCCTCCTTTCGGTAGCGTTATAGCTTCCCGCTGAACGATTGTTCCCACCGCGTTACGGATATATAAATTGCACCCATTCCGTGACCTTGGTAGGCAACGCAGATATGAATATCCAATCTGCTGGCGTGCTTGTGGCAGTTGCAGTCATCTCCATCGTATCCGGCGTGGCGCAAGTGGCGAAACTGGGGAAGAGCCTCATTCAAAATGGAGATTTCGCGGCGGGCGTCATTCATTGGAAGGGCGATGGGAAGGCGGAGGTTTTCAAATCCGCTTCCGGTAACACCCCGGCCACGCCAGCACCGCCGCTTGCGGCGACTCCGGCGCCGCGTCCGCCGCTGGGCGGAGGATCGCTCGGAAGCCCTACCCCCGGCATCGACCGCTCGTACTGCGTCACGCTCGGCGCGCGGTCGCAAATTTTCTCCCAGAGCTTTGCGGTGCCGCGCAACGCCAAAGTCTTGAAGGTCACCTATCGCGCGCGGACGGGGGACGGCTTTCTGACGTCGCGCACCACGCTGGGCGCATTCCAGGTCAGGCTCACGCCGCCGGCCGGCAGCGGCATGGGTGGCGTGATGGATGACAAAAAGCTCGAGCGCACGCCGGAGTGGCAGACCTTCACGCTCGACTACACGCTGAAGGAATACTCCCGAAATATGGATCTGATCGTCGAAATTTTCCCCGGAGCCGGGCAGCTCTACTTCGACGACTTTGTGATCGAGGCGCTGGACCGCTAGCTACGGCTGCGGTGGCGGGATCACTCGTTTACGACGCACTTCGGCACCACTTTTTTGAAAGCCTCGACGCTGGCGGGGGTCACTTTGGTTCCCTTGAGATTGAGCGATTGCAGCCGCCGCGCGGCGAGCAGCCCTTTCAGCCCTTCGTCGGTGAGGCCGCTGCTGCTGAAATCCGCCCGGGTCAGCACCGGCAGCCAGTGCATTTTTTCCAAACCCTTGCCCGTGAAATTGGGCGCCAGCGTGAGCGTAATCTCGGTGATTTTGCGCGCGTCGGCGATGGGCGACAGGGCGGCATCGGTGAGGTTCGACGGGCCGTAAAATTGGACGGCCGTCAAGTCAGCGTCGTCGGCCAGAAAGGCGAGGGCGGCATCGCCATAGCCGGTCATGTTGAGAAAGACCGTGCGCAGGCTCTTGAGCCCCCGGAGGAACTGGAAGTCCGTGTCGGCGGGCGGCGGCAGTTTCGCGTCGCGCCGGTCGAGCGTGAGGCCGGTAATGTCGAATTTGCCCGGAGGAATTTCCCGCTCCGACAGCACATCGGTTTCCAAGGTTCCTTTGGCGACCGTGCATTTGCCGCCCATGGTCAGGAGCCACTTCGCCACCTCGCGCACGGAGCCGCCGTTGGGCGCTTTGAGGTCGGCAGTCGCAGCCCCGGCCTTGGGTGGATCGGTGACGCCGGGTTGGGCGAGTTCGGCCTTTTTCGCCGCAACTTCCTCGCGCATCGCTTTCATTTTTTTGGCGTCGTCGATCTTGTTGGCGCGGGTGAGTTCGACCACGTAGCTGTCGAGTGCGGCGAGGTAGATGTCGTAAAGCTGCGCGCCGGCCTTGGCGCGGTCGGCGTTGTACTTGGCCATCGCCGCGCGGTATTGGGCGCGGAGGGTTTTTAGCGAATCGGGCGTACCCGGCTCGTCGGTTTGCGGAACGCCAACGCCCTTGCCAATGGCGTCCTTTTCCGCATCCAGCGCGGTGATTTCATCGAGGCTGCCTTTGGCCTGCGCGGCGGGGCGGGCGCGGGCGAGACCGTTGACGATGTAGCTTTGGTTCAGCGCGGCGATAGAGGCGAGGTAAGGCTTCTGCCCGTCGCTGTCGAAGCGCGCCTTGAAGGCCGCTTCGAGCTTCACCAGGCGCGGGTCGTTGGACGCGGCCACCAAGGCCGACGCCGCGGGCGCAGCCGCCACATTCGGAGTTTCGGGCGCTCTCGATTTTGGCGGTGGCGGCAGACTGGCGATTCCGGGTGGACGGACGGTTGCTTTGTGGAAAAGGATCGTGCTGCCCCAAGCCACCACGCCGAGTTCCCTCCGGTCCTTGAGGAGGAATTTTTCGTCGGCTGCGAGGCGCGTTACGTCTCCGCTCCAGCGCAGCACCTCTTCTCCGTCGAGCAAGGCGCGGAGCGAATCGCGCCGGACCTCGACCATCGTGCGATAACGTTGGTTGAGTTTCAGCCGGGGCCAGCGCACGACGGCTTCCGTGCGACCCGAGGTGGAGGCAGGCCTGCCATCCAGCAGGTCTCCGAAGCTGAAAAACGTCGGGTTCAATCCATCTCCAAAACCCATTTTCCAGAGGATGGAGTGGGCGGGAACCGCGAGCACCTGGCTGAGTTCGCGCACGCCGCCCTTGATCGTGAATTCGATCTCGAAGTCGTATTCCTCCGGAGGAGCGAAATTGAAATTCAAGAGCTGGAGAGGTTCGCCGCCGGGATTCTCATTGGTCAGCAGACCCTCGGGGGTCATCTGCCACTGGCCCATCCGGCCATCGCGCGCCACGTCCACGTAGGCGAGGAGGTCTTTCGGGCCGGCGAGCGGCGGGGCTTGCGGCATGGGCGGATTCTCCTTCGGCGGTACGGTTTCCGGCATGGCCTCGGGTGCTTTGAAACCGGGCGGGATAGGCGGGCCGAACAATTCGGGGACCGGCGTGGAAAGCCCCGCCGACTTCTGCGCCTGCAAAGTCGCCGCCGCCAATTTCGCGGCCTGCTGCTGGTTGTCGTTTAGAAAATAAAGCGCGCCCACGACCAGCAGCACCACGACCAAAAGCGTGACCATCAGACCGGCGGAAGATTTCTTCGGCGGAGGAACGTAGGGCGGCGTGCTCCCGCCGGCGTGCTTCCTGGGCGCAGGCGAGGAGCGCTGGGGCGCAGTCGGGAGCGGCGTGCCTGCCGCCTGCCGCTGCCACGCCGCGTCCAGGTCCGTCTTCATTTCCACCGTGGACTGGTAGCGGCCCTCGGGCATGCGGTGCATGGCCTTCAGCACGATCTGATCGATCCCCGCATCGCAACCCACGCGCTGGCTCGGCGGTTCGAACGCGCCCTGCGGCGGCTCTTTGCACAGCATCTCGTAGAGCATCACGCCCATGCTGTAGATGTCCGCGCGATGATCCACCGCCATCCCGCGCTTCTGCTCGGGCGCCATGTACTCCGGCGTGCCCATGACCGTACCCGTAACGGTGTGGCCAAACTGCTCCGGATCGGATCCCGTCAGCCGCGCGAGCCCAAAGTCCGCGACCTTCGCCTTGCCCTCGGTATCCACCATCACATTGGCCGGTTTGATGTCGCGGTGGATGACGCCTTTCCCATGTGCGTAGGCCAGCGCCGTGCAGACTTGCCCCGCGACGACCAGCGCCTGCGCTGGCGCGAGCCCGGGACCGCGGATCATTTCCGAAAGGTTGGCCCCCTCCACGTATTCCATGGCGAAAAAAAGGTGTCCCTCGCCCGTCGTGCCGAACTCGAAAACAGTGATGATGTTCGGGTGGCTCAGCTTCGCCATGGCCCGCGCCTCGCGCACAAAGCGGTCGGCGAACGCCGGGTTCACGCTCACCTCCAGCGGCAGGAGTTTGATCGCCACCTCGCGGTCGAGCGTCACCTGCCGTGCCCGATAGACCGCGCCCATGCCACCGCGCCCGATCAGGCCGAGCATCTCGTACTGCGGAAAAAGGCGGGCGATGTCCGCGTCGCTCGGTGGCTTCCATTTGCCCAGGCCGCCGCTGGTCATGTGGACGGTGTTCAACGCGCGGGCGAGCAGTTCGTCGGGTTTGAACGTGCGGATCGCCGTGGGCAACGGCGCGGGCGAGGCGTCCGGCGCGGCGGGCACCTCGCAGGCGCAGAGCAGCGCGGTGATCTCGCCGTCGAGGTCCGCCGGAGCGGCGACCGTGTCGGCCACCATGCTGCGCAGCAGATCGTGGTGCTGCGTGCGAAAATCGAAGACCGCCTTGTGGGCCCCGCCGGCGGTCATGCCCAGCCGTTCGGCCGCGGCGGCGTAACGCGCCTCGTCCCCCGCGTCGAAACCGACGAACGGCGCCACTTCGCCAAAGAGCGTCTCCAGCCCGCGCGCCGCGTACTCCGCCCGCAGCGCCTGCATGGCAAATTCCAAAACCGTCAGCGCCCATCGGCGGTTGAAGACGGCATCCGGGTCGCCCTCCGGCTCTCCGGCGTAGCGCGTCTCGGCCCATTCCACTTCGATCGCGAGGGCGGGCTCCTCATCGAAATCCCAGCCCTGCACCGCCAGCTCACCGAGGCGCGCCGGCAGCCACGCTCGCATCAACTCCGCGGCGCTGTCCTCGGTTTTCGGCGGGCTCTTGGTGACCCAATGCGTGAAGCTCGCGACCGTCGCGGCCGCCGCCTGCTCCGAGTCCAACCCGGCTCGCCGCCACCAAACATAGGCGCAATACCAATAGCTGCCCGCCAGTTCGAGCAGCGCCTCGGGATCACCCTGCACAGCCCGCGCCCAGCGACTCGGCGGAGTCGCAGGGGTGGATGGAGAGGCTGAGGTCGTGCTCATGCGGCGGGAAAACGAGAGTCAGCAGGCGGTGCCGTCAGGTCAAGTCGCAGCGCGCCAGCGCCCGCAGGCGGTCAGAACCCCGACGCCTTCACCGGATTGCGGCCGATGAGCGGAAACTGCTCCAGCTCCATGACCGTGCCGTTCACGAGTTCGCCCGGCTGGCCGAGGAACTGCACGGCAAAGTGCGCGATTTCCTCGGGCTGAAAAATGCGGCCACCTGGCGCGTGCTCGCGCGGGATTTGTCGGAACCAGTCTTCGCTCAAACCCTCGCGAACCTTGATGGCATGCTCGTTCGCGGTCAGCACCCAGCCGGGATTGATCTGGTTGACGCGCAGCCCGTCGCGCCCGTGGGCGTCGGCGAGATTGCGGGTGAGCGTGGTCAGCCCGCCTTTGCTGACCGAATAGGCGAGCAGCCCGGCCTCGCCGCAGTAGGCGTTGATCGAGCCGATGTTCAGCACGCGCCCGCCGCCCTGCGTTTTGAAATGCGGCAGCGCCGCGCGGATGAGCAGCAGCGGCGCACGCAGATTCGTCTGGATGACGCGGTCGAAAAACGCCGCGTCCGTCGCGAGCAAATCGCCGCGCGGAGAAATGCCCGCGTTGTTCACGAGCATGTCGATGCGCCCAAACCGCGCGATCACCGCCGCGATGAGCCGCTCGCACTCCTCCGCGTCCGTCAGCTCCGCCAGCTCCACCGCCGCCTCGCCGCCCGCCTCGCAAATTTTCCACGCTACTTTTTCCGCCTCTGCTCCGCGCTCCGCCGGCCCATGCACGATCACGCGCGCACCCTCGGCTCCGAGCCGCCGCGCAATCGCCTCGCCAATCCCCGACGCCGAGCCGGTGACGAGCGCGACCTTGCTTTTCAAACCCAGCTCGGCGCTCACGGCTTCAGCACCGCTTTTACCAAATCCCCGCTGTGCATCTGGTCGAAACAGCTCTTCCAGTCCGCGAGCGGGGCGGTGCGGTTGAGGATGTGGGTGAGATCGATCTGGCCGCTGGCGAGCATCGCGAGGACTTTTTCCCACATCGGCCAGTTGTGCGAAAAGCTGCCGCGGAGGGTGATGTTTTTCTGCACCAGCACGTCGAGCGAAAAGCCGAGCGGGTCGCGGCCCCAGCCGACTTTGCTGATCTGCCCGGCGGGGCGCACGAGCTCGAGCGCGAGCCGGAGCGTGGGCGAGACGCCGGCGGCGTCTATGACCACGTCCACGCCATAGCCGTCGCCGAGCGCCTTGACCGCCGCGGCCACGTCTTCGCCGTGTTCGCCGAAGGTGTGCGTGGCGCCGATGGTGCGCGCGACGGCGAGGCGTTTCGCGTCCGCTTTCACGCCGATGACGATGAGCGGCGACGCGCCGCAGAGCCGCGCCATCATCGCGCAGAGCAGGCCGATGGGGCCGGGGCCGATGACCACGACGCTGTCGCCAGGGCGGATGTGGGCGTTCATGCAGACGGCATTGTAGGCCACGCAGCAGGGCTCGGTGAGCGCGGCTTTTTCAAACGGCAGCGCATCCGGCACGCGGTGCAGGCAGCGCTCGGGCACGCGGACGAATTTGGTCATCGCGCCATGCACGCCGTAGCCGAAGCCGAGGCGGTTCGGGTCGAGGTTGTACTGGCCGGCGCGGGTGAAAGGGGAGTCGAGATCGAGCACGGCGGCGGTCTCGCTGACGACGCGGTCGCCCTCTTGAAACTTGCGCACGCGCTTGCCCGCCTGCGCGATGATCCCGCCGAATTCGTGGCCGAGGACGACGGGGTAATTCACCTTCCAGCTTTGCTGGCCGGTGTACTGGTGTAGGTCGCTGCCGCACACGCCGACGGCTTCGACGGCGAGGAGCACATCCTCCTCGCCGATCTCCGGCTGCGGGAGGTCGCGGAGTTCGACGGAGTGCGGTTCGGAGGAGTAATTGACGAGGCCAATCATGGTGGTTTTTGGGTTCAGGATTTTTCGCGCGGGCCGACATCGCCATACGCATGCACGCGCTCGCAGATGAGGCGCAGCTTGCTTTCCAGGTCGCCGCTCGCGGTTTTGAAAGCGTCGGCGTCGATAGTCAAAGGCG
>JANPHJ010000236.1:0-5312 GCA_031424395.1 Chthoniobacter sp.
GGATCTCGGCGAGTTGGTCGCGATTGGAGTAGCCGACGAGGAGCTTGAAGAAGAAGCGGTCGAGTTGGGCCTCCGGGAGCGGGTAGGTGCCTTCCTGCTCCAGCGGGTTTTGCGTGGCGAGCACGAGAAAGGGATCGCTGAGCGGATAAGTGGTGTCGCCGATCGTGACCTGCCGCTCCTGCATCGCCTCGAGCAGCGCGCTCTGCACTTTCGCCGGCGCGCGATTGATCTCATCGGCGAGGATGAGATTGGAAAAAAGCGGCCCCTGCTTCGTTGTGAATTCGCCCGTGCGTGGATTGTAAATCAGCGTGCCGATGAGATCCGCCGGCAGCAGATCGGGCGTGAACTGGATGCGCTGGAACCCCGTATGGATGCAGCTCGCCAGCGTCTTCACCGCCAGCGTTTTGGCCAAACCGGGCACGCCTTCCAGCAGGATGTGCCCGTTCGTCAGCAGGCCGGTGAGCAGCCCATCGACGAGATATTTCTGCCCGACCAAAACGCGCCCGATTTCCTCCTGGAGGGGCTTGATCCATTGGCTGGCTGCTTTGACTTGCTCGGTGATTTCCTGGGTTGTGGACATGGGGGCGAATCAGACCGTCTGCGCGCCAGATTGTTCAAGCGCCGAGTTACCCGCGCATCGCTGACACCTTTTTTACAATACCCTGACGCGTTCGTGATACCTCGCTCACGTCGCTTCGCTACTCTCCCCGTATGAAAACGCTCGCCCTCCTCCTCGCGCTCACTCTTTCGACCGTCGCCGCTTTCGCCCAGCAACCACCGCCTCGCGAAGAGTGGTACCGCGGGCTGGAACTTGAGGACGCCTCGGGCAACGCCGAATTGATCGTTGTCGCGCGCGTCGAGGAGGTCAGCGAGATTCGGATCGTCCGCGGTGGCAAAGGCGAAAGCTCGACGCAGCAGTTCCGTTTCAAACCGCTCCGCATCGTCAAAGGCGTCTTCGCCCGGCCGGAGCTGATCCTGGGTAGTTCCGATCTCGGCGGGTACCGGATCGCGGGTGCCTTGAAGACGGTCACAGCCGGGCAGACGCGGCTGCTCTTCCTCGGGCGCAGCGATGTCGGCTACCGCAATTCCAATGAGCGCGACGGGCTCGACTGGTCGCTGCCGCCGCTGGCGGACGAAAACGATCCGTTCCTGCAAAGCGTCGCCGTGCTCCTCGCCGTGCGCGCGGAGCCGAATCGCTTCCGCCGCGTCGCGCTGCTGACCGATGCACTCATGAAAGTCTCCGGCCCTGCCGCCGTGCCAGTGCTCACGGCGGTTTCCGGGCGCGCGCTGCTCGCCGCGCAGAATCCCGCCGCCGCGGGCGCCATCACGCGCCATCTGGCCGATCCTTCGCCGGCCGTGCGCATCGCCGCTGCAGACGCGTTGCGGGCGGTACTCGCCGCGGATTACCTGCAAAGCGACGAGCTCCGCGCTCGCGTCACCACCTCACTCAATGCCGCGCTCGCCGACGGCGGACGCAGCCTGGCCGTCCGCGCCGCGCTGCTCGGCGCCGCGGGCGAACTCGGTGCGCTGCGCGATCCCGCACTGATCGCGCAGCTCGATTTTACAAAACCCAGCCGCTCGCTGGCCGCGCGCGCTGCGCAGATCGAAGCCGTGGGCAAACTTCACCTCGCGGTCTTCAAGGACCAGCTCCTCGCCCTGACGAAAAGCCTGCCGCTCGACACACCCTTCAACGATCCGACCGAGACGGCCCTCGCGCGCGTGGACACCACCGCTGCAGCCTCCGAAATCGCCCGGCGGGCGGAGGAAAAAATTGCCGCCGGCTTCCGCTGCGAGGCCGAGCTGCGGGCCGCCGGCACGCTGCCTGACGACTCCGCCGCTGCGCTGCTGGTGCGACTCTCCGCCCTGCCGCTCGACGGTAACGAACAAAGTTTATTCGCCGGCGTGGCGCGCGATGTTTGCGCCCGCACGCCGGACGAGCGCCTCGTCGCGCCGCTCGCCAAACTCCTCGACCCGATTCAACCGGCCACCTGCGACGCGGCCGTAGAGGTGATGCTCTCGATCGGCTCGCCCGCTGCCGCCCGTGCCCTCCAGCCGTACATCGCCAAGGAGCAGAACCTCCACCGCAAACTCCGCATCGCCGAACTCCTCGGAAAGCACGGCATGCGCGACGGCTACGTCTACGCCATCGAGCACATCTCCGAGTCGCAACTCACTGACCAAGCCGTCGCCGCGCTCGTGGCCATGCGCGATCCGCGTACGCTCGACGAAGCCCAAAAAATCCTCGCCAAGAGCAACGACACGAACTGGAACCGCGCGGCCATCCGCATCCTCGGCGCGCTCGGCGCGAAAGATTTCGAACAGCATTTCAACACCTTCCTCGCCGACTGGAATTACCCGCTCGCGCCCGCCGCGCTCCTCGCCCTCGCTGATCTCGGCGATCCGCAGGTGCTGCCGAAAATCAACGAAGCCCTCGCCGCACGCAGCGATACCCTCGTCAGCGCCGCCGCCGCCGCCGCCCGTCGCCTGCTCGCCAATTCCGAGGTGCAGGCCGACGTCACCCGCAACCAACTCGCCGCGCTCCTCGCCGATGCCAGCGCCTCCGAGCAGACCCGCCGCGCCGCGCTCGACACTCTCGTCGTGCTCAAAGACCCGCGCCTCAACGGCGCCCTCCTCACCGCCGTCGGCGACGCGAACCTCGAACGCACCGACCTCCTCGCCCAAGTCGAACGGCTCCTCCGCGAACGCAAAATAAAGCTGCCGGAGTGACGCAGATCAGCCGTTCACCCGCAGTGCGTTGAGCAGACCTTCCACGGCCGCGACGACTTCGCTGACTTCGATGGCCTTCATGCAGCGGAAGTCGATGGGGCATTCGCGGAGAAAGCAGGGGCTGCATTCGACGTGGTGGCGGATGACGCGGTGCTGCGGTCCGAGCGGGCCGGTGAGCGCGGGCTCGGTGCTGCCGAAAAGCGCGACGGTGGGGACGCCGAGGTGGGCGGCGAGGTGCATGGTGCCGGTGTCGTTGGTGAGGAGAAGGTCGCAGGTGCGGAGTTCGTCCATGAGCTGCGCGAGGGTGGTTTTGCCGATGAGGTCGGTGACGGGGATCGCGGCGGCGGCGAGGATGGTGTCGGCGACGGGACGGTCTTTTTCGACGCCGAAGAGCTTCCATTCGCAGCCGGTCTTTTCGTGGACGGCGCGCATGGTTTCGGCGAAGCGCTCGGGGAGCCAGCGTTTGGCGGGGCCGTATTCCGCGCCGGGGCAGAGGCCGATGCGGGGGCGTGGATGGTGGGGGGTGGATGGTGGATGGTGAAGTGCTGCGACGCCGCGAAAACCATCCACCATCAACAATCCACCATCCACGCCGCGCACCTCCGCGCCGATGAATTCGGCAATGGCGAGGTAGTCGTGGACTTGGTGGCGGGGGCGCGGGACGGGTTGTTTCTTTTTTTTCTTCGGCTCGAAAATCTGGTCGAGCAGCCAGCGGCGACGGTGGCCTGGGACGCCGACGCGGCGGGGGATGCGGGCGAGCCAGACTTCGAGGGCGGTGCGGAGGGAGTTTGGGAAAATGACGGCGGCGTCGAATTGGTGGGCGCGCAGTTTTTTCCCGACGGCGAAGACGCTGTCGCCGGGCTCGACGGCGATAACCTCATCGACTTCGGCGACGCTCTTCCAAACATCGGCGAGCTTGCCGGGCGTGAGGATGGTGACGTGGGCGTCGGGTCGGCCACCCTTGATGGCGCGGACGGCGGGCACGGACATGATGGCGTCGCCGAGCCAATTGCTAGCACGGATCAAAATGCGGAACGCTTGAAGCGATTTCGTCATTCGGCGTTCGTCATTCGTCATTCCCGAGTCCGCGAGGGCCGTCCCGCGTTTGTAGGTCGCGAGGAGGAATTTCGGCTTCGGGGTTTTCCAGCGGTTGTGAACCCAGAACCAGTCTTCGGGTCGATGGCGAATTTGCGCTTCGAGGACGTGGTTGAGGCCGGTGGTGATGGCGTCGGCGTCATGGCCTGCGGGCGGCACGGGCGCTTGGATGATGCAGCGCCAGCGGGCCACGCCGTCGGTGTGGACGGCGGCGGGGACGAGCCACGCGCCGGTGCGCAGGGCGAGGGTGGCGGGGAGCGTGGTGGTGGAAGCGAGGCGGCCAAAGAACGGGCACCAGAGCCCGGCGTCGCCGGCGTGCTGATCCATGAGGATGCCGACGGCCCCGCCTTCGCGCATGAACTGGCCGGCTTTGATGAAGCCCGCTTTTTTTTCAAACAGCTCGAGCCCGAGCCGCGCGCGGTCGCGGCGGACTTCGGCGTCGATGTGGGGATTGCCGAGCGCCTGAAAGATGGTGCCCACTTTGCAGCCGAAAAAGGTCGGCGAGAGTTGGGCGAACATTTCCCAACTGCCGAGGTGGCTGATGACCATCACGAAGCCGCAGCCGATTTTGTTCCCCGCCTGCAAAGTCTCCAAGCCCTCGACGGTGACGACGGCGCGGATTTCCTCCGCCGAAAGCGTGGGCAGTTTGACGTTGGAGAAAATGTTCGCGCCGAGGGTGGCGAAGTGTTTTCGCGCCAGCGCGCGCAGCTCAGCGGGCGATTTTTCCGCGCCAAAAGCGATGCCGAGATTGTGCAGTACGAGCCGGCGGTAGGACGGCGCGATCCAGTAGCCAAGCGCCCCGAGCGCCCAGCCGAGGCGGAAGACCGCGGTGAGCGGCAGCGCGCTGAGCAGCGCGGAAAGCGCGCGGTAGATCGCGAAAACCAGGCGATCCATCAGCGCGGTTTTTTCCAGTACATCGCCTTGAGCGGATGCTCGTCGAGCAGGTTGGGCTCGATGCCGCCGAGGCGCGCGGGGTCGTAGAACTGGATGCCGACGTAGTAGTAGAGCGGGCAGATGGGCATCTCCTCGGAGACGAGGATGCGCTCGGCGTCGCGGAAAATATCGAAGCGTTTTTTGGGGTCCACTTCGCGCGCGGCGGCGGCGAGGAGCCCGTCATATTTTGCGCTGCTCCAGCCGGTGCGGTTGTTGCCGCCGTCGGTGAGGAACATGTCGAGGAAAGTGTTCGGGTCGTTGTAATCGCCGACCCACGAGGAGCGGCACATGTCGTAGTCGAGCTTGCTCTGCGAGTTGAGATAGACGGTCCACTCCTGCCGCGCGAGCTGGATGGTCACGCCGAGATCGCGGCGAAACATGTTTTGCAACTCGACCGCGATGTCCTGATCGAGATCGGAATCGGAGCGGTAGAGGTAATAGACGACGGGAAAGCCGCGGCCTTCGGGGTAGCCGGCATCCGCGAGAAGTTTGCGCGCCGCGTCCACATCGCGCGCCGGCCCCGGCGGCGGCTCGTAGCCGTTGCCCGCGCCCGGCGG
>JANPHJ010000237.1:0-33763 GCA_031424395.1 Chthoniobacter sp.
ATCCACTTTCAGCGCGATGATGTCCCCCGCCTGGATGACCCACTCATCCAACCACACCCGCACCCCCGCCGCCTTCAGCCGCTCCGCCAGCCGCCGCACCCGCGGCTTGTCCGCGTGGTTGTGGCTGAGGAAGACGTCGTAGGGGAAACGGTCGGGCATGGCGGGGTCAAATGGGGGGAGCAGGGGCCCGAACCTCGCAACGCGTCCTTCCACGCCGGCATCTGCGGCGTCGTTTCGCCGGTGCCGGATTCGCTGGCTGGGAAGGCCTCGGGTCATGGCGGCGGATGTTAGGCAAGTCGCGGTTGGGTGGCGAGCGGGTTCTGTCGGAAAAGGAAGGGAGAGAAAGGAATCCGTTGGGCGCGAGTTGGGCGTTGCAACTTGCGCGCGCCGCGCAAACATCGCCCGCCATGTTTCCCCGCCTCCTCGCCTTCGCGCTTTGCTCCGCCGTCGCCCTCGCCGCCGAGGACTACGGCAGCTCCACCGCCGCGCCCGCCGTGCTGCCGCCGCAGCCCGGCCCGGCGTATCTCCAGCTCGCGCCGATGCTCGGGCATGTTGGGCCAAATGAGGCGCGCATTTGGGTGAAAGCGACGGGTGCAGCGAAGGTCGCGGTGCGGGTGAGCGAGCAGGCGGATTTCAGCGGGGCGCGGGAGCTCGCCGGCTCGGAGATCAAGGAGGCGTCAGGCTTCACGGGCACCGTGGCCATTCCTGAGCTGAAAGCCGCGACGCATTATTTCTACACCGTCCTGCTCGACGGCCAGCCCGCGCTCGCCCGCCCGTGGCCGTCTTTCACCACCGCGCCGGCCGACGGTGCGCGGGGCAAACTGCGCTTCGCCTTTGGCTCCTGCGTCGGCAAGGAACCGTGGCTCGACGCCGCCACCTGGGCCGACCTCGACGCGCGCACCGCGGTCGATCTCATGCTGCTGCTCGGCGACAACCACTACGCCAACACCACCGACCCCGCGAAGCAGCGCGCCGCCTTCATCGCGCACCGCAGCAGCGCCGCCTTCCGCGCTCTCTTCCAGCGCACGCCGCTCTACGGCATCTGGGACGACCACGACTTCGGCGTAAACGACAGCGACGGCACCCAGGCGGGGAAGGAAGACTCGCTCCGCACCTTCAACGAGTTCTTCGCCAACCCCGCCGCCGGCGAGCCGGACAACCCCGGCGTCTATTGCAAATTCACCCGCGGCGACGTGGACTTTTTCCTCCTCGATGTCCGCTACCACCGCTCGCCCGACAAGGCCCCCGACGACGGCACGAAGACCCAACTCGGCGCGAAACAGCTCGCCTGGCTCAAGCGCGAACTGCTTGCCAGCAAAGCCACGCTCAAGGTCATCGGCGCCGGCGGCGAGTGGCAGAGCAATTCCTCCGAAGACTCGTGGAAAAGCTACGCCCGCGAGGAGCAGGACATCTTCGATTTTCTCGCCGAGCACGATATGAAGAACGTGCTGCTGCTGAGCGGCGACCGCCATTTCACCGCCGCGTATCACGTCCGCGGGCGCTTCATCGAGGTGACCAGCGGCCCGCTGGGCAGCCCGGGCGCGAAAAGCAAACCCGTGCCCGAGATGTTCGCCTACCACGACGACGGCCGCTTTTTCTGCATCTACGAATTCGACACCGCCGCCGAGCCGCCGAAGGTCACGCTCGAGATGTGGCAAACCGGCACCGGCCTTGTGGAAAAGCGCGCTTTCACCTGGGAGCAAGTCACCGGCGGCGCGAAGATCGAGCCGCATCTGCCGCCCGCGAAAGCCGAGCCGAAGCCCGCGCCCAAACCCGCTCCCGAGCCGAAATGAAGGCGCAGTTTCGCTGCGGAGAAAATTCCAACGCAACCGTCATTCTGAACGCCGTTCCGCGCCTCCGTCGCGTTACAGCCAGCGGTTCTTCACTCCGCCCTTGTCGCCAAGCCTCCAGTGGCTGCGTTCAGGATGACAGCAGGCTTTTTGCAACAGACGCGCTAGCACCATGAAACAACTCATCCTCATCCTCGTCCTCACGCTCACCGTCGCCCGCGCCGCGGAGCCGCCGCCCAACATCGTTTTCATCTTCGCCGACGATCTCAGCTTCAACGACCTCGCCTGCTACGGGCGCCAAGACCAGGCCACGCCGCATCTCGATGCCCTCGCCGCGCAGGGCCTGCGGTTCACCCAGGCGTATGCCGCACAGCCCATCTGCTCGCCGTCGCGCGCGGCGCTGCTCACGGGCAAATGTCCGGCGCGGCTGCACCTCACGAATTTCCTCCCCGGCCGCGCTGATGCGCCCTCGCAAAAGCTGCTCCAGCCGGTGATCGAGGGTCAGCTTCCGCTCGAGGAAATCACCGTTGCCGAACTGCTGCGCGACGCGGGCTACGCTACGGCCTGCATCGGGAAGTGGCATCTCGGCGAGGCCGGTTTCGGGCCGAAGGAGCAGGGCTTCGACACCGTTTTCACCGGCCAGGCGAAGACCGTGCCGACGGCGGAGGAGGGGAGCAAAGGCGAGGTCGGGCTGACCGCCGAGGCGGAGAAATTCATCGAGGCGAACAAGGAGCGCCCCTTCTTTCTCTACCTGCCGCACAACAGCCCGCACATCCCCTTTGCCACCCGGCCCGAGGACGCGGCAAAACACGCGGGTGCGTTCAATCCCGCGTACGCCGATGTGGTCGCGCGCCTCGATCAGACTGTAGGCCGCCTCCTCGCGAAGCTCGCCGCGCTCAGCCTCGCCGAGCGCACCATCGTTATTTTCGCCAGCGACCACGGCGGGCTGCATGTCCTCGAAGCGCCGGGTACGCCGGCCACGCACAACACCCCGTTTCGCGCGGGCAAAGGCTACGTGTATGAAGGCGGCTTGCGCGTGCCGCTGCTCGTGCGTTGGCCGGGGAAAATCGCGCCCGGCGTGAATGCCACGCCGGTCGTGCTCACCGACCTCATGCCCACGATGCTGGAGTGGGCGGGCGTCGATCCCGCGAAAACGGACGGCCCGCTCGACGGCGTGAGTCTGGCGAAACTTTTCGCCGGCACCGCGCTCCCGCCGCGCCCGCTGTTCTGGCATTTCCCGAACTACACGAACCAAGGCGGACGCCCCGCCGGAGCCGTGCGCGAGGGCGACTGGAAACTCGTGGAAAACTACGAGGACGGCAGCGCCGAGCTTTTCGACCTCGCCAAAGACCCCGGCGAAAACACCAATCTCGCCTCGTCGGAAAAAGCCCGCGCCGATGACTTGCAGAAAAAACTGCGCGACTGGCGCAAGCGCGTCGGCGCGCAGGAGTGTGTGCCGAATCCCGCCTTCGACCGCGCCGCGCACGCCGCGCTCTACGTCACCCGCGACCCGTCGAAGCTGACCGCCGACGGCCAGACTGCGGCGCAAATCGAGGCCGCGTGGAAGGACTGGCGCGCGGCCATGAACGCCGCCGTGAAAGGCCGCGCGCCGCGCGTCACGCCCGCCACCGGGGACATCCGCCTGCACCCCGCCGATGCTCAAACCCACGGCGAAAAACTTCGCTACGAACCCCAGCCTATGAAGCGCACCCTCGGCTTCTGGGTGAATGAAAGCGACTGGGCGAGCTGGGATTTTCCCGTGGCGAAAGCGGGCGTGTACGAGGTCGAAGTCCTGCAAGGCTGCGCTGGCGGCGGCTCCGAAGTGGCCGTGGAAATCGCCGGTCAAAAGCTCAGCTTCACCGTCGAAAATACCGGCGCATTTCAGCACTTCATCATGCGCTCCATCGGCACCGTCAAACTCACCGCCGGCCCGCAGACGCTCACGGTGACGCCCATCGTGAAAAAAGGCGCCGCCGTCATGGACCTCCGCCAAGTCTCGCTGCGTCCGGTGGAAAAGTGAGCGTGGCGGCGGCGGCGCGGCCCGGCGTGGGGTTGCGCGCGGTCTCCGTTGAAACACGCGGTTTTTCGCGGCGCGACCGGCCTTTTTTAGGGCACTATGCCGTGGCTCACACTCCCTCTGTCCCCGTGACTCACGCCTGCTTTTTTTTGCCGCACCGCGCCCGCTGCGGGGCGCGCTCGGCCGTTGGCTGCTGCTGCCGCTGCTGCTGTGCGCCCCGCTGCTCGCGGCGAGGCAGCCGCTGAATATCAGCAACGACGTGCAAACCGTCGCCACCCTCACAAATACGACGGTGACGATGACGGCGAAGGCGGAACTGCATGTCACCGGCGCGGGCGATCCCATCCCCGGCTGCATCGTGAATCTCAACTCGGCAGAAGCCTGGTTTTTCATCGACAACCTCCAGCCGTCGGTCGTGGCGTCCACTTTTCTCAGCCGCCTGCGCGTGAACGGCGCGGTGGCGGGGCCCGATGGAAATGTGCGCGTGGTGCAGTATTTCCTCGGTGCGGTGGTCATCCCGCACGCGCCGTCGTTTGCGCCCATGGAGGTTTTCGACGGCGCGAATTTCACCGGCCCCTCCAAGCTGCTGACGCCGTTCACCGCCTACAACGACACCACGCTCGGCGCGCTGAAAATGGCGGTCAGTTCTTTCAAGGCGACCATTGCGGCGATGACCGACATGCTGGACACGCTGCCCTTTGTCGAACGCTACGCGCTTTACAACTGGGTCGAAGACGTGCGCCGCCTCGTGTGGGACGACGGCTCGCTGAGTGCGGCGGGCGTGACCTATATCGCGACAACGCCTCGCGCCAATTTGCGCCGCCGCCCACCACACCCACGCGCCGAAGGTGAAGTCCGCGCTGGAACGGCGGCGCCCTCTGGCAGCGCAACTTCGACTTTGGCAACGGCACCACGCAGTCCATGCTCCACGCCCAAAGCTGCGAGTGGCAATCTGCGCTTCACCATTTCGATCAATGGCAACAGCGCCGGCAGCGAGCAGATTCTCGAAACCTCTCCGCTCGTCATCGGCGAGTGGACGCACCTGGCCATCACCCTCGTCGGCAATACCGGCACGATCCACGTGAACGGCGCGGCGGCAGCCTCGGGCGCGATCACCGTCGACCCGGCGGCGTTGAATTCCGTGAACAACTACCTTGGCAAAGCGCAGTTTGCCGCCGACCCGCTGTTCAACGGGCTCATCGACGACTTCCGCATTTACAACCGCGGCCTCGCCGCCCCGGAAATCGCCGCCTCGCCGCGCCGCCTGCGGCCACGCTCGTGCCCGATCCAGCCTTCGCCGCGTGGGCCGCCGGCATCACTTCTCCCGGCGGCCTGTCCGCGCCCGGGGCAGATGCGGAAGGCGACGGCGTGAGCAACTTTTTCGAGTCTGTCTTCGGCTCCGACCCGCTCACCGCCAGTCCGAATCTTTTGCCGCAACTCCAGGTCCGCACCGGCGCGGCGCTCGGCGGCGCCGCGGTCCTGGAGAAAAACTACCTCAGCTTCAAGGCCCGCATCCGCAAGAACCGCCCCGGTGTGACCCTCATCCCCGAAGCCGCCGCCACCCTCGGCGGCATCGCCCTGCCCGGCGCCGCCACCCACGCCATCCAGGCCGGCGCGCCTGTCTCCGACGGCAGCTACGAGATTTTCACCTACTATAACGATACCGCTATCGAGGACGCCCCCGCCGGCGGCTTCATGCGCCTCCGCGCGACCCTAAACTCACGGGTCGCAGGCCGCGGTGAAAGCCCTCACGGAGAGATCAACGAAAAAGCCCGCCGCGCCGATTTGCGGATGCACTTCTTACCCCGGAGCACGTGCAGGCAAAGATTTCCAAAATCCCCCTTGCGTGGTTTCCATAGGTCGCCTAAACATTCTGCCCTTTTCGCGCTCGGCTGAGCTTTTCGCTCAAGCATTCGCGGCTCCGGTTTTACCCGGCGGCTGCGTCGCTTGGTGCAGAGGTTGGCGAAGTCGCAAAAGGAAAATAAATCGCGTTCGCAAAGAAAACTGCTTGCACGTCGGGCCGGTTCTCCTAAAGTCCGCGCTCCCCGCTCCCAATGGGCATTGAAATCGCCCGTGCCAGCGGGGTTTTCAGTCCCCGGGTGCAGCCGGGTTTAGCAGTCTGCAAGCGACCAAACTTTTCCCAATGCCAACCATCAACCAGCTCGTCCGCCAAGGACGCAAGAAAGTCACGGTGAAATCCAAATCACCGGCGCTGACCAATTGTCCGTTTCGCCGCGGGGTCTGCACGCAAGTGATGACTCGTACGCCGAAGAAGCCGAACTCGGCTCTGCGCAAAGTGGCGAAGGTGCGGTTGACGAATGGGTACGAGGTCATCGCGTATATTCCGGGTGAGGGGCACAATTTGCAGGAGCACTCGATCGTGCTCGTTCGCGGTGGCCGGGTGAAGGATTTGCCGGGTGTGC
Source organism: Chthoniobacter sp. (assembly GCA_031424395.1). Classification (GTDB taxonomy): domain Bacteria; phylum Verrucomicrobiota; class Verrucomicrobiia; order Chthoniobacterales; family Chthoniobacteraceae; genus Chthoniobacter. The sequence continues at coordinate 6,231 of JANPHJ010000237.1, forward strand.
GTTATCACATCGTCCGTGGCACGCTCGACGCGCTCGGGGTTGATGGTCGTCGCCGCAGTCGCTCGAAGTACGGGGCCAAGCGTCCGAAGAAAGGCGCTGAAGCCGCCGCTGCCGCCGCCAAAGGCAAGAAGAAGTAATCACTTTCAACCAAAACTCTCATGTCCCGTCGTCGCCGAGTTATTCATAAGGAAGAGAAGTTGGACGCCCGCTACGGCAGTCCGGTCGTGGCGCGTCTCATCGCCACGGTCATGCAGGATGGCAAGAAGTCGCTCGCCGAGCGCATCGTCTATACGGCTATCGAGGAAACCCGCACGGGCACGGATGCGGTCGATCCGCTGGAAATTTTGAACAAGGCCATCGACAACGTGAAGCCGCGTCTCGAGGTCAAGAGTCGCCGCGTGGGTGGTGCGACTTATCAGGTGCCGATGGAGGTGCCGCCAGCTCGCCAGCTCGCTCTCGCGATGCGCTGGATCGTTGGTTATGCGCAGGCGCGCAAAAACATTCCGCTGATGAAGGCGCTCGCCAATGAACTCAAGGAAGCCGCGAGCGGGCAGGGGAATGCCATCAAGAAACGGGATGACACCCATAAGATGGCCCAGGCCAATCGGGCGTTCGCGCATTTCCGTTTCTAACCAGTAACGACCATGTCAGCCGCTGCTGCTCCCATTTCTACTAATCCGAATTCGCCGCACCGCCAGTACCCGCTGGAGAAGACGCGTAACATCGGCATTGCCGCGCACATCGACGCCGGCAAAACCACTCTGACCGAACGTATTCTTTTCTATACCGGTATGATCCACAAGATCGGCGAGGTGCATGAAGGCACGACCGTCACCGACTGGATGGAGCAAGAGCGCGAGCGCGGCATCACCATTACCTCTGCAGCGACGACTTGCTTCTGGCAGCAGCGTAAAGAGGCCGCGGTCTATAAGGCGTTTGAGGACACCAAGATGCGGGTGAACATTATTGATACCCCCGGTCATGTGGATTTCACCGCCGAGGTCGAGCGTTCACTCCGTGTGCTCGATGGCGCAATTGCCGTTTTCTGTGCAGTGGCCGGAGTGCAGCCGCAGTCCGAGACGGTGTGGCGTCAGGCGATGAAGTACAGCGTGCCGCGCATCGCGTTTGTCAATAAGATGGATCGCACGGGCGCCAACTTTAACAACGCCATCAATGACATGCGGACCAAGCTCCGAGCCAATGCCTGGCCGATTCTGATCCCGATTGGTGCCGAAGACCAACTCAAGGGTCAGTATGATGTCATTAACAAGAAGGCGATCATCTATCTCGACGATAAAGAGATGGGTTCCAACTATCTGATCGAGGAGATTCCGGCGGATGCGAAGGAGATGGTGGACAGTGCCTATAACGACCTCGTTTCGGCTATCTCCGATCTCGACGACGAAATCGGCACTGCCTACTTGGAAGAGAAGCCTATCTCCATCCAGATGCTCAAGGCCGGCATCCGCCGCCAGACCATTGCGAACAATTTTGTCCCGGTCGTAGGTGGCTCGGCTTTCAAAAACAAGGGCGTGCAGTATCTCATGGATGCCGTCATCGACTACCTCCCGAGCCCAATCGACATCCCTCCGGCCAAAGGCATGGATCCCGATACGCTGGCCCCCATCGATGCCATCACGGACGACAACGCCAAGTTTTGCTCCCTCGCCTTCAAGCTCTGGACTGATCCCTTTGTCGGCAAACTCGTTTTCTTCCGCGTCTATAGCGGCAAAGTCACCAAAGGCGACACCATCTATAACCCACGCACCAACAAGCGCGACCGCATCAGTCGTCTGATTCAGATTCAGGCCGACAAGCGCGAGGACATCGACACGATCTACTCCGGCGACATCGCGGCCATCGTCGGTATCAAGAACGTCACCACCGGCGACACGCTTTGCGACGAAGATCATCCGATTCTACTCGAACCGCCATCGTTCCCTGATCCCGTTATCTCGATGTCCATCGAGCCGAAGACCAAGGTCGATCAGGAAAAGATGGGCAATGCCCTCCAGCGCCTATCGGAAGAAGACCCGACTTTTCGGGTTCACACCGACGAAGACACCGGTCAGACGATCATCGCCGGCATGGGTGAGTTGCATTTGGAAATCATCCGCGACCGCATGATGCGTGAGTTCAAGGTCGAGGCGACCGCGGGGAAGCCGCAGATTGCCTACCGTGAGACGATCACCTTGAAGGCGACTGGCGAGGGCAGGCTGATTAAGCAGTCCGGTGGACGCGGTCAGTATGGTCACGTCATCGTCAATGTCCGTCCCGGCGAGCGCGGCAAGGGTCTCGTCCTCGAAAACAAAGTCGTCGGCGGAACCATTCCGAAAGAATACATCCCCGCCTGTAAGAAGGGCGTCGAGGAAGCGGTGCTAAACGGTGTTGTCGGCGGCTATCCAGTGATTGATGTCGAGGTGGACATCATCGACGGCAGCTACCACGACGTTGATTCCAACGAACTGGCGTTCAAGATGGCGGCAATCTTCGCGGTCAAGGACGGCTTCAAGAAAGCAGGCGCGATCCTGCTGGAGCCGATCATGAAGGTTGAGAACAGCACTCCTGAAGAATATCAGGGTGACATCATGGGCGACCTTAACCGCCGCCGCGGCAAGATCATGAGCATCGAGAGCAAGGCAAACCTATCCATCGTAAACGCGGAAGTGCCGCTGGCGGAAATGTTCGGTTACGCCACCGCGATTCGCTCACTGTCGAAAGGCCGTTCCAGCTACTCGATGGAACCGTCCCACTTTGAGCAAGTCCCAGCCCAGGTGCTCGCTGCCGTGCTCGACCAGAAGGCCAAGTAACCCATTTTACCTATGACCGGACAACGCATTCGCATCCGTCTTAAAGCATTTGATTTTCGGATGCTGGACCAATCCTCGTCGGAAATCGTCGAGACCGCCAAACGCACGGGTGCCAAGGTCGCGGGACCGATTCCGCTGCCGACGCGCATCGAGAAATTTACCGTGAACCGCTCCCCGCACGTGGATAAGAAGTCCATGGAGCAGTTCGAAATCCGTACACACAAGCGCCTGCTCGACATCATCGAGCCGACTGCGAAGACCGTGGACGAGCTGAAAAAGCTCAACCTCCCGGCCGGTGTGGACATCACCATCAAGATCTGACCTTTAGTTACTCAGCGACATGAAGATTGGATTACTAGGAAAAAAGATCGGGATGACCCGCGTCTATGATGACAAAGGCAAGGCTACGCCTGTCACCGTCATCGAGGCCGGCGGCAACACCGCCCTGCAAATCAAGACCGAAGACAGCGACGGTTACTCGTCCGTCCAGGTTGGCTATGACGCCCAAAAGCCTCAGCGCGTGACCCAGCCGTTGCTAGGTCATTTCAAAAAGGCCTCGTCCGGGCCCAAGCGGTTCATTCGTGAGTTCCGCCTGCCGGAAGGCACCACCTTGGAAGGCGCGATTGATCTTAATGTCAGCCAGTTCGCGGTCGGCGATGTGGTGGACGTGATCGGCCAATCCAAGGGCAAGGGCTTCCAAGGGGTAATGAAGAAGCATAACATGTCCGGTCAGCCTGCTTCGCACGGCCACATGATGCACCGTCGGAACGGTGCCATCGGCAACCGTTCGACCCCAGGCCGAATTTGGAAGAACATGGGTATGCCTGGTCACATGGGTGATGAGCGTATCACGGTGCAAAACCTCCGCGTCGTCCAAGTCCGTCCCGAGGAGGGCGTCATTCTTATCAGCGGTGCGGTGCCCGGTGCAAACGGCGGCTACGTCGTCATCCGCCCCGCCATCAAAGGTCAACCGGAGGCTGCGAAGTAATTTATGGCTGCGAAAGTTCTCACAGTTGAAGCCGCCAAGGCTGCCAAGATAGACGTGATCGAGAATGGCAAATACAGTCAGGTCGTGCATGACGCGGTTGTCGCGCTCCAGGCAAATCGCCGCAGCGGCACTGCCTCGGTCAAGACTAAGGCGACGGTGAGCGGATCAGGGGCCAAACCTTGGCGGCAGAAAGGCACTGGCCGCGCCCGCGCCGGATACAAGTCGAGCCCCGTTTGGGTCGGCGGCGGCGTGGTCTTCGGGCCGCACCCGCATGACTATTCCAAGAAGCTGTCCAAGACCTCCAAGCGCATCGCGCTCCGCAAGGCGTTGAGCGAGCGCATCAAAGCTGGTGATGTCCTGATTGTTGATTCTTTTGTGGTTGCCACGCCCAAAACCAAGCAGTTTGTAGCCGCATTGCACGCCATTACCAAGGAAGCGAAGACAATTGTAGTCTCTGCGGCCTTTGACGAGACCACCTACCTTGCTGCGCGCAACGTGCAGCCGACCTTGCTGATGACCGCCGCCCAGGTGAATACCGAACAGCTCCTTAATTTTCGCAAGATCATCGTAACCAACGACGGCCTCGCTCAACTCGCAGAACGCCTCGCCAAGTAATGAACGAGCCATACGACATTATCGAAACGGTTCGCCTGACCGAAAAGGCGACCCTCCTCGCGGAAAAGGAAAACAAGTACGTCTTCCGCGTCCGCCCACATGCCACGAAGATTCAAATCAAACAGGCGATTGAAAAGCTGTTCAAGAAGTCCGTGGTCGCGGTAAACACCTGCAACTACGCCGGCAAGAAGAAGCGCGAGCGCACCGCCGCCTTTGGCCATCAGGCCGATTGGAAAAAAGCCATCGTCACCCTGAAGAAGGGCGACAAGATCGAACTCGCCTAACCAATCACCAGTCATGGCACTTAAAACTTTCCGCCCTCTCACCCCGACCAACCGCTTCAAGGTGTTGCCGGCGTTTGACGAGGTAACCAAATCCAAGCCCGAGAAGTCCTTGGTCGAGACCAAGCACAAGACCGGCGGACGCAATAACAACGGACGCATCACCACTCGGCACATCGGCGGCGGTCACAAGCAGAAATACCGGATCATCGACTTCAAGCGCTCGAAGCGTGGCGTCGAAGCCGAAGTCAAGGCGATCGAATACGACCCGAACCGCACCTGCCGTATCGCCCTTCTGCAATATGCCGATGGCGACAAGGCTTATATCCTTGCTCCGGTCGGACTCGGCGTGGGTGACAAGGTCATCGCCGGTGACAATGTTGAGCCCAAGGTCGGCAACGCCCTCCCGCTTAGTGCCATTCCGCTCGGCGCTTCCGTTCATAATGTCGAACTCGTAGCCGGTCGCGGCGGTCAAATCGCTCGCAGCGCCGGTCAGTTGGTGATACTTAATAACCGCGAGAGCGGCTATGCACTGGTCAGGCTTCCTTCAGGTGAAATCCGCAAGATTCACGAAGCCTGCTACGCGACCATCGGCCAGGTCGGCAATGTTGAGCACATGAACGTTTCCTCCGGCAAAGCAGGTCGCAGCCGTTGGCGCGGGGTGCGTCCGACCGTGCGCGGCATGGTGATGAACCCGGTCGATCACCCGATGGGTGGCGGCCAGGGCAAATCCAAGGGCGGTGGCGGAAGGCATCACCCGATGTCGCCTTGGGGCCAGCTCGCCAAGGGCTTCAAAACCCGCCGCAAGTATAAGACGAGTAACAATTTCATCGTCGAACGCCGCAGCTCAAAGAAGAAGTAACTACTAATCAGATATGGGTCGTTCTCTAAAAAAAGGTCCGTTTGTCGATGGACACCTCTTCGAAAAAATTGACAAAATGAATGCCGCGAGCATCAAGAAGCCGATCAAGACCTGGTCGCGGCGCTCGATGGTGACGCCGGAGTTTGTGGGCCACACGTTCCTCGTCCACAACGGCAAGCTTTTTAACTCCGTCTTCGTGACGGAAAACATGGTAGGGCACAAGCTGGGAGAATTTTCGCCAACGCGAATTTTCAAGAAGCATGGGTCGCATACCGCCAAGGTGACCAAGTAATCGTGGCGGATGGCCAAGAGTTGAGAGCAATGAAAATCTCGACTCACTGCCGACCGCTTACGGTGATGGTTATCGGGCTGTGCCTGATGTCGGTTGCAAAACCGGCGGCGCAGTCAGCAGGTTCTTTCTCAGACTTAGATATTGAATACAGCGAGCTGAAAGTGACCCTCGACAAAGTGCTCGGGGAAAACAAACAGCTGCGCAACGACTTGGTCGAAACCAGGAAGACGCTCGCCGACATGAGGAAAAACCTCGCGGTGGCCAGCGGTGAGACGGCGGTCTTTCAGCACCAGTCCATGCAGATGAAACTCCGCCTGGACGCGCTAGGGATCGACGCCGTCACCGGCAGCGGTGAAAAGCTTGAGCAGCGTTTGCTCGCCGCAGTCAACGACCTGCGTTCCTCCGCCGAGGAAAGAAGGAAACTTTCCGAAGCGTTGGTGCGGTTAGTTGAGGTGTCTTCTCTTTTTGCCAAGAACGCGACCGGGGGGAGTCCTCAGTCGCGGCTTGCCTTGGAGGCTGAAATCCGTGGTGCCAATGCAGCGTTGGGCGCGCCGTCAACCAATGCCGTCGAAGTGTCGCCAATCGCCGTCACCATGACCGATGCCATGGTTATCAGCGTGAAAGAAGACCTCGCGCTGGTCGTAATGAACCTTGGAAGCAAGCAGGGCGTAAAAGTCGGCACTCCTTTCCAGATTGTCCGCAACGACCGGTTTATTGGCAGCGTGCGCGTCGTGGATGTCCGAGAGAAAATCGCTGGGGCCGTTATTCAAAATCTAAGTTCAGAAAAAGACCGCGTAAAAGTCGGCGACCGCCTTAAGGTGGACGCTCAGCAATAAACCAATTTCAACAAACCAGACAGACGAGCTTTAGAATGCAGATCAAATCCATCTATCGAGGCGCACGCATCTCGGCTTTCAAAGCCCGGGAAGTTTCGCGCGCAATTCAGGGCCTGCCGGTAGCGACGGCGCTCGACCTCCTCGCGTTCACGCCGAGAAAAGCCGCGGCCATGATCGCCAAGACTCTAAAGAGCGCCGTGGCTAACGCCGAGAACAACAATAATCTGCGCGCTGACAAACTCGTCGTTCAGGAAGCCACCGTCGGCGAGGGACCAACCTTCAAGCGTTTTCAGCCCAAAGCCCGCGGCAGCGCCGGTCCGATTCGCAAGCGCACTTCTCACATCCGCATTATTGTCACTGACGAGATCGAGATCAAACCGAAGCGTCAGCCCAAGAAGGCGCACGCCAAGAAGAAAGCCGCCAAAAAGGCGCCGGCACCCGCCGCAGAGCAATCCAAACCCAACGAATAACTATGGGACAGAAAGTTAATCCTATTGGCTACCGTCTGGCCGTGAATCATGACTGGCGTTCCCGGTGGTATGCCTCGCCCAAGGAGTTGCCGGAGTTTCTGCACGCCGACCTCAAGATCCGCGCCTACGTCAAAGACAAACTGAAACTCGCGGCCGTCGCGAAGATCGTCATCGAACGCGCATGGAACAGTATTCGTGTCACGATTCATACCGCGCGGCCTGGCATTGTTATTGGGCGCAAGGGAACTGAGATTGAGAAGATGACCGAGGAGATAGGCAAGATGGCTGGCGGGAAATCGGTGAAGATCGACATTCAGGAGATCAAGACACCGGAACTCGATGCCCAACTTGTTGCTGAAAATGTGGCCTTGCAGATCGAACGCCGTATCAGTTTCCGCCGCGCAATGAAGAAGTCGATCCAGACGACCATGGATTTCGGCGCCCAAGGCATCAAGATCCGCTGCGCTGGACGCCTGGGTGGCGCTGAGATCAGCCGTGCCGAGTGGCATCGCGAAGGGAAAATCCCACTGCACACTTTGCGCCAAGCGATTGACTACGGCTTTGCCGAAGCAAACACCGTGTATGGCATAATCGGCATCAAGTGCTGGTTGTGCAAACCAGAGGGCCTGGCCGAGCCGGCGCCTGTTGAAAAGCGCGAGCGTGAGGCGGCCCCAGTCGAACCAGTGGCCGTGCCCCAATAGCCCAACAATTTTACTAAGGAGAACAGGTTATGCCTTTGATGCCCAAACGAGTGAAGTATCGCAAGACCCAGCGCGGCAGTCGCGCGGGCAAGGCTTCACGCACTATTTCCATCGACTTCGGTGAATTTGCCTTGCAGACGCTCGAACGCGCCTGGATTACCAATACCCAGATTGAAGCTGCTCGCGTCGCGCTGACTCGCAATATGAAGCGCAAAGGCAAGTTGTGGATCCGCATGTTTCCCGACAAGTCGGTGACATCCCGTCCACCCGAAACCCGCATGGGCAAGGGCAAAGGCTCTCCCGAATACTGGGTGGCGACGGTTCGCCCGGGTAACATCCTTTTTGAACTTGACGGTGTGCCCGAGTCCGTGGCGCGTGAGTCCTTACGGCTCGCAGCCGACAAGCTCCCGATCCGCACGAAGTTTCTTTCCCGCCACCGCGCTGCCTAGCATATGAAGATCAAAGAAATCCGTGACCTTAGCCGCGATGAACTAGCCGCCCGCAAGCACCAGTTGCGTGAGGAGAGCTTCCATCTGCGCATCCAGCAGCAGAGCGGCCAACTCGAAAAGCCCAGCCAGATCCGCGTGATTCGTCGCGAAGTGGCCCGTATTGAGACCGTGCTGAATCAGAAAGCCAAAACCGCTGCGGCGGTTGCCAAGTAAGCCATGAGCGAAAACACTACTACCACCAGCGCTGTGACACTCTCCCGCGGTTTGCGCAAAGAGCGTGTCGGCCAAGTCGTTTCGACCAAGATGGCAAAGACGGCTGTCATCGAAACCACCACCCGCGTGCCGCACGCAAAGTTTGGCAAGATCGTCAAACAGGTGAAGCGCTTCTACGCCCATGACGAAGAAGGCAAAGCCCAGGTGGGTGACACTGTCCTGATTGCCGAGACCCGCCCACTTTCCAAACTCAAGCGCTGGCGGCTGGTTGAAGTCATCAAACACTAACATATAGTCCGCTCCCCTTTTTATGCTCCAGATCCGTTCCAGACTAGATGTTGCCGATAACACCGGCGCCCGCATGGCAAAGATGATCGGCGTCATCGGGAAGAAGAACTCTCCCGTAGCCAACATCGGCGACGTGATCACCGCGCATGTCCGCGAAGCCTCCGCCGGCGGCACGGTAAAGAAGGGTGAAGTGGTTCGTGCGGTTATTGTCCGGACTAGGCAGCCAATTCGCCGCGACGACGGCAGCTACCTGCGCTTTGACAGCAACGCCATTGTCATCATCGACAAGGATCTGAATCCGCGCGGCACCCGCATCTTCGGGCCGGTCGCCCGCGAACTGCGCGAGAAGAATTTTATGAAAATTGTCTCACTTGCCCCGGAGGTTCTCTAAGCATGAATCGTCCAAACTTCCACGTTAAGAAGGGTGACCAGGTGCAGGTAATTACGGGCAACCATTCCGGTTCAGTCGGCAAAGTCCTCGCGGTTCTGCCAAAGAAAGAGCGGGTTTTGATCGAGGGCGTGCGTATGATCAAGAAACACACCCGCAAGTCGCAGGACAATCCGCAGGGGGCCATCGTCGAGCGCGAGGGGCCGATCCATATTTCCAATGTCAAGCTGGTCGAGCAGTCGTCGAAGGCTGCCAAGACGGGCATGATCAAACCGAAGAAGAAAGCCTAACAGGTTATGGCCGTAGAACTCTACCAATTTTACAAGGATCGTGTGATTCCTGCGCTGCAGGCGAAACACGGTTACTCGAACATCCATCAGGTTCCGAAGGTGAACAAGGTGGTCGTCAACACCTGCGTCAATGCGAACACCGATGTCAAACAGGGCCTCGAAGACGCCAAGGCGGAAATTTCCCTGATTACCGGCCAGAAGCCCGCGGAGACCCGCTCGAAGAAGAGCATCGCAAATTTCAAACTCCGCCAACACCAGCCCATCGGTGCGAAAGTCACGCTGCGCGGCCCGCGGATGTATGAGTTTCTGGAGCGTTTGATCAAGACGGCGCTTCCGCGCATCCGCGATTTCCGGGGTGTTTCGCACCGTGCCTTCGACGGCAACGGGAACTACACTTTGGGGGTTTCCGATCAGTCCATTTTCCCCGAGGTTGAACTCGACAAGGTTAAGCGCAACATCGGCTTTGATATTACCATCGTGACCTCCGCGACGACCAATGAGGAGGCTAAGTCCCTTCTGAGCGAACTCGGCATGCCGTTCAGCGACAAAGCCAAGCGTGTCCAAAAGAAAGCTGACGAAGCCGCAGCCTAAGCAAACATGAGCCAACTTTCCGATCCCATCGCCGACTTTCTGACGCGCCTGCGCAATGCAGGTTCCGCCCGCAAAGAGGAACTGACCGCGCCTTATTCCAAGATCAAGGCGGAAATCGCCCGCATCCTGAAACAGGAAGGGTATATCTCGAACTACGAGGTCGATACCACGGGCAAGTTTCCGCACATCAAAGTGACGACCAAGAACCACAACCGCACCTCGGCGATCACCGGCCTCAAACGGATCAGCAAGCCCGGACTGCGCAAGTATGTTGCCGCGACCGAAATCCCGCGGGTGCTTGGCGGCATGGGCATCTCGATCCTTTCCACGCCGAAGGGCGTCATCAGTGGCCGCGAGGCCAAGAAGCAGAATGTCGGTGGCGAACTGCTCGCCTTTGTTTGGTAACCATATTTTTCAGCCATGTCCCGTATCGGTAAAAAGGCCATCGAGCTTCCGGCAAAAGTGAAGCTCAACGTATCCGCCGACGGAGCCATCAGCGTCGAAGGCCCCAAGGGGACCTTGGGCTGGACGCTGCCGAAGCAGATCAAAGCCCGTATCGAAGGCACACAGGTGACCTTGGATCGCAGCAGCGAAGACCGCAAGGTTCGCGCGCTGCACGGTCTGTCCCGGGCCTTGATCAATAACATGGTCACTGGGGTGTCGGCCGGATTTGTCAAAGACCTCGAAATCCAGGGCGTCGGCTTTAAGGCCGCGGTCAAGGGCCCCATCCTAGATCTCAACCTTGGGTTTTCACACGACATCCACTTTCCGATCCCGCAGGGCATCAAAGTCACGGTTGCCGACAATACCAAGATCAAGATCGAAGGCATTGACCGGCAACTCGTCGGCCAAGTGGCGGCGGATATCCGAGCCTATTACCCGCCGGAGCCTTACAAGGGCAAGGGCGTGCGGTATGTGGGTGAACAGATTCAGCGCAAGGAAGGCAAAACCGTCCAATAAGCTCTTATGGCTACGAAGAAGATTAATCCTCTCAAAATGCGTCATCAGCGCCTTCGCAAGAAGGTGGCTGGCACGCCTCAGCGCCCGCGTCTCGCGGTGCATTTTTCCGGCCAGCATATTTATGCCCAGGTTATTGACGACGAAATCGGCAAGACCATTGCGGCAGTGAGCACCACGGAAAAGGAATTTACCGACGACAAAACGAACCGTGCGAACAAGACCACTGCCGAAAAAGTCGGCAAGCTGGTGGCCGATCGCGCTAAGACCAAGAGTGTCACGAAGGTCGTATTCGACCGGGGCGGCTTTATTTACCATGGCAAAGTGAAGGCACTGGCCGACGCCGCGCGTGCAAGCGGACTTGAATTTTAACTAGATATCTATGGCAGCACCCCAACAAGGCAATCGTAACCGCCGCGACCGGCAGGACAAACCGAAGGATGATTCGGGACTGACGGAGAAAGTCGTCTTCATCAACCGTTGCGCAAAGGTCGTGAAAGGCGGACGCCGTTTCAGCTTCAGCGCATTGATTGTGACCGGGGACAAGAAGGGCAAGGTCGGCTGCGGATTTGGCAAGGCGAACGAAGTTAGCGAGGCGATTCGCAAGGCTTCTGAGTCGGCGAAAAAGGCGATGGTCAAGATTGCCGTCCGTGACAATACTATTCCGCATGAGGTCATTGGCGAACACGGTGGGGGCCGTGTCCTGTTGCGCCCGGCGTCTCCGGGAACCGGGGTTATTGCCGGCGGCGGAGTGCGTGCGGTGGTCGAGGCTGCGGGAATTCGCGATGTGCTGGCGAAATCGTTGGGATCGAGCAATCACGCGAACGTGGTCAAGGCAACTCTGGGTGCCTTGCAACAGCTCCGCCTGCGGGAAGAAATTTACAAGACCCGCGGAATGGTGATCAAATCGAGCAACGGCTCGGAAAACTAATTTTATGAATTTGCATACTCTCACACCTCGTCCGGGCGCCAAGCACCGGGTGAAGCGACTTGGCTGCGGCGAAAGCAGCGGCCACGGCAAGACCTCGGGCAAAGGTCACAAAGGCCAGAAGGCCCGCTCCGGCGGGAGCATCCGTTTGGGCTTTGAAGGCGGTCAGATGCCGCTCATTCGCCGGATTCCCAAGCGTGGTTTTAACAACGCGAATTTCAAGACTCGTTTTGCGGTTATTAACCTTGACGACCTCAATGCGTTTGACGCCGGCGCGACTGTTGACGAAAAGGCGTTGCTCGCGGCGGGCCTCATTCGCAGGCCTTACGACGCGGTGAAGATTCTTGGCCGGGGTGAACTCAGCAAGAAGCTCACGATCACAGTGGACAAAGCCAGTGAGACGGCAAAGGCGGCCATTGAAAAGGCCGGGGGCTCGCTGGCTCTCAAGTAAATGGCTGCTGGCATTCTGGCATTTGGACGGCGCATAGTTGTCTGATTCGTAACCGACCCTGCGTGCCACGATGATTTCGGCCTTCACCAACGTCTTTAAGATCCCCGAGTTGCGAAGCCGCGTGATGTTCACGCTGGTCATGCTGGTGATTGTCCGCATTGGCGCGGCAGTCAGTTGTCCGGGAATCAACGTCAGCGTGATTCAGGCGTGGTTTTCTGCACAGGGCACTCAGGCGGGTGGCTCGCTGGCGGCGTTACTGAATATCTTCAGCGGCGGTGCTCTTGAGAACTGCGCGGTGTTTTCGCTGGGAGTGATGCCTTACATTAGTGCATCCATTATGTTGCAACTGCTGACGGCAGTCGTACCGCAACTCGGCAAGGTGGCGAAAGAGGATGGTGGTCGGCAGAAAATCATGCAGTTGACGCGATATGCGACGATTGCCCTGTGCATTTTCCAAGGATACCTGCTGGCAGTTTCGTTTGAAAATCCGGGTTCCAATCCTTTCCTTCAAGGGATCATGGACACCATCAATAAGATGGGTGTCCCACTGGTGGCGGAGCCTGGATTGCCTTTCCGCATTATGACTGTGATTACACTCACGGCGGGAACAATGTTCCTGATGTGGCTAGGCGATCAAATTACGGATCGCGGTGTGGGCAATGGGATGTCCCTGATTATTTCGGTCGGCATTGTGGCCCGCCTGCCGTCCGCGCTTGTTCAGGCTTGGCGCACCTTTGTGCCCAGCGCCGGTCAGCAGGCAAGTCAGGTCAATCCGATGGTGCTGGTGCTGATGATTGCGTTTCTGTTCTTCGTGATTGCGGCGGTTATCTGTGTGACTCAGGCGCAACGGAGGATTAGCGTCCAGTACGCCAAGCGGGTTGTCGGACGGAAGGTGTATGGCGGGCAGACCCAGTATATGCCGTTGAAGGTGAATTACGCGGGGGTCATGCCGATTATTTTCGCGCAGGCGCTGCTGGTTTTCCCCTCCACGATTGCGACGATGGCGTTTAAAAACAGCGACACGGCGCAGAAAGTGGCGGCAATGCTGACGGCGGGATGGCTGCACTACACGCTCTATGGCGTGATGATTTTCTTTTTCAGTTACTTCTGGGTGGCGACGCAGTTTCAGCCGCAGCAAATTGCGGAGGACTTGAAGAAATATGGCGGTTACGTTCCGGGGGTGCGTCCCGGCAAGCCCACGGCTGATTTCCTCGATTTCACGATGACCCGGCTGACGTTTGCCGGAGCGATTTTCCTCACGATCATCGCCATTCTGCCGCAGATGCTTTCGCATCAGCTCCAAGTGCCTTACACGACGGCGCAGTTTTTTGGAGGCACGAGTCTGCTGATTATCGTGGGCGTCATTCTGGACACGATGCGCCAGGTTGAAACCCACTTGATTCAGCGCCATTACGACGGTTTCTTGCGTAAGGGCCGCATTCGCGGACGCTTTGACCGGACGACGGGCGGGCAGGGTGAGGCTGTTCAAGAGGGTGCGATGCTTTGGCTTTATGTCGGGATTGCGGCGCTGCTGGTAGCAGGGCTGGCGGTTTTTCTGGCGGGCAAGTTTCATTAAGTGAACCAGCGGACTGTGTTGCTCGGGCCACTAGCATCTGGAATGAGAAGGCAGGCGGAAACAGGCCGGGTGATGGCATGAGCATTCCGATCAAGAGTGACCGTGAGATCGACAAGATGCGGGCATCCTGTCGGGCGGCGAGCGATGTGCTGGAACGTGTTTCCGGGGTCATTCGGCCCGGCATTACGACGCGAGAGATTGATCAGGCGGCGGCCGATTTCATGGCGGAACTGAACTGCAAGAGCGCCTTCCTAGGGTATCGGGGCTTTCCGGGGAATGTTTGCATTTCGGTGAACGAGGAGGTGGTGCATGGCATCGGCGGTGGCCGGCGGGTGCAGTATGGCGACATCGTGAAGCTGGATGTCGGGGTCATTCGGGAAGGCTGGGTGGGGGACACGGCGACGACAGTGCCGGTGGGTATCATCGAGGAAAAAACGCAGCGCCTTTTACGCGTGACCGAGGACACCTTGGAACTCGCAATTACTTTTGCGGAAAATGGGCGGCGGCTCGGCGACATGTGCGCGGCCATCGAGGACGAAGTGGTGGCGAACGGCTATACCGTGGTGCGGGAGTTTGTGGGTCACGGGGTGGGGCGGAAATTGCACGAAGAGCCGCAGGTGCCGAATTACGGACGGCGGGGGAGCGGGCCGAAATTGAAACCGGGCATGACGATTGCCATCGAGCCCATGGTGAACATGGGCGTGGCGGGCGTGCGGGTGCTGGGGGACAAATGGACGGTGGTGACGCTCGACGCGAAACCGTCGGCACATTTCGAGCACACTGTGCTCATTACCAAGGGCGAACCGGAAATTCTGACATGGCGAAAAAAGACGCTATTGAAGTAGAAGGCATGGTCGTGGAACTCCTGCCGAACACGATGTTTCGGGTCGAGTTGCCGAACGGCCACCGGGTGCTGGCACATATTTCAGGAAAAATGCGTTTGCACTTCATTCGCATCTTGCCAGGCGACAAAGTTCTGTTACAAATGTCGCCCTACGATTTGACCAAAGGGCGAATAACCTTCCGGCAAAAGTAGTGAACCAAGCCTGATCGCACTGGGGAAAGCCCATCCCCGGCGCGATTTTTTGTCCTCCGAAAACCACCCAAATTTAAGACCATGAAAGTAAGAGCATCCGTCAAACGCCTTTGCGAAAGCTGCCGCATCGTGAAGCGCAAAAACGTGGTTCGCGTCATTTGCAAAAATGCGCGCCACAAGCAGCGGCAAGGTTAATCCACATCTCAAGCATATGCCCCGACTCCTAGGCGTTGAAATTCCCGGCGACAAGCGCATCGAAGCGTCGCTTCCCTACATTTACGGCATTGGCCCGAGCACGGCGAAAAAGCTGCTCGAACAGGCCAATATCAACCCCGATCTCCGGGCGAAGGACTTGAGCAGCGAACAGCTCAACCAAATCATTCAGGCGATCACCGCCAGCAAGCTGCCGATCGAAGGCGATCTGCGCCGCGAATTGCAGGCTAATCTCAAGCGGCTGCAGGCGGTCAACTGCTACCGCGGCATCCGGCATCGCCGCAGTCTTCCGGTGCGCGGTCAGCGCACTTCCACCAATGCTCGGACCCGCAAGGGCCCGCGCAAAACCGTCGGCGTCCAGCGCGCGAAGGACACTGCCAAACCGGCCGCCAAATAACCACCAAGCACCATGCCCGATTCCAAGAAACCAAAGGCTGATAAGACCGAAGATGTTGTTGCTGCGGCACCCGCCGCTGAGACGGCTGCGGTCGAAACTCCCGCTGCCGCTGCTGCCGCCACGGCGGACGCGCCGGTTAAGGCGGTGAAGGTCAAGGCTCCGAAAAAAAAGGACGCTGCGGCTGCGGCCGCTGCGGCTGAGCCGAAGAAGGAGGAGAATCTTTCTCTCGATCCGAACGCGGTCGTCGAGCAGATCAAGATCATCAAGGCGAAGGGGAGCAAGAACGTCCACTCCGGAATCGCGCATGTGGTCGCTTCGTTTAACAATACCATTGTGACAATCACCGACATGAACGGCGCGTCGATCGGTTGGTCGAGCGGCGGCAAGTGCGGCTTCAAAGGCTCGCGCAAGAGCACCGCGTATGCGGCGCAGATGGTGGCGCAGGATGCCTGCCGTCAGGCGATGGGCCACGGCTTGAAGGAAGTCGAAGTCCGCGTCAAGGGTCCCGGTGCAGGCCGCGAGTCCGCGGTGCGGGCGATCCAGGCGGTGGGACTAGAAATCAGCGTCATCAAAGACGTGACGCCGGTGCCACATAACGGCTGCCGTCCGCCGAAACAGCGCCGCGTCTGACGCCGCGAAAACGAATCATCACTTAGCAACCAATCCAGAACCGACATGGCACGTTACACCGGTCCCAAATCAAAAATCAGCCGCCGCTTTGGCGTGGCCCTCTTTGGCCCCTCCAAAGCGCTCGAACGCAAGAACTACGGCCCTGGCATGCACGGGCCAAAGGGCTCGCGCCGCAAGCAGAGCGAATACGCGGTCGCCCTCGGCGAGAAACAGAAGCTGCGCTACCAGTACGGCGTGCTGGAGCGGCAGTTCCGCCGCTACTTCCACATCGCTTCGACCAAACGCGGCGTGACCGGCGAAATCCTGCTCCAACTCCTCGAAACCCGCCTCGACAACGTCGTCTATCGCCTCGGCTTCGCGAACTCGCGCAGCGGCGCGCGGCAACTTGTCTCGCACGGCCATGTACAGGTGAACGGCCGCAAGGTGGACATCTCCTCTTTCAACGTGAAAAGCGGCGACGCCATCACCATAAAGGACCGGCCCCAGTCGCGGCGGCTCGCGGCGAAAAACCTCGAGTTGACCCAGATCACGCCGGTGCCGGACTGGTTGAGTGTGGACAAGGATAACTTCAAGGGCGCAGTCGCCCGCGTCCCGACGCGTGAAGAAATCGCGCCGATCGTCAACGAGCAGCTCATCGTCGAGCTCTACTCGCGCTAGGCGGCGGGCGGAAAAACCTTACGAATGCGGCGCAGGTTGCCTCGGGCAACCTGCGCCGTTTTTTCGCCCAGAAAAGGACCCAAGGTTTCGCCCAAACTATGATTGACCTCCACGCGGCCAAACGCTTTAACCCTCTCCCTATGAAAACGCACTTCCGGCTAATGCTCACCGCCGTCTTGGCCCTCGTTGCTAGCGCCCACGCCGAGGAAAAGAACGGCCTCAGCCTGACCGTCGCCAAGACCGTCCTCGAAAAGAACGATACCCGAGGCAACGGCTACTACTCCGACCGGATCAACCGCACCCAAGCGCTCAAGGCGAGCATCAAGAACCTTTCCTTCAAGGAAATGCCCGAGGGCGAAGTGAGCTGGGCCGTCCTCGTCAAACGCTACTCCTACAGCGACAGCCTGATCTTCACCGGGACGGAGAAGCTTAAGGCGCTCAAGCCCGCGGAGATCACCGAGCTAATTTTTGGATCCACCCAAATCACCGGTTACAGCGGCTACTCCGAAAGCTACAAGGACAAGACCGAGTGGCAGATCACCGTGAAGCAAGACGGCAAGGAAATCATCAAGTCGCAGAGCACTTCTGCCTTTGACGCCCTGGCGAAGCACGCGGTCAAGGGCGAGAAAGTCGCGAGGCCCAGCAACTAGCCAGCCCCCCTCCGCCCGGACAATGATGACCTTGGCCCGGTGCGGGAGCTTTTTCCTCTCATCCCTACTGGCCCTTTCTGCCGGCGCGGCGGAGCCAAACCCGCCAGCGCGCGGGTTGCCTGGGCCATTGCCGGATGGCACAGTGCTGCTGCCGAATCAGTGGCAGCTTCGGCCCGCGGGCGAGCAGGTCGTGACTGGCGATTTCCCGGTCAATCTCGCGCTGCATCCCCGCGGAAAATTCGCCGCTGTCCTCCACTGCGGCTACGGCCCGCACGAGGTCGTCATCCTCGACCTCGCCACCCGCGCGGTCGCTTCTAGGCAGCGCGTGCCCGAGGCCTTCTACGGCCTCGCCTTCAGCCGAGACGGCAGCCAGCTTTTCTGCTCGGGTTCTTCGGACGAAAACATCCGCGTCTTCTGTTTCGCCGACGGCAAAATCGAGACCGCCGATCCCGTCGCCGTCCGCGACATCCAAGAACGCGGCGTCCCCGCCGGCCTCGCCGTCAGCGCGGATGGCCGCACGATCTACGTCGCGAATCTTTGGGGCCAAAGCATCACCCGCCTCCACCTCGGCCCCGACGCCGCTGCACCCGAGCACCTCGCGCTCGGCGAGCCCGCCGCACCCGCGCCCGCGCCCGACCCGGACGCCACGGACGATCCCTCGATCACCAAACGCGACCGCGCCCTCCTCGACGCCACCGATCCCAGCGCCCCGTTTCCCTACGCCTGCGTGCTCGATGAAAAGCGCCACCGCCTTTACGTCTCCTGCTGGGGCCGCGGGCAGGTCGCCGTCATCGACACCGCCACCTTTGCGCTCGTCACCCGCTGGCCCACCGCCGCCCACCCCAACGAACTCCTCCTCTCCCGCGACGGCCGCCGCCTTTTCACCGCCACCGCCAATACCAACACCGTCGCCATCCTCGACACCGACACCGGCCTCGCCAGCGAGACTCTCCTCGCCGAACTGACCCCCGGCGCATTGCCCGGCAACACGCCCAACGCCCTCGCCCTCAGCCCCGACGGCCAACGCCTCTTCGTCGCCTGCGCCAATATCAACGCCATCGCCGCCTTCGACATCGCCACCATCGGCGCGGCCCGTCCCCTCGGCTTCATCCCCACCGGCTGGTATCCCACCAGCGTCCGCGTCACCGCCGACGGACAGACGCTCCTCGTCGCCAATGGCAAAGGCAGCCGCTCCTTCCCGAATCCCAAATACGGCCCCCGCCCCGGCAGCGCCACCGGCGACAAGGCCCAGTACATCGGCGGCCTCATGCAGGGCAGCGTGTCCTTCATCGCGCTGCCGCAGGGCGAAAAGTGGGAGCCGCAGATGAAGGCGTGGACGGCGCTGGCCTACGCGGGCGTGCCCGCGAATGGGGAAAACGCTCAGCGCTCCACGCCCAACGCCCAACGCTCAACGACGCAAATTCCCGGCGCTGCGGCAGCCTCCGACGGCCAGGCGGCGGCCTCGGACGCTGAACGTTCGACTTCTTCCGCCCTCCGCCCTCTGCCTGCCGCCTTGCCCCCCATCGAGCACGTCCTCTACATCATCAAAGAAAACCGGACCTACGACCAAGTGCTCGGCGACATGAAGGAAGGCAACGGCGACGCCTCACTCTGCCTCTTTCCCGAAAAAATCACCCCCAACCATCACGCCCTCGCCCGCCAGTTCGTGCTGCTCGACAACTTCTACGTCGATGCCGAAGTCTCTGCTGACGGCCACGAGTGGAGCATGGGAGCCTACGCCACCGACTTCGTGGAAAAGACCTGGCCCCTCTCTTACGGCCACGGCAAGAGCGGCAAATTTCCCTATCCTGCCGAGGGCAACTTCCCCATCGCCACCCCGGCCCGCGGCTACCTCTGGGACCGTGCCAAAGCCGCCGGCGTCACCTACCGCAGCTACGGCGAATTCGTCCGCAACGGCAAGACCCTCGCCGACCCCGGCACCGCCCGCCTGCCGGCCCTCCGCGACCACATCGACCCCATGTATCGCTCCTTCGACATGGCTTACCCCGACCAGCTCCGCGCCGACCGCTTCATCGCCGAACTGCACCGCTTCGAGACCGAAGGCGCCATGCCCCGCCTCCAAATCATCCGCCTCCCGAACGACCACACCTCCGGCACCAGCCGCGGCAAACCCACGCCCAATGCCGCCGTGGCCGACAACGACCTCGCCCTCGGCCGCCTCGTCGATGCCGTCACCAAATCCAAATTCTGGCCCCACACCGCTATCTTCGTCCTCGAGGACGACGCCCAAAACGGCCCTGACCACATCGACGCCCACCGCAGTCCCGCCTTCGTCATCTCGCCCTACGCCCGCCACGCCGCGGTGGACAGCCACATGTATTCTACCAGCAGTATGCTCCACACCATCGAACTGCTGCTCGGGCTCCAACCCATGAGCCAGTTCGACGCCGCCGCCCGGCCCATGCTGGCCGCCTTTCAGCCCGACCCCGACCTCACCCCGTACACCGCGCGCCCCGCGCAGGTCAGCCTCGAGGAAAAAAACACCATCCTCTCCTTCGGCTACCGCGCCTCGGAAAAGATGGACTTCACCCGCGAAGACGCCATCGACGACCGCAAGCTCAACGACCTCCTCTGGCACGCCATCCGCGGCCCTGCCTCCCGCCCGCCCGCGCCGCGGCGGGCGGCGTTTGTCTTCACCGCGAAGGAGAAGCCCGGTGCGGAAAAGGACGACGACTAGCCTTCGTTCAGGCACGTGCCCGCCGAATGGGACTCATACGAGCTATAGGAATTATACGTCCCATCGTTCAGCCTGCCGGGGAAAACCCTTGCCATCCCCGCCCTCGCGGCTAGCATGCGCGCCCATGCGCCGGACGCTTTTCCACCTTCTCACCCTGCTCATCCTCGCCACCGTGGCGCGGGCCGGGGAGTGGACGCTCTACAAGGTCGGCGGGCGAGATCACGTCTCGCTGGAGAATGTGGCGGAGTTTTACAACTTGGGTGCGCTGCGGCGGGCGAACAACGATTTCTCCATGTCCGTGGGCTACAAAAGCCTGCGCGGCGCAGCGGGGAGCGTGGAGTTTTACATCAACGGCCTGAAGTTTAACCTCAGCTACCCGATCGCCGAGGTGGACGGCAAGCTGGTCGTCTCGCGGATGGATTTGACCAAGGTGATCGAGCCCGTGCTACGGCCGAGCAAGATCAAGGGAGCGGAAAAGATCGACACCATCGTGCTCGATGCCGGGCACGGCGGGCACGACCGCGGGGCGCTGAGCCCGTATGGCTGCGAGGCGGCTTACACGCTCGATACGGTGTTCCGCACGCGGGCGCTGCTGATGCAGGCGGGTTTCAAAGTCGTACTCACGCGGTCGAGCGACACCTTTATCCCGCTCGGCGAGCGCACCCGTATCGCCAACCAGTACTCAAACGCGCTTTTCATCGCCGTGCATTTCAACAGCGGCGGCGCGGGGACAGGCTTGGAAACCTACACGCTCGCCCCACGCGGCGTGCCCTCGATGATGGCGGACGGGCCGCGTGTGTCGGACTTGGAGCTTTGCCAAGGCAATGGGAACGATGCGCAGAACATGGCGCTCGCCACGGCCACCCACGCCTCGCTGGTGGTGCGTTCGAAGATGTACGACCGGGGCATCAAGCGCGCGCGGTTTGTGGTCATCCGCGACATTCAGATTCCGGGCGTGCTGATCGAGGGCGGCTTCCTGAGCAATCTGTACGACGCCAGAATCATCGCCATGCCGGCCTACCGGCAGCAGATGGCTTCGTGCATTTTGCAGGCCGTGCAAAACTACCGCCGTGCCGTGGGCACGCAGATCGCCGACGTGGCGGCGCACAGCGGCGAGGGGCCGCGCGTGGAGACAAACGGCCCACGCCTGCGCCTGAACCCGAGCCAGAACGAAGCGGAGCCGGTGGTCATCACGCCGACCGCCCCGGCGACAAACTGAGGCAAGGGCGAAGCACCGGGTGGCAGGTGGATGGAAAGGCCACGCGTCGGATTTGGCAGCGGCACGCCCAGCATGGGACTCATAGGACGAATAAGTCTCATCCGTCCCATGCCTCCGCGCGCCGCACTTGCCACCTGGCACCGGTCCGCCTGACACTCGCTATCTTTCCCCATGCCGCCCGCCGACTCCGCCCTTTCCCCAAGCACGCCTGTCGGCGTCTATGACAGCGGCTACGGCGGCCTCACCGTGCTGCGGCAACTGCGCCGCGCGCTGCCAGCGCTCGACTACGTCTATCTCGGCGACAGCGGGCGCGCGCCCTACGGCGGGCGCGATGTGGACACGATCCTCGACTTTGCCGAGCAGTGCGTGGAGCGGCTTTTTGGCGAAGGCTGCCGTGTGGTCGTGGTGGCCTGCCACACCGTCTCGTGCGTGGCGCTGCGGCATCTCCAGCAGCGCTACGGCTCGGCCGCGCGGCGCGTGCTCGGGGTGACGATCCCCGCGGCGGAAGCCGCCGTGGCGGTGACGCGCGGGCACATCGGTTTTCTCGGCACCGCGCGCACCGTGGCGTCGCACACCTTTCGCACGGAAGTGGGCAAGCTGAGCGCGACGGTGCGGGTGAGCGAAGTGGCCGCGCCGCTCCTCGCGCCGCTCGTCGAGGAGGCGTGGGAGGAGACGGACATCGCCCGGCTGGCGGCGGCGCGCTACGTCGGGCAGTTCGACGGAATCGACACGCTGGTGCTCGGCTGCACGCACTATCCGCTGCTGGAAAACGCCATCTGCGCCGTCGCGCCCGCCGGCGTGCAGGTGCTGAATCCCGCGCCGCAAGTGGCCGCGCGTTTCGCCGCGTGGCGGGAAAAATATCCTGCCCTCGCGCCCGCAGGCGGCGGGCGGTTGCGCGTGCTTTCCAGCGGCGATGTCGCGCGCTTTGACCGCCACGGTGCGCGGTTTCTCGGCGAGGCGCTGCCGCCCGTCGAACACGTCGGCGAGCGCCATGGGCGGCTCGCCCTTTGCCCTGACGAAGCTGAGCCGCTCGGCCAAGTCGTGCGCGGGTAGCACCCGCTGGCATGCCGCGTGCATGGCTAGCGCCCGCCCATGTCCACCCGCCCGCGCCTTTCCGCAAACCGCCTCGCCGCCTACGTCGCCCTGGCCCTAGCCGCCGCCGTGCTCTGCGCCTACGCCTTCGTGCTGCGCTGCGACTTCATCGACTACGACGACAACAGCCATGTCTTTGAAAACCCCCTCGTCCTCCACGGCCTGAGCTGGGCCGGCGTGCGCGATGCCTTCACCCATTTCCATGCGAGCCTCTGGATTCCGCTGACCTGGATCTCCCTCATGGCCGACGTCTCCCTCTTCGGCCTGAATCCCGCCGCGATGCACGCCGTGAACCTCGCGCTCCACACCGCCAGCACGCTCGTGCTTTTCGCCACGCTGCGCCGCGCCACCGGCAGCCTGTGGGCGAGCGCCTGCACCGCCGCGCTCTTCGGCCTGCACCCCATCAATGTCGAGTCCGTCGTTTGGATCGCCGAACGCAAGAACGTCCTCTCGACTTTCCTCTGCCTCGCCGCGCTCTACGCCTACGTGGGCTACGCGCAAAAACCGCGCGCCCTTTGCTACCTCGCCGCTTACGCCTGCGCCGCCCTTTCGCTCCTCGCCAAACCGATGGCCGTCACGCTGCCCTTCGCGCTCCTGCTGCTCGACCATTGGCCCCTGCGCCGCTGGGGCCGCGTGCCGTGGAGGCGCCTCGTCGTGGAAAAAATCCCCTTCCTCCTGCTCGCCCTCGGCGCGTGCTGGATGGCCATGCACGCCCCTGCGGAACGCGGCGCGCTCGTCACCACCGCCACCCTCCCGCTCGCCGCGCGCCTCAGCAATGCGCTCATCGCCTACGTCGCCTACCTCGGCGCGCTGCTGTGGCCGAGCGGGCTCGCGGTCTATTACCCGCACCCCATCGACCCGCAGCCCGCGCTCGCCGCCGCCGCCGCCGCGGTGCTGCTAGCCATCTCCGCGCTCGCCGTGGTGTGGTGGAAAAAGCGCCCGTATCTGCTCGTGGGCTGGTGCTGGTATCTGGGCGTGCTCGTGCCCGTGCTCGGCCTCGTGCAGGTCGGCTCGCAAGCCCGCGCCGACCGTTTCACCTACCTCCCGCAGCTCGGCATTTTCTGCGCCGCCGTCTGGCTCGTGAAACCACTCTGGCCCGTCGCCCAGCGCCAATTCCTCACCGCGGCGGCCTGCGCTTCCCTCGCCGCGTGCGCCCTGCTCACCGCGCGGCAGGTCGTGTGGTGGGAGGACACCGTCACCCTTTTCGAGCACGCCACCGCCGTGACGAAAAACAACTCCTGCGCCCACACCAACGCCGGCCTCGCCCGCGTCAAGCTCGGCGACTACGGCGCGGCGGTCGCGCATTTCCAGGCCTCCCTCCGCATCACGCCCGACCAGCCCGCTATTTGGAATCAGTTCGGCGCGGCGCTCACCCACCTCGACAAACAAAGCGACGCGAACCGCTGCTTCCGCAACGCCCTCCAACTCGACGCCACCGACACCACCGCGCGTTACAACCTCGCCGTCGGCCTCGAAAAAACCGGCGCGACCACCGAAGCCCTCGCGCAGTTCGCTGAACTCCTCCGCGCCATGCCCGACTTCGCCCGCGCCCACTACCACCTCGCGCTCGTCCTGCAAACCGCGGGCCGCACCGCCGACGCGCAAACCCATTTGCGCGAAGCCGCCCGCCTCGTCCCCGCCGATGAGGAAATCGCCGCCGCCCTCCGTCGCAGCGCGGTGCAATAGCGTGGGCGTGGCCCGGCGGGCACGGTTTTCGCTAAACTCAACGCTGCGAAAATAATCCATACCCGAAATGACCGACGACACCGCCCCCGCCGACCAGCCGCCCGGCATGGTCAATCCGCACACCACCGCGAGCCTGCTGGCCGATTACGAGGCGCTGCAAAACGACCTCGAACAGGCCAACGGACTCGCCGCCGATTTCCAGCGCCAGCTCGCGTGGAAGGCCAACGAATGCGCCCAGTTCAAGCAGGTCTTTGAAAAAACCTGCAAAGATCTCGGCCATCTCCAGACCAGCATCGCCGCGCTGCGCGAAGAGCGGCACCGCCTCGCGAACGAGGCCATGATGGTCACCGCCTACAAGCTGAAGCTCGTCAAAGTTACCGAGGAGCGCGACCGCCTGCTGGCCGAACTCACCGCCGCGCGCCACGCCGCCGAAGTCAGCGCGCGCGCCGCCGGCGCACGCGAGTCCGAGCTGACGCTCAAGCTGGAGACGCTTCGGGAGGTCCTCACCGATGCGCAGCAGCGCAGCGCCCCGCCCGCGCCCCGCGCCGCCGCGCCGCCGCGGCAAAACGCGCGCGCTTCCACCGTCGACAAATTCATCGATATCGCCTTCGATCATTGAGGCCGCGCCGCCCGGCCGCCCACCGTTTTTATAAAGCGAAAATCGCGCCGCGTGTTTTTGATGCGTCCAAGCGCCGCGCATTTGGGTATGCACTCCGCATGAGCACACCCATCCGCGCCTTCGCCGCACCCGCCCAAGGACAGCCCCTCCAGCCCATCGAGTTTGACCCCGGCCCGCTCGGCGCAGAGCAGGTCGAGATCGCCGTCAGCCATTGCGGCCTCTGCCACTCGGACCTTTCCATGATCGACAATGAGTGGGGCATGAGCGCCTTTCCCCTCGTCCCTGGGCACGAGGTGGTGGGCACCATCACCGCCGCCGGGCCGCAGGTGAAAGGCGTGCGCGTGGGCCAGCGCGTGGGGCTCGGCTGGCAGTCCGGGAGCTGCATGGCCTGCCACGACTGCCTCTCCGGCGACCACAATCTCTGCGCCACCGGCGAGGCCACCATCGTCCAGCGCCACGGCGGATTTGCGGACCGGGTGCGCTGCCACTGGGCGTGGGCCGTGCCCGTGCCCGAAGCCGTCAGCGCCGAGGCCGCCGGGCCGCTCTTTTGCGGCGGCGTGACCGTCTTCAATCCCATCGTGCAGTTTGGCGTGCAGCCCACGGATCGCGTCGGCGTCATCGGCATCGGCGGCCTCGGGCACATGGCCCTGCAGTTTCTCAACAAGTGGGGCTGCGAAGTCCACGCCTTCACCTCCAGCGACGCCAAGCGCGACGAGGCCCTGGCCTTCGGCGCGCATCACGTCGTCAATTCCCGCGACTCCGCCGCGATGAAGAAGATCGCAGGCTCGCTCGATTTTGTGCTCTCGACCGTCGCGGTGCCGCTCGACTGGGCGGCGGTCATCGACACCCTCGCCGCGCGCGGCCGGCTGCATCTCGTGGGCGCGGTGCTCGAGCCGATTCCGGTTGGTGCTTTCTCGCTCATCATGCGCCAGCGCTCCATCTCCGGCTCGCCGGTCGGCAGCCCGGCCACCACCGCCACCATGCTCGACTTCTGCGCCCGCCACGCCATCGCCCCGGCCATCGAGAAATTCCCCATGTCCCGCGTCAACGACGCCCTCGAGCGCCTCCGCAGCGGCCAGGCCCGCTACCGCATCGTCCTCGAAAACGACTTCGCCTAACCCGCCTCCGCCGCCGTGCGCGGCAGCGGATGTTAGGCGTTGCGGGGGTTGTCATCGAAGTGGAAAACGAACAGTCAAAAATGGTCGCCGCTGAAATAAGGCGCCCCTAAAGACCGAAGGTGCCTAACGAAAATCATGCGAAGCCGGCAACGCCAGTTCTCGGAATGGCAGCGGCTCGATGCGCCGGGCCTTAACGTGAATCACGTTTTCCGCGTTCTGCATCTCGCCTTCGATAATGAGGAACGGTTCCTCGCTAATTAGCAGGCGGTACCGCTCGAAAAGCTGTGGCGTGACGATGGCGTTGGCGACGCCCGTTTCGTCTTCGAGGCTGACGAACACGAAACCCTTGGCGGTACCGGGCCGCTGCCGGCAAATAACCTGACCCGCAATCTTGACCACCGTGCCCGTGCGCTCCGAGGCCAGCGCGGATGCCTGCCAGATTTCCGGCAGTTGCGACCGAATCAGCTTCATTGGATGCGGGCCGACCGACAGACCCATGCCGCGGTAATCGGCTTGCAGCCGTTCCACCGGATTCATTGGCTTGAGCGGGAGCGCGGGGTCGCTTGCCGCTCGGGCAAACAGGTCGTGCTCATCGCGGCGAACCTCCATTTTCCATTGAGCAGCGCGGCGATGTTCAGCCAGGCCGTTCAGCGCTCCGATTTTCGCCAGCGCCCGTGCCGCCGTTTGCGGCAACGCCGTCCTCAATTGGAAATCCACCAGCGAGGCGAACGATGCCTTTTGCCTCGCGGCAACAATTCGCTCGCCATCCTCGCGCCGGAGGCCCCGCACGTAGCAAAGCCCGAGGCGCAAAACATCGTCCGCCTCCACCTCGCAAAACCAGTCCGATGCGACCACCGAGACAGGTTTAACGCGAAGCCCGTGCCGCTTGGCGTCAGCGACCAGCGTTGCCGGTGAGTAGAATCCCATTGGCTGATTGTTGAGCAGGCCGGCGAAAAACTCCGCCGCCCGATGGACTTTCAGCCAGCAGCTCGCATAGGCGAGAATGGCAAAACTGATGGCGTGGCTTTCGGGAAAACCATAAACCGCGAATGACTGGACGGCTTTCGTCACCGCATCCATCACCTCCGGCTTCGTGCCGTTCCGTTCCATCCCTGCGCGGAGTTTTACACAAACCTTCGCCATGCGTTCCGGTGAGCGGTGGAAGCTGAGCGCCCGCCGCAATTCCTCCGCCTCACTCCCCGAGAAATCTCCCATCACCATCGCAATCTTGAGGAGCTGTTCTTGGAACAGCGGCACGCCGAGCGTTCGTTCGAGAACGGGTTTCAGGCGCTCGTCGTAATACGTCGTTTCTTCCTTCCCCGCCCGTCGCGCCAGATACGGGTGCAGCATATCGCCCTGAATCGGTCCCGGCCTAATAATTGCGACCTCAACCACCACGTCGTAAAAGCAGCGCGGCAGCATGCGCGGCAGCGTCGCCATTTGCGCCCGACTCTCGATTTGAAAGACGCCGATGGTATCGGCCGAGCACATCGAATCATACGTCGCGGCATCATCCTTCGGAATTGCCGCCA
>JANPHJ010000238.1:0-5772 GCA_031424395.1 Chthoniobacter sp.
GACTTCGCGGCGCTCTGCACTTTTGTCGGCGCGATCCTGCGACCCGTCGGCGGCGCGCTCGCGGATCGCATCGGCGGCATCCGCTCCCTCTACACGTTTTATGCGGTCGCCGCGCTCGCACTCATCGCCAGCCCGTTCGCGCACGTCCTCGGCTTTAATGTCGCCACCTTCCTCCTCGCCTCCGGCGCGCTCGGCATGGCGAACGGCGCGGTCTTCCAGCTCCTCCCGCAGCGCTTCGGCAAAGACATCGGCGTGATGACCGGCCTCGTCGGCTGCGGCGGCGGCGTGGGCGGTTTCTACCTCGCCAGTTCGCTCGGTCTGGCGAAAGGGCTCACGGGTTCGTATGCGGCGGGCTTCTTCGTTTTCGCCGCGCTTTGCGTCCTCGCCATCTGCGGCCTCGGCCTCGTGAAAACCCGGTGGCGCACGACTTGGGGCGCGGTCGCGAATGCGCGCATCTGACGATGAAAGTGAGCCTCACCAGCTTCGGCCTGCCGCGCGATGGCGTGGAATCGGAAGATTCCTTCGCCGTGAAAACGTGGGACGAGACGGTCATCGCCGTGCTCGCCGATGGCACCGGCGCGGCGCGGCGCGGCAAGGAAGCGTCCGCGCGCATCGTCGAGTCGCTGGTCAGCAACTACGCCGCGCGCCCCGCCTCGTGGAGCCCGCAAAGGCGCTCACGGAATTCACCCGGCTTATCAACCACACGCTCCATCACGAATCGCTGCTCCACGACCGCAGCACCGAAATGGTCTCCACGCTTTCCGTCGCCGTCATCGAGGGCAACTGGCTCTACGGCCTGAACGTCGGCGACTCGCGCATCTACCTCGCGCGCGGCGGGCAGCTTTCGCAGCTTTCCGAAGACCATATCGATGCCGACATGAAACACGTCCTCCGCCGCGCCATCGGCCTCGCGCCGGAAGTCGAGCCGCACTGCTTCGAGCGCGAGCTGTCCGACGGCGACATCGCGTTCCTCTGCTCCGACGGCGTCTCGAATGTGCTCAACGACGACGACCTCCGCACCCGCCTCGGCCAGCGCACCGCTGCCCGCGCCATCGTCCAGCACGCGCGCTCCGTCGCCACCGACGAGACGCTCGACGACATGAGCGCAATCGTGATCGACATCGCCGAGACTGGTAAGCTGCGCGCCGTGAGCCAGCTCCCCCTCCCCATCCCCGACACGCTCCGCAAGGGCGACACCTTCGACGGCTACGAACTCGTCCGCCCTTTCCAGCACAGCGACCGCGTGTGGCTCGCCACGAAAGACAGCCAGCGCTGGACGCTGAAATTTGCCCCGCTCGAAGCGCGCGACAACGAAATCGTGCTGAACCAGTTCGTGAAAGAATCGTGGAACGCCACGCGGCTGCGCGCAGAGTTTTTCGTCGAGGCGTTCGTGCCCGATTGGGCGACCGCGCGCTATTACGTCATGGAGTTTGTCGAAGCGCCGAGCCTCAAGACGCTGCTCGCCTCGCGCCGTCTCGCTGTCGATGAGGCGGTGGAACTCGGACGCTTTCTGCTCGACGCCAGCGCGCACCTGCTGCGGCTCGGTCTCGTGCATGGCGACATCAAGCCGGAAAACATTCTCGTCATCAGCCATTACGACCACCTGCGCTTCAAGCTCATCGACCTCGGCAGCGCGACCGAGATTTTCTCCATCACCTCACGCGCCGGCACCGCCGCGTATCTTGCGCCCGAGCGTTTCCACAACGCGCCCATCTCCGAGCGCACTGAGCTTTTCGCCATCGGCGTCACGCTCTATCAGGCGCTCACCGGCGCGTTTCCCTATGGCGAAATCGAGCGCTTTCAGACGCCCGTCTTTCACGCGGCGAAGCCGCCGATGAAGCTCAATCCGAATCTTCCGCCCTGGCTGGATTCCTTGATTCTACGAGCCTTGGCGGTCGATCCCGAGCGCCGCTACCGCCACTACTCCGAGGTCGTCTTCGACCTCGCGAACCCAGCCAAGGTCGAGCCGTTTTTCCAAACGGAAACAGCGCTGCTCGAACGCGATCCGCTGCTTTTTTACCGCACCGGATTTTTCGTCCTTCTCGCCATCACCATCGGCTTGCTTATCCGCCTGCTCACGCACTGACATGCCCGCGATTCCGTTCATTCCCGAAAACGCCCCGTTTTCCCCCGAACAGCGCCTCTGGCTCAACGGCTACCTCGCCGGCCTATTTTCCGACGCCAGCCTCGCCGAGCGCGCCGTGGCGGGCCTCAGCGCCGCGCCCGCGGCGCCCGCCAAGCCGCTGACCATCTTGTTTGGCAGCCAGACCGGTACCGCCGAGGGGCTGGCGAAAAAGGTCTCGAAGGAAGCCGGCAGCCGCGGCTTTTCCCCGCAGTTCGTGGACATGGCGAAGTATGAAACCGTCGATCTGACGAAAGCGGAAAACGTCCTCATCATCACCAGCACCTACGGCGACGGCGACCCGCCGGACAACGCGCAGGCTTTTTGGAACTACCTCGCGCAAGACACCGCGCCGCCGCTCGCGCATCTCAACTATTCCGTCCTCGCGCTCGGCGACACCAACTACGCGGAGTTCTGCGCCTTCGGCAAAAAGTGCGACGAGCGTTTTGAAAAGCTCGGCGCCAAGCGTGTCCACGCGCGCGTCGATTGCGACGTGGACTACGATGCGCCCGCAAAGGCGTGGACGGATGGCGTCTTCGCCGCACTGGGTCAATTGCCTCACGCAAACGACGCAGAGGACGCAAAGGAAACCGAGATGGAAACGTCAGATCCTTTGCGTCCTTCGCGCCCTTTGCGTGAGCCCTTTTCCAAAAAGAATCCTTTCCCCGCCCGCCTGCTCGCGAACCGTCTGCTCAACGCGCCCGGCTCCGGCAAGGAAGTGCGCCATTACGAAATCTCGCTGGCCGGCTCCGGGCTCACCTACGAAGTCGGCGACGCCCTCGGCGTGCTGCCGGCCAACTGCCGCGAACTCGTCGGCGACCTCCTCGCCACGCTCGGCTGCGACGGCGAGGAGGCGGTGAAAACCCCCGACGGTTCCGAGACCTCCCTCCGCCTCGCGCTCGCGCAGCACTACGACATCACGCGCCCCTCCGCCGAGCTGCTGAAGGCCGCCGCCGAACGCGGCGCAGCGGGCGGCGAACTGGCCTCCCTGCTTGATCCGGCGCGGAAGGACGATTTGAAGAAGTGGCTCTGGGGCCGCGAAGTCATCGACGTGATCGGCGGACTCTCGCCGCCGTTCAGCGCCGCGGAATTCATCGCGCTGCTCAAGAAATTGCAGCCCCGCCTTTACTCCATCTCCTCTAGCCTGAAGGCGCACCCCGACGAAGTGCATCTCACCATCGCCGCCGTCCGCCACGACAGCCACGGACGCCCGCGCAAAGGCGTCTGCTCCACCTTCCTCGCCGAACGCTGCGCCGAGGCCGCGCCCGTCCCCGTCTTCGTCCAGACCTCGCACGGCTTCCGCCTCCCGGAGAACGGCGACGTGCCGGTCATCATGTGCGGCCCCGGCACCGGCATCGCCCCGTTCCGCGCCTTCCTCGAAGAGCGCCTGGCGACCGACGCGAAGGGCCGCAACTGGCTCTTCTTCGGCGATCAGAAACGCGACACCGATTTCCTCTACCGCGAGCAACTCGATAGCTGGGTCGCCAACGGCCACCTCACCCGTCTCGACCTCGCTTTTTCCCGCGACCAGGCGGAAAAAATCTACGTCCAAAACCGCATGCTCGAAAACGCTGCGGAGCTTTGGAGCTGGCTGCAAAGCGGCGCGCATTTCTACGTCTGCGGCGACGCCAGCCGCATGGCCAAAGACGTGGACGCCGCCCTCCACCAAATCGCCGAAACCGTCGGCGGCCTGACCAAAGAAGCCGCTGCCGAATACATCCAGAAACTCAAAACCGACAAACGCTACCAGCGCGATGTGTATTAAACGCGCCGCCATAAAATTCCGGGTGGAGCACGCGACCCGCGTGCTCCGTCCGGCGACCCGCCGGACGGAACGGGAGGACGCGGCATTTCCTGCGAGTGCGCGGCAAGCCATTTGCGATACCCACCTTTTTTCTGACCGGCGGGTCGCCGCGCAGAGCACGCGCGTCGCGTGCTCCACCCAGGAAATCCCATGAGCACCGGCACAATTCCGATCAGCACCACCAACGGCCAGCCGCTCGCGCCGGAGCAGACGAATTACCTCAGCGGATTTTTCGCCGGCGTCTCCGCGCGCGGCCAGCGCTTCACCGACGCGGAAGCGGCTCCAGCACTTGAAAAGACCGTCTCGCACGAAGACCTCATCTTCGAGGAGCGCGTGAAAAAGGAGCTGCATCCGCTCGATGCCTACCCCGTGCTGCTCGACTGCGCCGCCGCGAACAAAGCGCCCGACAAGGAGGAAATCTTCCGCTTCAAATGGAACGGCCTCTTTTACCTCACGCCGAACAAGGAAGCCTTCATGGCGCGGCTCCGCATCCCCGGCGGACAGCTCCGCACTTTCCAGCTCCGCGAGCTGGCGCACATCGCGAAGGAACTCACCACCGGCTACGTGCAGATCACCACGCGCGCGAATTTGCAGATGCGGCTCATCCAGCCGGCGGACACGCCCGCGCTCGTCCAGCGCATCCAGCATGTCGGCCTGCACACCCGCGGCGCGGGCGCGGACAACATCCGCAACCTCACCGCCAATCCCACCGCCGGCATCGACCCATGCGAGCTGATCGACGTGATGCCGCTCTGCCAGGAGATGGGCCAGATCATCATCAACGACCGCGCGTTCTACGATCTGCCGCGGAAGTTCAACATCGCCTACGACGGCGGCGGACTTATCGGCACGGTCGAAGACACCAACGACATCGGCGCGAAGGCGGTGAAAGTGGGCGGTGAGATTTTCTTCCGCATCGCCCTCGGCGGCGCGACGGGCCACAAGGCTTTTGCCCGCGACCTCGGCGTGCTGGTGAAGCCGGCGGAACTGAACCGCGTCGTCGCCGCCGTCGTGCGCGTTTACATCGCGCATGGCAACCGCACCGACCGGAAGAAAGCGCGGCTCAAGCATCTGCTCGAAACTTGGACGCTCGAAAAATATCTCGAGGAGACCGAGAAGCTGCTCGGGTACCAGCTCCAGCGCGCACCGCTCGATCCGGCGACGATCAAACACGCGAGCCAGACGCTGCCGCACTCCCACGTCGGCGTTTTTCCGCAAAAGCAAAAGGGGCTGAACTACGTCGGCGTCGCCGTGCCCGTCGGCCACATTTCGCCGAAGCAGATGATCCGCGTCGCCGAGATCGTCAACCTCTACGGCTCCAGCGAAATCCGCCTCACGGTCTGGCAGAACTTCGTCATCCCGAACGTGCCGGATGCCTTCGTCGCGACCGTCGAAAAGGCGCTGCGCAAAATCGGCTTCGACACGCAGCAGTCGAACCTCCGCAGCGGCCTCATCGCCTGCACCGGCAACTCCTACTGCAAATTCGCACAGGCCGACACCAAGGGTCACGCCCTCAAACTCGCCGACTGGCTCGACAAGCGCATCCAGCTCGACCAGCCCGTAAACATTCACGTCACCGGATGCCCGAACAGTTGCGGTCAGCACTGGATCGCGGACATCGGACTCGAAGGCAAGAAGCTTAAGGTCAACGGAAAGCTCGTCGATGCGTACTACTTCTGCCTGGGCGGCGCGGTCGGCGCGTTGCAATCGATTGCGCGTCCGGACGGCTATCGATGCTCGGCGCAGGACGTGCCGGAGGCGATCGAACGGCTGCTGCGGCATTACCGGGTGACACGCGAGCCGGGAGAAAATCTGCGGCGGTATTTTGCGCGGCACAGTAACGAAG
>JANPHJ010000239.1:0-3057 GCA_031424395.1 Chthoniobacter sp.
TATGAACCCCACCAATCCTTCTCCCCATTCGATCAACCGTCGCTTTTTCCTGCGTGCCGCAGGTGTGAGCCTTGCCCTGCCGCTGCTGGAATCCCTCGGCGGGCGGATCTTCGCCCAAGATTCTGCCGTCGGCGCTCTGCCAGGCAAGGTGGCGGGCGCAGCGCGTCCCAAGCGGATGGTGTGCATCGGCAACTTGCTCGGATTCTACCCTCCGGCGTTCTTTCCCAAGAACACGGGGCCCGGCTACGACTTGCCGCCAGACATCGAATCGCTCAAGCCGCACCAGAAAGACCTAACGATCTTCTCAGGGCTCGATCATGGCGTGAACGGCGGCCACTTCGCCATCAGTTCCTTCCTCAGTGGCGTGCGGACGGCCGATGCGAAGGGCATGCCCGAGGGCAACCTCACCGTGGACCAGCGGGCCGCGGAGACGTTGGGTGGGGGCACGCGGTTCCCCTCGCTCGCGCTGGGTTCGGAGACCGGCCTTCATGGCGGCTGCCTCATGTCATGGACGCGCAGCGGCACGCGGGTGCCGCCCATCAGCACGCCGCGCGAGCTGTTCCGGAAATTGTTTGTCTCCGAAGGTGCCGCGGACCTCGCTGCGGCCATGGATCGGCTCGATCTGAAAGGCTCGATTCTCGATGCGGTGCAGGGCGATGCGAAATCGCTCGAACGTCACCTGGGCCAGCGCGACAAGGAAAAGCTGGAAGAGTATTTCACTTCCGTCCGCGACGTGGAGAAGCAGATCGAGCTGCGCCGCAAGTGGGCCGACGTGCCCAAGCCTGATCCGAAAATGCGGGAGCCGGAAAACAAGGATTTCGTCTCCGACCTGCCGGTGATGTTCGACCTGATCGCGCTCGCCTTGCAGACGGACTCCACCCGCATCGCCACGTTCGAGATCGGCGGTGACTTCGAGGCATCCGCCTTTGGACTCAACGCCGGTTATCATGCCCTCTCGCACCACGGCCAGCGTCCGGAGGCCATCGAGGCGCTGATCAAAATGGAGCGTTATCAGATCGAGCAACTCGCGCGTTTCATTGCGAAGCTCAAGTCGATCGAGGACGGCGCAGGCACGCTGCTGGATCATTCGATGGTTCTCTTCGGCAGCGGCATGGGCAACGCCAACTCGCACACGAACAACAACCTCCCGATCATCCTCGCCGGTGGCGGGTTCAAGCACGGCGAGCACAAGGCGTATCCCGCGAAGGGCCTTGGCCGCCAGCCCTTGTGCAATCTCTATCTGTCGATGCTTCAGCGCTTCGGCGCGGAGGTGAAAGCGTTTGGCACCAGCACCGGCACACTCACGGGGCTGGCGTAAACCTGCACGGACTTCGCTTAGCCCGAACCAGTCACATGCTTCGCTCCGTGTTTCTACTTCCATCAGGCGTCTTGTCGCTCGCCCTGGCGCTGCTCGCGTTTGCAGCCCGTCCGGTCCAAGCCGCGGATGACACTGCGCAGGTCCAGCGCTTCCTCACCACCTACTGCAACGACTGCCACGGAGAAAAGAAGCAGAAGGGCGACCGGCGCTTTGACGGACTTACGCTTCCAGCCGCCAAGTTGGATACGCTGATCGATCTCAAAGACATCCTGGATCAGATCCACCTCGGCGACATGCCGCCGAAAAAGTCGAAGCAACCCTCACCCGAGGAACAGAAAGCCTTTCTCGATCATGTGAACCTGGCGCTCACCCAGGGCCGTGAAAAACTCGCCAGCACCGGTGGCAGCACCGTGCTGCGCCGCCTGAACCGCCGCGAGTATCTCAACACCATCGGCGATCTGTTTGCGATGAACATGGCTGCCTTCGATCCCACGACGAAGTTCCCCCGCGACCAGTCTGCGGAGCACATGGATAACCTCGGCGATGTGCTTCAGACCTCGGGTTACCTGCTGGACCAGTATCTCGATGCGGCGGATGCCGTGGTGGAGAAGGTCTTCGCCATTAAGGAGCCGCTCCCCGAACGCACGTGGCAGTTCAAGGATTACTTCGGGACAAAGCCCAAGGCACCAAATCCAGAAAAGGCAGCTCAAGATCGCTTCTTGAATGTCTTGGAATGCATGGACTCGGCATCGCACGAGGGAGGCTACGCTTATATCTACCAGTTCAGGGAAGGCGTGCCCGCCGATGGTTACTACGAGGTCAAAGTCCTGGTCGAAGCCAGGAACCGCGTGCATCCCTATGACCCGAAAATCTTTGGCACCGACGCCCGCGAACCTTTCCGTCTCGGCCTGGTGCCTGGCGATGCGAAACTCGGTCCGCTGGATCTTCCGCAACCGCTGCAACCCATGCTGGCGGAGCAGGCCCTTACCGACGGCGAACCTGTGTGGCACACCATGAAGGTCTGGCTGGACGCTGGCCAAACCCCGCGCTTCGTCTTTCCCAACGGTTCCAAGAGTTCCCGCAGCTCCTGGAACCGTATTGCGGAATACCACAAGGACAAATGGCCGAAGGTAGAACGGGAGAATGGTAAAAAGGGCATCGGCATCGTTGAAGCGCGCCGCCTCGCCATGAGCGAAAATAAGTTTCCACACATCCGCATCCATGAGGTGCAGATTCGCGGTCCCATCGTCGAGCAGTGGCCTCCGGTGACCCAGCAGGCCGTTCTGGGAAAGACTGCCTTCGCTCCGGAACGCACGCGCGAAGTCCTCCAATCGTTTGCCGACCGTGCCTACCGCCGCCCGGCCACCAAGGACGAGGTGGATCGGCTCATGGCCGTCGCGAAGAAGCGCATGAGCACCGGCCATTCGCCACTTGAGGGCTTCAAAGCCGCGCTCAAAGCCGCGCTCTGCTCACCGGCCTTCATTTACCTTTCTCAAGACATCGTGACTGAAAAAGCGGACTCAAAGGCGCGTACGAAGCTCAACGGCTACGCCCTCGCCTCGCGGCTCTCCTATTTCCTCTGGTCCTCCATGCCGGATGCGGAACTGCTCCAGCTCGCGCAGAGCAACGAACTCACGAAGCCCGAAGTGCTCGCCGCACAGACGCGCCGCCTGCTGGCCAGCCCGCGTTCCGATGCCTTCGTGTCAGGCTTCCTCGACAGTTGGCTGAACCTTCGCAGC
>JANPHJ010000240.1:0-15776 GCA_031424395.1 Chthoniobacter sp.
GTGCGTCCGCTCCAGTCCGTCGAGATGCACATTCCAATACATCCACATCGACGGTGAAATCACCGGCTTCGCAGGATCTTTCGGCCCTTTGCGGATGTCGTCCGCGTCCTTTTCGGAAATCAGTTCCTGCGCGAGCAACCGCTCGATCCGCCCCTCCGTTTGCTCGGGCCGTTTGGAAAATTCGACCGCGAGGTATTCGCGCATCTTCTTCCGCATGAACATCGCGTTCGTGCAGATGTAAACGATGCGCTTCTGCTCGAGCAGCCCGTCCACGAGCGCCTCGATCTGCGGATAAATCAGCGGTTCGCCCCCGCAGATGGAAACCATCGGCGCGTCGCACTCCGCGGCTGCCCCGAGGCAGTCGTCGAGGGGCATGACGTTCTTCAGCGAGGTCGAATATTCGCGAATCCGCCCGCAGCCGGTGCAGGTCAGGTTGCAGGTGTGCAGCGGTTCGAGTTGCAGCACAGTCGCGAATTTCTCCACGCCGCGGAGTTTCTTGCCGACGATGTAGGCGGCTATTTTGGCGGTAAGGGCGAGCGGAAATCTCATAAGCAGCGCCGTTTTTACTTGCTTCACCCGCCCGGCGCAACCGCCGATTCACCCTGCGGCCCGTGGGTTCCCCGCCGCGGAGACTTTTTTTCGTGCCGGTGAAATTCCGTGCTGACAAGCCGCGCGGACTTTTTCACTCTCCCGCTCCCCGCCGCACCGGCGGCATGACCAAACCCAAGCCCACCCACCATGTCCGAATTCTTTCCCACCATCGCCCGCATTGCCTACGAAGGCCCGAAGTCGAAAAACGCGCTCTCGTTCAAGCACTACAACGCGGGCGAAATCATTGAGGGCAAGAGCATGACCGAGCACTTGCGCTTCTCGATCGTCTATTGGCATACGATGTGTGGGCAGGGCGCGGACATGTTTGGCGGGCCGACCGCGATCCGCCCGTGGGACGGGGGCAAAACCGGCATCGAACTCGCCAAGGCGCGGGTGCCGGCGTTCTTCGAAATCGCGGAGAAACTCGGCATGCCGTACTACGCCTTTCACGACCGCGACGTGGCCCCCCACGGTCAGACTTTGCGCGAGTCGAACGAGTGGCTCGACACCATCGCCGCACTCCTGAAAGCGCAGCAGCAGCGCACCGGGATCAAGCTCCTGTGGGGCACTTCGCAGCTTTTCGCCCATGCCCGTTACATGCACGGCGCGGCCACGAGCTGCAATGCAGACGCGTTTGCCTTCGGCGCGGCGCAGGTGAAAAAGGCGATGGAAGTGACGCACGCGCTCGGCGGCGAGGGCTACACTTTCTGGGGCGGACGCGAGGGCTACTCGTCGCTGTGGAATACGGACATGAAGCGCGAACTCGACCACCTCGCGAAGTTCCTCCACATGGCCGTGGATTACGCGAAGGAGATCGGTTTCAAAGGCCAGTTTTACATCGAGCCAAAACCGAAGGAGCCGACCAAGCACCAGTACGACAGTGACGCGGCAGCGTGCCTGAATTTCCTCCGCGAATACGGCCTCCTGCCCTACCTGAAGCTAAACCTCGAAACGAACCACGCCACCCTCGCCGGCCACTCCATGCAGCACGAAATGGAAGTCGCCGGAGCCGCCGGCGCGCTCGGCTCGCTCGACGCCAACACCGGCGACCTGCTCCTCGGCTGGGACACCGACCAGTTCCCGACCGACATTTACCTCACCACGCAGTGCATGCTCACCGTGCTGAAATACGGCGGCCTGACCACCGGCGGCGTGAACTTCGACGCCAAGGTCCGCCGCGAGAGCATCGACCCCGTGGACCTTATCCACGCCCACATCGGCGGCATGGACGCCTTTGCCCGCGGCCTGAAAATCGCCGCCGCCATCCGCGCCGACGGCCGCCTCGCGGAGTTCGTGAAAAACCGCTACGTCTCGTGGGACAGCGGCGTGGGCGCGAGCATCGAGGCGGGGAAGGAAAATTTCCGCTCCCTCGAAAAACTCATGCTGGAGAAAGGCGAGGCCGCAGCCTGCCAGAGCGGGCGTCAGGAGTTTTTGGAGAATCTGATCAACGAGTTCATCTGAGCCGCAGCGCGGTGCGCTCCGTCAGCCGCCGAGCCGGGCGCGGGGTTTCGCCGCCTTGCCGGTCCCGTGCTTCGGGCGCGGGCCGCGGGGTATTTTTTTCCCGCCGGTCTCGGGATGCCCGCCGAACTTCTGCCCACGCGTCTGGTTCTCCTTGTCGCGCGCCTCGCGGGGCCGGAAGTGGAAGAGCAGCGGCAACCCGGTGTACGGCCGCTTTTCGCGGATGCGCGTTTCGAGGAAACGGCGGTAGGTCTTGTCGAGCAGCTTTTCGTCGTTCACGAAAAGGACGATCTCGGGTGTGGGGATGGGCCAGCGGGTCTCCTGTTCGGGCTGGGTGGCGAAGAGGATTTTGAAGCGTTTGCCGCTGCGGACGCCGGGCGGGTGCTGGGTCATGATGGTTTCCATCAGGCGGTTCAGCACGCCGGTGCCGATGCGCTCGTGGGCTTCCGTTTTCACGCGCTCGATGGTTTTGAAAAGCCGCGTCAGCTCCGCGCCGGTCTTCGCCGAGACGAGCAGAGTGGGCGCGTAATCGACGAAGAACAGCTCGGCGCGCATCCGGTCGAGCACGGCGTTGAGCGCGTCCTTGTCGGCGGTCTGATCCTTGATGAGATCCCATTTGTTCACCGCGACGACGCACGGTTTTTTCGCCTCCTGAATGATCCCGGCGATCTTTTTGTCCTGCGCCGTCACGCCCATGGTGGCGTCGATGACGAGCAGGCACAGGTCCGAGCGGCGGATGCTCGACTCGGCGCGCATGACGCTGAAGACCTCGACGACGTTGTCCACTTTGCCGCGCGGGCGGATGCCGGCGGTGTCGATGAGCACGTAGCGGTTGCCGTGGCGGTCGTAGGGGATGTCGATGGCGTCGCGCGTGGTGCCGCTGATCGGCGAAACGAGCGTGCGGTCGTCGTGGAGGATGGCGTTGGTGAGCGAGGATTTGCCGACGTTCGGGCGGCCGACGATGGCGATTTTGATCGGCGTCTCGTTGGCGTTTGCGGCGGGCGGGAAAAAGGATTCGACCTCGGCGGGCAGGCCGCGCTCGACGGCGGCGACGAGTTCGCCAATCCCACGATTGTGCTCCGCGCTGATGGCGATTTGCGTGGGAAAACCGAGACGCGAAAATTCCGCGGGCGCGTTGCTGTGCTTGTCGTGGTCGATCTTGTTGACCACGAGGATGAGCGGCTTCTCGATGCGGCGGAGACGCTTCGCGAGTTCCAAATCGACCGGCGTGATGCCGTCCTGCCCGTCGACCACGAACAGCAGCAGATCGCTCGCCGCGAGGGCGATCTCGACTTCCGCATGCACCTGGTCGGTGAAGCTCGCATCCACATCCCCGCCGATGCCGCCGGTGTCGATGATGTCGAAAGGCGTTTTGCCCAGCTTGCACTTGGCGGTGATGCGGTCGCGGGTCACACCGGGCTGGTCGTGGACGATGGAAATTTTCCGCATGGCGAGGCGGTTGAAGAGTGCGGACTTGCCCACATTGGGGCGTCCGACGATGGCGACGGTGCGAGGCATGGCGTTAGGGTTCGTTCCAGGGTTTGGGATCGCCGTGGCCTTTGTCGTGGAGCTGCGCGATGCCGCCCATGACGTAGCCGAAGCCGGAGACGAGCGTGAAAAAGCCTGCCAGCCAGACGGACAAATCGAGGACGCCCACTGTCAGGGTCCAGCCGCCGATAGCCAGCGACTTTTCAAACCAATTCCACTGGAGCATGCAGAGCGCGATGGCGGCCATCTGCAATGCGGTCGCCGATTTGCCGGTCCAACTCGGCTTCAACCGCACACTGCCGTTCAGGTAATGCAGGGTGAGGGTGCCCGAGAGGATGACGATATCGCGCGCGACCACCAGCACCGGAAACCACACGGGGATTTCGTAACCCCAGTCCGACACGCTGAGCGTGATGATGCCGCTGAGCAGCAGCCCTTTGTCCGCGAGCGGATCGAGCACCATGCCGAGTTGGCTCTTCTGGTTGAAGTGGCGCGCGATATAGCCGTCGATGCCGTCGCTGGCGGCGGCGGCGACAAAGATGACGATGGCCGTCCAGCGCTGCCATTCCAGCGGCGCGCCGCGCTGCAGGGAGCGCCCGTAGTAGATGGCCATCATCACGAACAGCGGGATCAGCAAAATCCGCGCGATGGTGATTTTGTTCGCGGTGGTCATGGGGCTGGCGAACGCAGCCGGGGCGCGCACTTTTTTTCTAGTACTGCAAAGTCAGCCCGAGCCCGGTGCTGACGCCTTGGTAGCTGGCGCGATCCTGTGAAGACTCGTTGTTGACCCACGACACATTGAGCGAACCGAAAAGGTGCTCACGGAATTGATAGAGCAAATTTCCGGCGAGGACATGGCGGTTGTCCTGCCGGCCAAAGTCCGTGTAGTCGGTGTACTGATAAGCGTAGTAAGCCTGCCCGGTGAGATTCGAGCGGATCTGATGCGCGAAGCCCGCCACCGCGCGAAGCGACGTGCGGCTGTCCACGCTCGGGTCGGCGAGGTAATACGAATAGCTCGTGCCGAGAAAGACCACCGAGCGGCCGGCATTGAAGCCGTGGCCCCAGTCCAGACCGCCGGTGAAACCAACCGCTTGGGTCGCAAGTTCGCCGCTGTCAAAGCCGTCGTAACGGTACGGCTCCACGCTCACGTAGGCGCGCGGCACGCCGGGTTTGTAGGTGTAGTCGAGCGTGGCCACGGCGCTGTAGCCGATGAAGCTGCGCCGGTCGTGATCGGCCAGGATCGCCGCCTCGATTTTTGTCCCGAGATCGAAGCTGAAATGCTTTCCGAGCGGCGTGTGATAGCCGACTTCCACCGTCGGGAGAAACAGGAAATCGCCGCTCCCGTGGCTGCCGCTGAGAATGGCGTTGCTCGTGTACTGGCCGCGGCCGGAGACGTTGACCCGCCACTTCGAGCCGCCCTCCTCCTCGTTGATTTCGCCGATGTCCTCGATCTCCTGCTTGCTCTGCTGCAGCACCCCGGTCGCGCCGGTGTGCGTGCGGTAGGTCTTGCCGTCCTGCGCCTGGAGTGCTCCGG
Source organism: Chthoniobacter sp. (assembly GCA_031424395.1). Taxonomy (GTDB): domain Bacteria; phylum Verrucomicrobiota; class Verrucomicrobiia; order Chthoniobacterales; family Chthoniobacteraceae; genus Chthoniobacter. The sequence continues at coordinate 5,072 of JANPHJ010000240.1, forward strand.
CGAAAAGCAGTGCGGCGAAAATGGGTAGGTGCGTTTTCATGGTTGGGAGGCTCAGGGTCTAGAATCCAGGAGAGTCGCGCGACGGAAACGTGGGCGGCGGGGGTGGGGATGAGGGGGCTGGCACCGGCGTGATGGGGACCGGCGGTTCCTTGCGTTTGGGCTTCGGCGTGGGCGTGGGCGTGGGCGTGGGGAAAAAGTGCGCGATGCCCGAGGGCGAATTGAGCACCCGCTCCGCGGACTCGATGGAGCCGAGCGCGCTGAGGTCGAGCAGCGGCGTGCCGAGGAGTTTTTCCGGGATGCCCGGCAGCGGGCCGTTAAAGGTCATCAGCTTGCCGTCGAATTCCTTCAGCGGATCAAAGTTGCCGATGGTTATCGTCCCGTCGGGGTTGCGCCGAGCAAACTGCCCCGCCTTCACGATCTGGCCGGACGGCTTGAGCACGACCTCGCCTTCGAGGATGGCGATGAGGTTTTCCGAAACCTTCCCGACCGTGCCGGTGATCGCCGCGGTCAGACTTGGCGTCTTGATCGTGCCGCCGCCCTGCCCTTTCGGGATGAAGAAAACGAATGTGCCTTTCTTGAGGTTTAGCGTGCGGCTGTTGGCCTCAAAGGTGAAGATCGTGTTCTGCCCGATGCGGACGATCGTGCCGTCGTCGTACTTCAGCTCCGCGCGCGACTCCGTTTCGCTGAGCAGGAAGTTCGCCGCCTTCACCACGTCCTGCGACGCCGCCGGACGCGTTTCGCTGCGGTCGCCTTTCACGGTGCCGTAGCTAACTTGGTTTTCGGTGCGCGTGACCGTGGCCTGCGTGTAGGGCACGGCCGCAGGCGCGGTTCCGGCCAGGGCGAGGGCGAGGAGGGACGCCGCGAGGAACGTCGTGGAATTGCGGTGCGACATGCGCGGGAGAAAACCGGGCGGGCCGGACGGCGTCAAGCCGCAATCAGGCTCCGGCGGCAAAACTCCGGCGTTGTCCGCCAAAGGCCATCCGCTATCACATGGCCCGCATGTCGCCCGGGCTTCTCAAACACCGCCGCACCCTCACGGTGATCTGCCTCGCCTGGACGTTCGCCGTGGCCGCGCTCCATCTCACCGAACAGCGCTTTGACCACGCCGAGCAGGCCGCCCGCGACTGGCTGACCACCAACGGCGCCGCCCGCCTCTCGCCGCAAAACCCCGACCTCGTCTTTCTCGGCCTCGATGACGCCTCCAAAACCCTCGACACCTCCTTCGCCGTCTTCCCCGACGACTTCGACAACTCGCGCGGCCTCCAGCTCATGCGCGAGCCCTTTCCCTGGAACCGCGAAATCTACGCCCTGCTCATCGACCGCCTCGCGCAGGCCGGGGCCAAAGCCATCGTCCTCGACATGCTGTTTCCCGCCCCGCGTTTCGGCGACAAGCCGTTCCGCGCAGCCCTCGACCGCTGGCCGGGCCGCGTCGTCATCGGCACCAATCTCAAGGACGCCGACGAAGACCCCAATGCCGAGCGCAGCACCACCACCCACAAGCCCGTCCATCTCGTCCCCACGCCGGCCCTGCGCCCGCCGCCCGGCGCGTCCTGGCTTGGCTTTGTAAATGTCTATGCCGACCCCGACAAGATCGTCCGCCGCGTCATCTACCGCACCACGCTCACGGAATTTTTCGGCATCCCCGCCGACGACGGGCGCGAGGAGCTTTTCGCCCTCGCCGCGCGCGGTCTGGAGAAAGCGGGTTACGCCAGCCTCATCCCGCGCACCCACCGGCCCGTGCGCATCCGCTTCAGCGAGGAAATCCGCCCGCATCCGCTCTACGAAATCTTCGTCGAGAAGCAGTGGGCCGCGCCGCCCTACGACAGCGGCCGGTTTTTCCAAAACAAGATCGTCGTCATCGGCGCGGCGGGCAATCAGGCCGAAGACCGCCTGACCACCCCGCTCGGCACCGTGCTCGGACCGACCATCCATCTCAGCGCCATCAATGCCGCGCTCAACAGCGACTTTGTCCACGAGACCGAGCTGTGGGAAAACCTCGCGCTCATCGCGGCCATGGGCCTGACCGCGTGGCTGCTCGGCGCGCGCGTCGCCAGCCGCCCGCTGCGCCTGCTGCTGCTCGCGCTGCTTTTCCTCGGCTACTACGGCGCGGCGCAGACGCTCTACAACTCCAGCGGCCTGCTTCCCATCGTCCTCGGCCCCATGCTCGCGCTGGCCGGCAGCGGCCTCACCTGGACGGTCTTTGAGCAGGCGCTCGACCGCCGCGAGCAGCAGCGCGTCCGCCGCACCCTCGAGCGCTACGTCTCTCGCGATGTCGTCCGCGAAATCCTCGACAACCCGGCCACCTTCCTCAGTTCCCTGGGCGGCGAGCGCCGCAGCATCACCGTGCTCTTCTCCGACATCCGCAGCTTCACCACCATGACCGAGAGCGCCGACCCCAATGCGCTCGTCACCCAGCTCAACGAATACTTCAACGACATGGTCGCCATCGTCTTCACCCACCACGGCACGCTCGACAAATTCATCGGCGACGCCGTCATGGCGCACTGGGGCAGCATCGTCACCGCCGGGGTGGAAACCGACGCCCGCCGCGCCGTCACCACCGCCCTGGAAATGCGTGCCGCCCTCGCCCGCCTGAACGCCGGCTGGAAAACGCGCGGCTTGCCCGAACTGGCCGTCGGCTTCGGCGTGAACCACGGCGACGCCATCGTCGGCAACCTCGGCTGCGAGGCCAAAATGGAAGTCTCCGTCCTCGGCGACGCCGTGAACCTCGGCTCCCGCATCGAGGGCGTGACCAAAGAATACGGCATCGACCTCTGCCTCGGCGAAACCGTCGCCCCGCTCGTGCGCGACGCCTTCATCCTGCGCTCCGTGGATCTCATCGTCGTGAAAGGAAAGACCAAACCCGTCGAAGTCTTCACCGTGCTGGGCGAACGCAACCCCGCCACCCCCGAGCCCGCCTGGCTCGCCCGCCACGAGGAAGCCATGCGCGCCTACCGCGCGGGCGACTTCGACACCGCCGAAGCCGCCTGGCTGGAAGTCCTCGCCGCCCAGCCCGACGACGCCCTCGCCCTCGTCTTCTTCGCCCGCTGCGCCACCCTCCGCGAAAACCCGCCGCGTGGTGCGTGGACGGGTGTTTTCACCATGACGGGCAAGTAGGCGCTACCCCTGAATTTTCAAGAGGTGATCGCGAAGGTCCGCGAGAAATTTTCCAGGCTCCGTTCGCCATGAAGTCCATCCATTGACTGTCTTTCGTGGGCTGCCTGCTTTGTTAATAATGTAGAGCGCCGCGTAGCTCGGACTGCTGAACGACTGGTTGTCAGTCCTTAGTGAACCGTCATCTTCAATTATCGCTTCGTAAGTTTTCCGCTCTTCATTTACTTCCTTTCGCTTGTAGCCCATGAAGACCCGTTCGCCCGCTGTCAGCAGGCCGGCATGAAGTAAATCTGCAACGGTCACATCGTAAGCCTTCAGTCCTCCGGTCGCGGCAGTTTCCTCCTCGTGGCTGTCAAAGACGGGGCGATACTCTTCGGGAAGCTCGTAGATGACGTTTTTTGGATTACCGAGTTCAACCTGCTTGCGAACGATCCAGAGCTTCGTTTCGAGTTTCACCGAAGTGGATGCCCACTCGCGTAGATCGGCTGAGACGGAGTCAATCGGCATTCCGAGCAGCGGCTGAGTAGAGAGGATTTCATCCAGCACCTTGCGGATATCGATTGGCTCGATGCCTTCCTCCTCGAACTTCTTTCGGATCACCGCGTCGTCTCGAACCAACGTGATGATTCGTTCGATCAGATACCTCTTGGACTCCGCCTTGAGTGCGGCAGTAATTTGTTTCGCGACCTGCGGTGCGATGTGGCTCCAGACGCTGTGCTTCGCGAGTTCCGCTTCAACGATGAACCATTGCTTCTTGGCAACATCGAAAGCGAAGCCATCCGGGATCGTCGCAGCGCCATCTGGCGTCGATATCTTCCCCTTCGGCAAATAGATCGAAGACGGGCCGAAAATGTATTCGTAATTCTGGACGACAACGCTCTCCAACTCCGCTTCCGAGTCGAAGGGGGCCTGGATGAATCGAGTTGAAGACGAGATAACATTGCTTTCGTGATTTCACGCCGGGGCGTAACCCTCCGCGCCCTTCTCCACAAACCCTTTCGACTTCTCCGCCATCCCTTTCGCCAGCGCCTCCTCTTCGGCCTCGCGGCGCAGCGCCGCGGCGACGAAGGCCGTGTCCGGCAGGATGTATTTGCGCAGTTCCACCTCCACGGCGCGGAGGGCGAAGAGGGCGAGGAGCAGCGCGGCGATGTCTTCCGCGAGCGTTTCGAGCAGGCGGCGCGGGCGGGCGAGGCTGAGCGCCTTCACCTCCTCGCAGACGCGGAAATAATCGACGGTGTTTTCGAGGGCGTCGCCGAGCGCAGTGAAGTCGCGGATCGGCTCCAACACCAGATTCACGGTCAGCCGCTGCGCGGTGGCGCGCTCCTCGTCGGGGACGCCGATGAAGGAGGAAAGCTCCAGGCTGTCGATGAGGATGCGGTCGGCCATTCGTTCAGCCGACGCGGAATTTCACCTCGCGCACCACGCTCTTGCCGAAGCGTTCCTTGAGCTTCGCCAGAATCTCGCGCTTCCAAAAGCGGTCGAGCTCGAAGTGGACGGTCGGCTGTAGCACGCGCACGGTCAGCACGCCGTCCTTGAGCTGCTGCGGCGCGGAGTGTTTGGCCACGAATTCGCCGACCACCTCTTGCCACGCGCTCATCACCTCGTCGGCGCGCAGGCGGTCTTTCAGCCCGAGCGTGGCCATCAGTTTTCGCACCGCTTCGCCGACCGCCACCGCGCGGTCGGGACGCACCACCGGCTCCGGCAGCCCGCGCCAATCGGCGAGGACGCGGGCGCGGATTTGCTCGGGTTTCATAGGCGGGAAGTGTCCACGAAAAGCACGAAAAGGCACGAAAAAGGACCGCTCATTTTCGCGTTCTTGCGTGCCGTTCGTGGACAAAGAAAACCCTCACCGGCGAAGGTGAGGGCTTTCCAAAATTGGTTTCGTGGTTCGGGATTACGCCGGGCCGTCGCTGCCGATGGCCTCGACCGGGCAGCCTTCCATCGCTTCCTTGCAAAGCGCCGTCTCGGCATCGTTCTCCGGCTGCTTATATACGTAGCTGTGGCCGCCGTCGTCGTTGCGGGTGAAATTGGCGGGCGCGGTCTCGCGGCAGAGGTCGCAGTCGATGCACTGGTCATCCACGTAGAAGGAGCCAGGAACGTTTTCGGGATATTTGTTTGCGAAGTCAGCCATAGGTCGGGTCGGTTTTTGAGCCGCCCAAAATAGGGGCGAAAAGCAGGGTGGCAACGTCTTTTTGTGTCTGGCGGAAACCGGGCTTCGCGGTTGACCCGTTCCCGCCCGCTGGCGACATTCGCCGTCCTATGACCGACCAACTTCCCACCGCCCTCGTCTCCGCCGAGGGCTGGCATGTGCAGCACCTTTTTTACAAAATCGAGCACAGCGCGTGGGCGCTGCTCGACCACGCCGAGCAGATCGCCGCCAAGACCGAGCTGACCGAACTCGTCGCCGAAATCCGCGCCACCGAGGGCGCGCAGCTCCTCACGTTCGCCATGGTTTCGCCAAAGGCCGACCTCGGCTTCATGCTGCTGTGCGCCGACCTGCACCAATCGAACGCCTTTGAAAAGCGCCTCTCGCTCGTCCTCGGCCCGGACATCCTGACCCCGAGCTACAGCTTTCTCTCCATGACCGAGCGCAGCGAATACACCACCAGCGAAGCCGACTACGGCGCGTCGCTGGTGACCGAGGACGGGCTCGCCGCCGGCACTCCTGAGCATGAGGAAAAGCTCACTGCCTTCCGCGAGCGCATGGCGAAATACATGAAGGACCGCCTCTACCCCGTGCTCCCGCCCTGGCCGGCCATGTGTTTTTACCCGATGAGCAAGCGCCGGGGCGCCGCCGGGCAAAACTGGTACGCGCTGCCGTTCGAAGAGCGGAAAAAACTGATGCTCGGCCACGCGAAAATCGGCCGCACCTGGCACGGCAAAATCCTCCAGCTCATCACCGGCTCCACCGGGCTCGACGACTGGGAATGGGGCGTGACCCTGCTCGCGCACGACCCGCTGAATTTCAAAGGCATCGTCTATGAAATGCGCTTCGACGCCGTGAGCGCGCAGTATGCCGACTTCGGCGAATTCTTCATCGGCCTCCAACTGCCGCTCGACGAGATTTTCCGCCGCGTGCTGCTTTAGGAAAAGGGCTCACGCAAAGGCTCAAAGACGCAAAGGATCAGCGCGTGTCCTTTCCCCCGTTGCGTGTTGGCGCCTTTGCGTGACACTTTTCCAAACTCGTTATGACCCACGAAAAAGTCGCCAGACTCCGCGCCCAGCTTCGTGCCAATGCGCCGCTCATCATCGCCTACAGCGGCGGCGTGGACAGCGCGTATCTGCTTGCGGAGGCGCATGCGTGCTTGGGTTCGCGGGTGCTCGGGGTGATCGCCGACAGCCCGAGCCTGCCGCGCGCGGCGCTCGCCGAGGCGCTGGCGCTGGCGGCGAAAATCTGCGCGGCCGTCGAGGTCGTGCGGACGGATGAACTCGCCAATCCCGACTACGCCAGCAATCCGCCGAACCGCTGCTATTTCTGTAAAGCCGAACTTTTCACCAAGCTTGACGCGCTCGCGCCCGCGCGCGGTTTTCGCGCCATCGCCTATGGCGAAAATGCGGACGACATGCGGCAGGTGCGGCCCGGCCGGCAGGCGGCGGCGGAGTTTGCCATAATCGCCCCGCTGCGCGATGCCGGGCTGACGAAAGCGGAAATCCGCGAGCTGTCCCGCGCGCTGAATCTGCCCACCGCCGATGCGCCTGCGCAGCCCTGCCTCAGCTCCCGCATCCCGCACGGCACGCCCGTCACGACCGAGGCGCTGGCGATGATCGAGCGCGGCGAGGCGCACGTCCGCAGCCTCGGCTTTCGCATCTTCCGCGTGCGCCACATCGCTGGGGATGCCGCCGCGCCGCGCGCCCGCGTGCAAATCGCGCCCGACGAAATGCCGCGCCTCCCGCAACTCGCGCGCGAACTCGAAACCGGCCTGTTCGCCGCCGGCTACGCTGCCGTGGAAATCGACCCCGCCGGCTACCGCTAGCCGGGCAGCTTGCCCCCGGCCCGCGGCGCGCATCCTTGCCCATGCTTTCGCGAAACATCCTCCCGGAGCTGGGACCGCGCGCGGGCACCGTCGAGAGCACCGCCCGCGCGCTGCGCCGCGAGATCGCGCGGCACAATCTCCAGGTCGCCGCCATCGCCCTTTTGACCCTCGCCGTGGCGGCGGGGCTGTGGGTGGTGCTCTACGCGGTGTGCTGCTGGCTGGTGCTCTTTTTCCAAAGCGCCGTCGGCACCGCGCGCGTGGCGTTGCCGCAGGGCTTCGCGCTCGTCTTCACCGTCGCCGCCGCGTGCTCCGTAGGCTACGCGTGGGTGGATCGCCACTTCACGCCGAATGACCTGCCGCGCGACGACAAATCGCCCGGCGAAATCGCCGCTGATTTTATGCTCGCGCTCCCGCGCATCACCCTCGCCATTCCGAGCACGCTCAGCGCGGCCGTGCGGCTGACGGCGCCCGAAGTCTGCCAGGCCGCCGCCTTTCTCCACCGCCTCGCCCGCGAGCGCCGCCTCCCGCTGCACAGCGTCCCGCTCGACCTCGCCAACGCCGCCGAGCGTTTCCGCATCCTCTTTGCCCTGCAACTGCTCCGCGCCATCGACCTGCGCCGCGACGAGCGCGAACTCACCATCCGGCTCCACCCCTCCTGCCCGCGCGCGCTCGGCCTGCCGCGCGGCTAGCGGCGGCTGCGCCTGAAAAAAGCATGTCCGCACCCGCCGCACCCGCCTCCCTTTTCGCCGACCTGCGCGCTTTGCCGCGGACGTTCTGGATCCTTTTCGCGGGCACTTTCATCAACCGCTTCGGGACTTTCGTCTGGCCGTTTCTCACCATCTACCTCACGCGGCAAGGGCACACGCTGACCGCGGCGGCGTGGGCGGTGAGCGCGTTTTGCGCGGGCTCGCTCGCGGGCGGCACGCTCGGCGGCTGGCTCGCGGATCATTTCGGGCGGCGCAATACGATCGTGCTCGCCACGTTTGCGTCGGCGGTTTTTTTCATGCTGCTCTACGCGGCCTCGGGGCTGCCGGCGGTGATCTTTTTCACCGCGCTCGCGGGCCTGGCCAGCGGCACCTACCACCCGGCCATCAGCGCGCTGCTCACCGACCTCGTGCCCGCGGCGAAGCGCGTGCGCGCCTTCGCGGCGATCCGGCTGGCGGCGAACGCGGGCTTCGCGTTCGGCGTCTCCATCGGTGGCATTTTGGCGAACCACTCGCTGTTCTGGCTCTTCGCGGGCGATGCGCTGACCACGGCGCTCTACGGCTGCATCGCCCTCGCGTGGCTGCCGCAGGGGCTGCGTTCTTTGACAAGGCGGTCGCCGTGGAGCGAGGCGCTCACGGCCCTGCGCAGCGACCGCGCTTTCCAGGCGCAGTGGCTCGCCGCGTTTTGCGGCGCGCTGATTTTCGCGCAGTTCGGCTCCACGTATTCGCTGCACATCATCCGCCGCGGGCTCACGCTCGACACGCTCGGCTGGCACCTCCCGCCGGAGACCGTGTACGGCCTGCTGCTCGGGTGGAACGGCATGCTCATCGTGCTCGCCGAGCTGCCGCTGACTTCGGCGACGATGCGCTTCGACGCGCGCTGCGTGATGGCGCTCGGCTACGCGCTCACCGGCCTCGGCTTTGCGCTGAATGCAGTCGCGCACACGGTCTTCGCGCTGTGGGTCACGATGACCGTTTTCACCATCGGCGAAATGATCAGCCAGCCCACCGCCAGCGCGCACCTCTCGCGGCTCGCGCCGGAGCGCATGCGCGGGCGCTACATGGGCGTGTTCGCGCTCGCGTGGAATGGCGCGGGCATCGTCGGGCCGCAGTTGGGGTTCCGCCTGCTGGCGATTGATCCGCTGCTCGTGTGGCTCGGCGGCGGCCTGCTCGGGCTGGTTGCGGCGGGCGTGATTTTACGCGCGGAGCGGCAGTAGCCCGGGGGCGGCGTTTGCACCCTCCGAACCACGCTTCCGCGCAGCGGCATTGATCTGCCGCGCGGGGGAAAATGTTTTTGGTTGCGCAAGCGCCCGCGTTTCCCCAAAAACGCCGCCCGCCGCGACACCACCGCGCTGGCTCCCAGCGCGGGGTCGCCCAACCCACAACGCAGTCCGCAAAAAACAACCACCTCACCATGAGCAACTACATTCCTCTCATCAGCTCCGGCACCGCCGGCCCGCTCGGCGTCATCCACCTCCCGCGCCTTTGGCAGAAAGCCTCGCTCGAGACCCAGGGCAAACTTCATTCCGACTATCCCGGCATCGGCAAAGGCTATGACGCGATGGTGCTCGCGGCCCTCAACCTGCAGGAATCCGCCGTCCGCGAATTCCTCAAGACCAAGCCGAGCTACACGCAGTTCGAGGCCTGGATCAAAACGCAGCCGGGCGTGAAGCTCGACGCGGCCACCATCGCCAAGAACAACAGCGACATCCGCGGCTACAACCACGACGACGGCACCCGCCAGGGCATCCTCGCCGCCTGCGGCCTGCCCGACGACGCCTCGGCTCCCCACGGCGCCGTGGAGCTGAACAACCTCGACGACTGGGCGAGCTTCCACAAAGAAGTCCTGAGCTAACCGCCACCCCCAATCCTGGGCACGCCGCACGGCCACGCGGCGTGCCCTTTTTTCCTCACCAAAATCATGTCCCAGAAAATCGGATTCGTCGGCGTCGGCCGCATGGGCGCAAACATGGCCCGCCGCCTCACAGAGTGCGGCTACAAGGTCACGGCCGTCTTTGACGTGAACCGCAAAGGCGCCGCCGAACTCGCCAAGGAAATCGGCGCGGAAGCCTGCACCAAACTCGCCCGCGTCACCGCGCTGAGCGACGTCGTCATCACCGTCGTCACCGATGACAAAGCGATGCTGAAAATCTTCACCGGCAAAGCCGACAACCTGCTCCAGGGCGCGAAAGGCCGCACCTTCATCAACTGCGCGACCATCGCGCCGAAGACCCATGTGCAAGTCGCGCAGCTCGCGAAAAAGGCGCGCGCCGCCACGCTCGAAGGCTGCATGGCCTCGTCCATCACCCAGGCGCGCGAGGGCACCCTTTACCTTATGTGCGGCGGTGAAAAAGCGGTCTTCGACCGGCTGCTGCCCGTCCTGCAAAAGCTCGCCAAAGACCTCCGCTACATCGGCCCCACCGGCCAGGCCGCGCAGGTGAAAGCGCTGGTCAACATGGTGATGAACATCAACACCGCCGGCCTCGCCGAAGGCCTCGGCCTCGCCCACGCGCTCGGGCTCGACCTCGGCGTCATCCGCGAAGTTTTTTCCCAGACCGGCGCCAACTCCCGCGTCCTCGCCACCGACGGCGAAGACATGCAAAACCGCGACCACGCCTGCTATTTCAGCGGCGCCCACGCCGCCAAAGACAGCGGCATCGCCCTCAGCCTCGCCAAATCCGCCAAGCTCCAGCTCCCCCTCGCGACTGCCACCCTCGCGCAGTACACCAAAATGGTGCAACTCGGTCTCGGCGAACTCGACAAATCCGGCATCGCGGAACTTACCTTCAAAGGCCGCCGGGGGTAGGACAAAAAACGTACTATGGGTGTGTCGCAGACCACCCGTGAGCGGAGCATCGGCTACTCATGGCCCCGGCCCGGTTCAATGTTCCACTCAAAGTAAAGGTAGATAAG
>JANPHJ010000241.1:0-8234 GCA_031424395.1 Chthoniobacter sp.
GGTTCGGGCGATTGCGCGGGCGCGGGTTTCATTATAGCTGGTGACATGGAAGTCGCTCTTGGCGCGGTCGATCTTTTCTTCCATCGCCCGGGCTGCCTTATTGTATTTGTCGATGTTGAGAATCTGCTCGCAGCGCTTGAAAGCGTAGTCGAACCGGCCGGTGTCGTAGAAGCCCTGGGCCTCGACGAAGAGCTGTTTCACTTTCTCGACGTTGCCGCGGAACTGCGGCCCGATGGTGCGGTTGTAGTAGGTCGGATCCTCGAGATGGGCGAGGATGAGGATGGCTTCCCGGCAGCGCGGATTGTAGCGCTCATCGATGACGATGCGGAGGGTGTTCTCGGCGTCGGCGTAGCGGCCTTCGGTGATGCGCTGCTCCGCGAGTTTGCAGCTTGCTTCACAAAAGCCGCGCAACGCCCGGCTGTAAGCTGCCTGGGTGAGGTAGGCGTTGGGGATGTAGTCGCACGCCTGTTTGTAGAAAGCCGTGGCCTTTTCGTAATCCCGGATTTTCATTGCCCGATCACCATTTTCGAGCATTTCCACGCCACGGTTTTCGTTCGCTTGCCGGCGGCCGCGTTCGCGTTCCGCGGTGCTCTGCACGCCGCCGGCGGCGAAGGCCACGGTCGGGGTGATCAACAGGGAGGCAACCAACAGCGAGGAGATCGTGGTGGCGAGTGGGGGTTTGGTCATGGGTGCGTAGGTTTGGTTGGGAGTGATTGGGTAAAAATTTGCGACCGGCGGGCAAGTTGCAGCCTGATTGCGCTGGGGTGCGACGGGTGGAAAGGCGTTATTTTCGATCCCGGGGATCCCGGAGAATTTCGACCTGTTTGCCGTCGGGGAGCTGTATTAGGGCTTTGTCTTCGCTGCTGTCAACGAGTTTGTACTTTTCCGTCACATTTGGCTTTAGAACGAACTCCCCGAGCTTCTTTACCGTGAATTCGATTGGCGGGTTCGGCCATTTGTAAACGAACTTCATGAAGTAGTCCGGCGAGTCAGTAACGCGGTTGAGAATAAGGACGACGGTGACATCGGTTTCGGCGTTGTAGAGGGTTAGCTCGGAGACGTCTTCCTGTTCTTCAGTTTTGGGATTGAGCTGGCTCTTGATCTCAAATTTCTTGAGCTGAAAATTCGTCCGGGAAACCTTTTCACCGATCTTTAGGAATTCGCTCGGCTGCTTAAGGTCAATGGTGTTGAGCTGAAACGAGAAGTTTTCCAGTTTGTCCTTTTTGGGGTCGCCATCGTAGGCGTTGAAGAGCAGGCGGAACGGCACTTTGATGAACTGCCGGATGAACAGCTTCGAATAGTAGGGCGGATGTAATTCCTTGTTGTTCGGGTCGGTGTTTGCGCGGGCTTCGTCCTCATTGTTGAAGCCGTCTTTGTCCGGATCTTGGAAGGGCACGGTCTGATCGAGGAGGGGCAGCCGGTTGTTCATAAACCAAATGTTCGGAACGGGGAGGCCGGTCAGGGTGTCTTTATAAATAGCTCCGACACCCGGCTTCTTCGGCGTGCCTTCCTCGCCGATGACGTAGAGATCGGAGACGAAGATGGAGCCGCGCTTTTTACTGGCGGGTGTACCGTCGTCGTGGGAGTCGCCTTCCATCCATTGTGGCGGGTGTTCGAGAGCGTCCTTGGCCTTGTCGATGGCCTCCAAGGGAACTGGCGGCACTTTGTCGCGCGGGACGGCGGTGGCGATGGCGGCGGCAAAAGTGCTGCCAAATCCCCGGGTGCGCAGGATGAGCATCACGGAAAGTGCCAGCAGGACGAACGCGAGCAGGGCGAGCGCGAACTGGTCGTAATGTTTTTTGATCCAGTCCATAAGTTATTTCGCAGGGGTGGGAGTGGGTTCGGTGAAATCTACGATTTCGATTTGCAGGGTCACATCGATCTGTTCTTCACCGACGATATAGGTCGAGGCTGCCTGGGGCTGCGCCGGTGGTGCCGGGGCACCTGCCGGGGGAGTGCCAGCGGGCGGGGTGGGTGGTTGGGGAGGCGGGGTGTTGGCGACGACTTTCTGCGGGCCTTTTTCGCTCTGACTTTTCACCGAAATGGTTCGCACGATGTAAAACTGCGGAGCTTTCGGGCTGACCAGAGCGTTGAGGAACGGGGCGAGTGCTTTTTGCTGGCAATGCATGGCTATCTCGACCGAATGGCTGTTGACGAGCGCCTTGCCTTTCTTGTCGGCCTTGTCACTGCTGCGGCCCTTGCCACTTTCCTCCGGCAGCGGATCGCGTTTAATGGATTTCACTTCGGTCACTTTGCTTTCGATCAATTGCATGAAAATCCACTCAATGGCCTTGAGTTGGTGTCCGAGGGGGGCCGCGGCGTCTTTGTCGGGCGGGCGCGTTTCGTACACATCGAAGCCGAGGAAAAACTTGGCGGGCAACTGGGGCGTGCCCTGCGCCTTTTCCGTGACGGAGTTCTTGGTCGCCTTGAGTTTGTCCTGAAACTGCTCGGGCGTCATCGGCTCCACCGGGAAGGACTTCGCGGCGAGCGAGCTTTGGAAGGCGGCGATCGCTTTGACGGCCTCGTCTTTTTGCGCGCCGAGCGCGGCGAGGTTTTTCTGGCTCGGGGAGACCGGCAGGCTTTGCAAGCGGCCGAGTTCGGCGGCCAGGCCGGTGTAGCGGGTGGTGGCTTCGTCGAAGCTGCCCATCGCGCTGAAGAGGAAATACCCGAGTACGCCGAGCCCCACGAGCATGATGGCGAAGAATCCGGTAAGGAACTTGTTCTCTTTGATCCAGTTCATTTGCGGCTGGTGGGGAGGGTAATCGAGTTTTTCAAAACGAGGGGAATGGCGAATTCGTAGGCCCACTCGGAGTCGTTTTCGACGGACCGGACGAAGCCTTTGTCCTTTTACGTGATAACATCGTAGTGCGGCGACTCCATGAGCTTGTTAACGAAGTCATCGAAGACCAGAGCCTGGCGTTCGTTGAAGAGCCAGAGCCCTTTGAGCATCAGCACCGGCCCGGTGATGGCGTTCTTTTTGTCTTTGGCACTAGCTGGGGTGGCGTCGGTGCTGTCGGGCTTGACGGCCGGGTTTTTGGCATCAAAGGAAGTGACCCAGACGAGATCCTTGGGCAGCCGGGTATTGATGTCCTCGATCACTTTCACCCAATAGCCGCGCTCCTCTACGGCGGCGAGCAGCGGGGCGGCGGTGTCCTGCTGGGCCTTGATTTCATTCCGCGCAGCGTTCATGCGATTCTCGAAACCTTTGAGCGTATTGACCTTTGGTTCGAGGCCTTCGCTGACCTGATTGGTGACCGCGGCGGCGTGGTCATAGTAGAGCCACCAGCCGGCGAGGGCGAGCAGGGTGCAAACGCCGGCGAGGATGATGTAGGGCCGGCGCTCGGAGAGTTGGTGGCGTTTGACTACGCTCACGGGGCGCAGGTTCAGCTCCATCGGGCAGTTGCTGGTGCCGCGCAGGGCAAGGCCCACGAGTTCGCCCATGCGGTGGGCGTTCTTGCCGACTTCATCGAGATTCAGGCCGCTGCCGACGGTGACGTTGCGGAGCGGGTTGAAGAACTCGACGGGGAGCTGGAATTTCTCGTTAAAGAACTCCCGCATGTAGGGCAGGGTGACACTGCCGCCGGCGAGGTAAATGCGCTGTGGCGGGGTGCCACTCTGCTGCGAGCGGTAGAAGCCGATGGAGCGCGCAATTTCCGCGTGCAGGCGGGTCATCGAGTTGCGGATCATCTTGGAGACGCGCGCGACATCGGGGTCTTCCGGTTCGGCATAGGCTCCGCCGAGGCTGACGAAACCGTCGCGCTTTTTCCGCTCCTCGGAAGCACCAAAGGGTTCGTTGAAGTCGCGGGCGATGGCTTGTGTGATGGCGCTGCCACCGTTGGGGATCGAGCGGCTGAAAACCTTGTTGGGCTCAATGAAGATGAGGTTTGTGGTGCGCGCGCCGATGTCGATGATGAGAGAGCAGCCGTCCACGTCGCTGTAGTTGTAGCGGTAGGCGTTGTAGAGCGCCATGGGGGCCACATCGACGAGGGTGGTCTGGAGGTGGGCATCCTCGACGGCGGTGTTGATGTCATCAAGCAGGTCGGATTTGACCGCGACGATGACGACCTCGACCTGCGCGGGATCGCCACTATCGACGAGCTGGTAATCCCAGACGACTTCGTCGATGGGGTAGGGGACGTTTTGCTGGGCCTCGAAGGTGACGATCTGGTCGACCTGCTCCTCACCGACCGAGGGCAGCTTGACGAAGCGGGTGAAGACGGACTGCGCGGAGACGGCGTAGTTGATCTTGGCCTGCTTTAGGCCGGCGCCCTGCACCATCTCGTCGAGCACGAGCTTGGTCTGGGCGAGGCGGGTGGAGTCGGCGGCGGGATCAGCGAGCAGTTCGCGGGTTTGGTAGGACGCGAGGACGAGGCCTCCGTTTTGACCGGTCTTGAATTCGGCTAGCCCTACGGTCTGGTTGCCGAGATTGAGGCTGAGGATGCGGGTGGGTGCGGCCATGGAAGCTCCAGCGTCAGTCGATTACTTCGAGGTGCGGATGGCTTCGTAGCGATCGAAGAAGAGCGGCGCGAATGGCGTCTCCATTTTGTTCAGAATCATACCCGGAAGGTGCGGCAGGTTGGGGATGGCCACGTTCTTGACCGCCGCCACATCCAAGGTTTGCCCCTGTTTCGAGGCAGTGACCCACACGTTCTGCACGTTCCCTGCGGTCACGGCCTTGCCGCCGGTCAGTTTTTCCAAAGTCCGCGGAGAGATATACATCACCGAGTAGTGCTCCCGGCCCTTGGGGATGTTCACATGCGTGACCTGGCCGTCGAGCAGCTTGTTTTCAAACATGACGGTGTACTGCAGCGTGATCTCGTCGATCTCCTCCGCTTTGGTCTCAAATTCCACTTCGATCTCCAGCCACTCGCCCACCTTCGACCGTTTTTCCGGGCCCGATTTGATCGTGAAATCCGGCGTCTTGACGATCTCCGGCTTGACCTTGCCGAGCTTGATCGCACCGGGCCCAATGGGCACCTGCGCGGAGGCGTGGAGGGCAAAGCCGAGGAGGAGGCAGGCGGAGATGGGGAGCGGTTTCATGGGCGGAATTTTCTTAGGATTTTTCGGGGCGGCGGGGACGGGCGTTCTTGTTGTTGATTTGGCCGGGGTTGGGAAGGAAAAAAACGCGGAAGGCTGCGAATCCTTATTTCATGCGGGTTTGGAAGTAATCAATCGTTTTCCTGATTCCTTCGTCAAAGTCCACGCGCGGCTCCCAGCCGAGCACGCTTTTCGCCCGCGTGATGTCCGGCTGGCGCACTTTCGGATCGTCCACCGGCAGTGGGTGGAAATCTATTTTCGAGGCCGTGCCGGTGATGCGGATGATCTCCTCGGCGAACTGTTTGATCGTCATCTCGCGCGGGTTGCCGATGTTCACGGGCTCGTGAAAAGCGGACTGCGAGAGCCGAAAAATGCCGTCGATCAGATCCGAGCAGTAGCAGAAGGAGCGCGTCTGCGAGCCGTCGCCAAAGATGGTCAGCGGCTCGCCGGTCAGCGCTTGGCCGATGAAGGCCGGCACCACGCGGCCGTCGCGCAGGCGCATCCGCGGGCCGTAGGTATTGAAGATGCGGACGATGTGCGTGTTCATCTTGTGAAAGCGGTGGTAGCCCATGGTCATCGCCTCCGCGAAGCGCTTGGCCTCATCGTAAACGCCGCGCGGCCCGATGGGGTTCACATTGCCCCAGTAGTCCTCGCGCTGCGGATGCACGAGCGGATCGCCGTAGCACTCGCTGGTGCTGGCGAGCAGAAACGCCGCCCCTTTATCTTTGGCCAGCCCGAGTGCGTTATGCGTGCCAAGCGAACCGACTTTCAGCGTCGGGATCGGATGTTCAAGGTAGTCGATTGGCGAAGCCGGCGAGGCGAAGTGGAATATGAAATCCACGTCGTCCGGCAGGAAGATGAAATTGGAAACGTCGTGCTTGATGAGGCGGTAGTTTTCGTGCCCTGCGAGATGCTCGATGTTCGCCGTCGAGCCGGTGAGAAAGTTGTCGATGGCGATGACCCGGTGGCCTTCCGCGAGCAACCGGTCGGTGAGATGCGAGCCGAGAAAACCGGCCCCGCCGGTGACGACGGAGATGGGCGAGGAGGTCGAGCGTTTGAACATGGGCGCGGAACGTGAACGTCCGCGCGGCGCTTGTCCAATCCTACGCTACGTGAAATCGCAGAGCGCCTCAACGTAAGCGGCCGAGCCGTCGCGCAGCCAGCCGTCGAGTTGCGCCTGTTCCTTGAGCTGCTGCCCGCGGAGCCGCGGCACCACGAGGAACTGGCTCGCGATTTCCGGCAGCGCCGTGAGATCGCCCCACAGTTTTTCAAACTGCGCGACCGGGAAGATGTCCTCCTGCCCGTGACCCCAGCGCTTTTTCACGTCCTTGAGCGTGATGTAAGTTGGCACCTTCGCCGCGAGCGCGCGGATGGCGCCGGTGACGCGCGCCTCGTCGGCGAGTTCCCCGCGCGTGAGGCCGAAGGCGGCGAGGAGCCCGTCGATGTCGATCCACGTCGTCAGCGTGTTGTAGTAGGTCAGCCCGAATTCCAATTCCTCGCGCGGCATCGCCAGCCCCTCGACCAGTCGCACGCGCCCGTCCACCCGCGCCAGCCCGCCGCCGCGGTCTTCCAGTCGGCGCGTGATGACCTCGAAGCTCAGCGTCGCGCCGCTTTCGAGATGCTGTCCGAGCAAGGCGGGATCTAGGTTAGCGCACACCGTGTCGATATTGTGCAACAGCATCGTGCGGAGCTGCGGGCGCTCGCGGAGCAGCGCGGCGAGCGTGCCGTTGCGGAGCAGATTCGGGATTTCGTAAAAGTGCCCGACCGGGTGCAGGCATTGCAGCGGTAGATTGTCGCGATAGTCCGTGGCCCCGCCCGCGCCCTCCGCCCAGCGCAGCAGTGCGGCGCGCAGGGATTCGCGGACTTTCTGCTGCTGCTCGTCGAGCACCTGCTGCGGCATCTCCTCCCACGCGAACCGCAAATCCCGCGCCGTCGGCACGAAGCGCAGCCCCACGCTCTTGCCGCGCGAGAGCCGCAGCGGCCCGTCGTAACCGTAGTTTTTTCGCGCCGCCAGGATCGCCGAGATCGGCCCGTGCGTGAGGTAGCTCGTGGTGAAAATGTGCGGCACCGCCGTGCCTGCGACCCGCGCGCTGTGGCGCGATTTCGCGAGATGCGTTTCGAGAAAAGTGCGATGCCGCCCGCCGATTTTGCAGAACGGATGCAGCGACTTCACCACGCCCGCTCCCTGCGTCCACCGCGACGCCGCTCCCGCGGCTAGCGTGACAACCGCGGCTTCGCCCGCGCGCAAAGCGGCGAGTCCGCGCGCGGTTTGCGCATCATGTTTTGCCCGCGCGTTGAAATCCACCACGTCAGCTGCGCGCACGTCTTCGATCACGGAATTCGCCGGCAGGCGGTTTTGCGCGAGGCCGATGCGCCCCGCTTTCAGGTCGCCGCGGATTTGCGCGTGCGCCTCGGGATCGAAGCCGTTTTCCGTAAGCAGTTCGTCCAGCGATTGTGCGCCGGCCTGGCCCTCGCGGCCGCGTGGGAGCAGCGTGTCGAAGAGCTCCTGCACCACGCCGCGCAGCTCAGGCTGCGTGCGGCAGGCGGCGGCGAATTTGTCCAGCTCCGCGCGGTCCAGCGCGGGGAGCGATTTCGGATCGAGCCGCAGCAGCGCGGGCGCGCGCAGCAGGTAGTAGCCCTTTGGCATCAGCGCCGTGCTGCCGGGGAGGAGGTCCGCAAAGGTGCCGTTTTCATTGATGCGGAAATCATAGACCACCGGCTCCATCGCGAACGGGAGCGAGGCGGCGAGTTCCTGCTTCGTCGCGCGCATGATCGCGCCGAGCCGCTGCTGCGCCTCCGCTTTGCGCGCGGGCGCAAACATGAAGCCCATGCCGCCGCCGCTCATCCCGCCAAGCATCCAGAAGCCGTAAAAATCCGCGCCGAATTCCGCGCGCACCTGCTCGATGAGCCGCTCGGTGTAATGCGTCGAAGCCCACGGGATGATCGTCTGAATCGGCCCGTCGAAATTGCGCGTCGTCGCGCCACCCACGCGGGCGATGTCGCCGTCGCGCAGCGCATCGAGGATTTCGTCGAGAAAGCCCAGCGCCTCCTGCCGTCCGCGCCATTCCGCGGCGGAGCGCAGCAGATATTTCTCCGTCACCATTTCCAAAATCGGCCCCACGTTTTGCGCCATGCCGCCATGCACCACGACGAGCGAATCCTGCAACGCCTTGCGCGCCGCGTCCGGGATTTCGTCG
>JANPHJ010000242.1:0-24589 GCA_031424395.1 Chthoniobacter sp.
CAGCGTGGACGACGTCAATGAGGCGATCGAGCCATTGCTCCAGAGGCTCAACAGCAAGCCGTTCCAGAAGCTGCCTGGCAGCCGCGCGAGCGCCTTCGCCGATCTGGATGCTCCCGCATTGCAGGCGCTGCCCTTGCAGCCCTGGGAGTGGGCCGCCTTCAAGAGCGACTTTTCCCCTTTGGATTGCCGAGGTCGGTGAGGTCTTTGTCGGTCGAGTATTCGGGGCCGACGGTGATGGTGCCGTCGCCGTCCGACCCGGGATTTTCAGTATAGGTTTCCACGGCCTTGGCGGTGTGGGCCAGCAGGCCGAGGAGGGTGATGAGTGCTAAGAAAACTCGGTGCGTGGTTCTGCGGGTGGTGTGCATGCGCGAGTGCTACGCGCAAGCCATCCGGGGAGCAATCACTCAATCAGCGGGTCGAAGCCGCGACGCCGCCTAGGCCCGCGCTGGCCGGGAATTTCGTGCTAGGCGCCTGCCCATCGCATTAAGCCCCGGCGCGCCTCGCCGCGCTCGCGCAAAGTTTTGGCCCCCGCGGACGGGATGCGTGGCGCCACTCCGGCGGCATGATTATTTGTCAGGAGCAGCTGGACTCCATCGTTCCGCTGGAGGCGGCCGGCTTGGCCAACGGCGTCGCCGGGAATATCCCGGCGCGCTGGCCGCTCCCAGCCGCATGACCTTTCCCCAATCGGCGCTGCTCATCGCCGCTGCCACCCTCTCCGCCCGCGCGGCAGATTCCGACGTTACTTTCCAAAGCCCGCCGGGGCGCGCGCATCTCGTGGAGCTGTACACGTCGGAGGGGTGCAGCAGTTGCCCGCCCGCCGAGGACTGGCTGCGCGGGCTGCGCGCCAACGCCGGGCTGTGGCGCGAGGTCGTGCCGGTCGCGTTTCATGTCGATTACTGGGACCAGCTCGGCTGGAAGGACCGCTGGGCCTCACCGCTTTTCACCGCGCGGCAGAACGACTACGGCACGGCCTGGAAGTCGCGGCAGATTTACACGCCCTGCTTCGTGCTCAATGGCCGCGAGTGGCGCGACCGCGCGCTGCCGCCCGTGGCCGGCCAGCCGGGCGTGCTCACGGTGCGGGTGAAGGACAGGCGCATCACCGCGCAGTTTGCGCCTGCCGAGGCGCAGGCCGCGGCGTGGGACGTGTGGCTCGCGCCGCTCGGCGGCGATGTGGAATCCGACGTGAAGGCGGGCGAGAACAGCGGGCGCAAGCTGCGCCATGAATTTACCGCGCTCCGCCTCGACCACCGCGCGATGCAGGGCGCGGGCGCGGGCTTCAGCGCGGACTTTGAGGCTGCCAGTCTGCGCGGCGCGCGGGCGCTTGCGGTGTGGGTCACGGAGAAAGGCAGCCTCGCGCCGGTGCAGGCCACTGGCGGCTGGCTGAAACCGTGAGCGGTCTTTTCCCGACAAAAAGCGTGCCCTGCACACGTCCGCCGCGCTTTAAGTAACGAACCATCCACGCTCCATGAACCCACTCAATGTCGAATCCGCCGTCAAAGAACGCTACGCCTCCGGGGCCGAGTGTTGCGAACCTGCCCTCTGCTGCCCGGTTGATTACGATCCGCAGTATTTGAAAATCATCCCCGCCGAAGTCATCGAGCGCGACTACGGCTGCGGCGATCCGAGCAAATATCTGCGCGCCGGAGAGACGGTGCTCGATCTCGGCAGCGGCACGGGAAAAATCTGCTTCATCGCCGCGCAGGTGGTGGGGCCGACGGGCCGCGTCATCGGCGTGGACATGACGGATGCGATGCTCGAAGTCGCGCGCCGCAATGCACCGGTGGTCGCGGAGCGCATCGGCTTTGCCAACGTGGAATTTCGCAAAGGCCGCATCCAGGACCTCGCGCTCGATTTGGAAAAGCTCGACGAAGAGTTGCGCGCGCGGCCCATCGCCGACGCCAACGCCTTTCTCCGCGCGGGCGAACTCGCCGAAGAACTGCGCGTGCGGCAGCCGCTGGTAGCCGATGATTCCGTGGATGTGGTGGTCTCTAACTGCGTGCTCAATCTCGTCGAGGGCCGCGCAAAGCGGCAGCTCTTCGAGGAGATTTTCCGCGTGCTGCGCCGCGGCGGGCGCGCGGTCATCAGCGACATCGTGAGCGATGAAGAAGTGCCGCTGGAAATGCAGAACGACCCGGAGTTGTGGAGCGGCTGCATCAGCGGCGCGCTGACCGAGAGCGGCTTCGTGCGCGCCTTCACGGACGCGGGCTTTTACGGCGTCCGCATTTTGAAACGCGACGCCGAGCCCTGGCGCACGGTGCAGGGTATCGAGTTTCGCTCCGTCACAATCGAGGCGTTCAAAGGCAAACAGGGCGCGTGCTTCGAGCGCGGGCAGGCGGTGATTTACAAGGGGCCGTTCAAGAAGGTGCTCGACGATGACGGCCACGCCTTCGAGCGCGGCGAGCGCTACGCGGTTTGCGACAAAACTTTCCAGCTCTACCAGCGCGAGCCGTATCGCGACGCCTTCGAGTGCGTGGAGCCGCGCACGCCCGTGGCGCTGGAAGATGCCCCGCCTTTCGACTGCTCGGGCATGCGCCTGCGCCACCCGAAGGAAACCAAAGGCCAGGACTACGACGCCACCACCGAAGCGAGCCAATGCTGCGACGGCGGGGACTGCTGCTAGATGAACCGCTTCGACGAAAAACTCTCGGCGCACGGGCTCACGCTGCGCCGCGAGAAACTGCGGACGCTGCAAATCAATGTCGGGCGGAAGTGCAATCAGGCCTGCACCCACTGCCACGTCGATGCCGCGCCGTGGCGCACCGAGATGATGAACGCGGAGGACGCGCATCGCGTCGGCGCGTGGATCACGGAGCACCGGCCGGAGATCGTGGACATCACCGGCGGAGCGCCGGAGCTGAGCGCGCACTTTCGCTACTTCGTGGAAACGGCGCGGGCCGCGGGCGCGCACGTCATCGACCGGAACAATCTGACGATCATTGAGACGAAACCTTTCGCGTGGCTGCCGGAGTACCTCGCCGAGCACGAGGTCGAAGTCATCGCCTCGCTCCCCTGCTACACCGCGGACAATGTGGACACGCAGCGCGGCGAGGGCGTCTTTGCGCAAAGCATCGCCGCGCTGCACAAACTGAACGCCGTCGGCTACGGCACGCGCCTCCCGCTGAACCTCGTCTTCAACCCGCTCGGCGCGAAACTTCCCGGCCCGCAGGCCGAGTTGGAGATGGATTTCAAGGAGGCGCTGCGGCGCGATTTCGGCATCGTCTTCAACGCGCTCTATACGGTCACGAACCAGCCCATCGCCCGCTTCGCCGAAGACCTGCGCGCGCACGGCCACTGGGACGCGTACCTCGAACTCCTCGCGAACAGCTTCAACCCCGCGACCGTCGAGGGCCTGATGTGCCGCAGCACGCTCAGCGTCGGCTGGCGCGGCGAGCTGTACGACTGCGACTTTAACCAGATGCTCGGCCTGCAGTTCCGCAACGGACGCCCGCTGTTCCTGTGGGATGTGACGCCGGACGATCTCGCCGAGCGCGCCATCGCCACCGGCATCCACTGCCTCGCCTGCACCGCGGGCGCGGGCAGCAGTTGCACCGGCGCGACGGCAGCGGCGGAGCAATAGGCGCCGCGGATTATCGCGCCGCAAGACCGCCCTGAGCTAACCGATGTTGCCGGCGCGCATCTCTGCCATCGCGTAGTCGCACGCGCGCCACGCCAGCGCGAGGATGGTGAGGGTGGGATTCTTGTAGGCATTTGAGACAAAGGGGCCGCCGTCGGTGACGAAAAGATTGGGCACTTCCCACGCCTGACAGTGGGCGTTGAGCACGCCGTCTTCCGCGCGGGCGCTCATGCGGGTGGTGCCGATTTCGTGGTTCACGGAGCCGCCGGCGGTGATCGCTTTGGCGCCGTCGAGCTGCGGAGCGCCGTTCACTTTTCCGCCCATGCCCTCGATGAGCGCGGCAAAGGTCTGCTGCTGATGCACGACCTGTTTCAGCTCGTAGTCGCTCCACTGGAAATGAAAGCGCAGCACGGGGATGCCCCATTTGTCTTGCTTCTCGGGGTCGATCTCGCAGAAGGATTTTTCGTTCGGGATCATCTCGCCGCGCGCGCCGAAATTGACGAAGGACCCGTAGTAGCGGCGCGCGTCTTCCTTGAGCTTTGTGCCGTAAGCGCTGCCGGCTTTGCCGAGAATGGCACGGGTGGTGCCCATGTCGGGCATGGTGCGTCCGCCGCCGGGCCAGGTGTAGTAGCCGCGCGGGAAACCGAGCTGGCCGGCGAGCTGCGCCTTGTGCGGCCACCAGGGGATGTAGAGGTGCGGATTGGAAACGCCGTCCTCGTTCACGATGGGCGCGTTTTCGAGCGCGGGAATCTGGCCGCTGAGCGCGCTGCCGGTGCTGTCGGTGAGCCAGCGGCCGACGTGGCCGTGGCCGTTGGCGAGACCGTCGGGGAAGCGCGCGCTCTTGCTGTTGAGGAGGAGGCGGGCGGATTCGCAGGCGCTGGCGGCGAGGATGACGATGCGCGCTTTTACCTGCACGTCTTTGCCGGTGGCCTTGTCCACGAACGACACGCCCGTCGCCTTCCCCGCCGCGTCCACGCTGACTTCGCGGGCCATGGCATCGGTGATGATGTCGAGGTTGCCGGTTTCGAGCGCGGGCGGAATGAGGACGGTGGTGCTTTGAAAATTCGCGCGGATCGAGCAGCCGCGCCCGCAGTTGGTCGCGTAGAAGCAGGCGGCGCGGCCGTTGAGCGGCTGGGTCAAAATGGCGAGGCGTGACGGCACCATCGGGAGGCCGAGTTGCCTGGCGGCGCGTTGCGCGAGCAGTTCGTAGCCGCGCGGTTTTGGCGGCGGCTGGAAGAAGTCCGAATCGGGTGCGTTCTCGAGTCCTTCCTTGCTGCCGAAAACACCGATCAGTTCCTCGGCCTTGTCGTAGTACGGCGCGACATCTTCGTACGAAATCGGCCAGTCAAAGCCGAGACCGTCGCGGCTTTTTGGTTTGAAATCATACGGCCCCAGGCGCAGCGAAACGCGGCCCCAGTGGTTCGTCCGCCCGCCGAGCATCCGCGCCCGCCACCACATGAAATCTTGCTGCGAATTCGTCCGGTCGATGACCTGCCCCTCGGTCCACGCGCCGTCCTTGCGCCGCACGACGTAAGGCTCGTCCGGCACCTTCCAGCCGCCGATGGTCGCGTCATAGAAACCGTTCGGTTTCTCCGGCGTCGCCGCGCCACGGAGCGGGGCGTCAGCGTTGCTTTGAAACATGGGCGTCTCGACCGCGGGGTCGTAGTTCCGCCCGGCTTCGAGCATGAGCACTTTCATTCCCGCCTGCGCGAGGACATAGGCGCTCATGCCGCCAGCGGCACCGCTGCCGATGACGATGGCGTCGTAGCGCGTGGCCGTCTTGCTTGCGTTGATGAAAGCCATGGCGTGTTAGGCGAGGCCGAGGTGTTTCAGCACTTCCGGCGGCGGGCCGGGGAACTCGGGCATCGGCACGTTGCCCACATAGCCGATGGCTTTCCAACCCTCGGGCGTCGAGTAATAGCCGCCGGCCACCTTGTCGCGGAAGTTCGTGAAAAAGCCGTGCGCCGCTTTCCGCGCCGCGGTGCCCTCGGCTACGATGTCGTCGAGCAGCGCAGTCTGCTGCTTCGCCTGAGCGTCCGCGAAGCCTTTGCCAAAGCGCCGCTTCGCCTCGGCGTCGAGCCACGCGAGCCCGTCGCGGATAACCTTCCCGTCCTTCTGCTGCGCGTCGTACGGTGCGCTCACCCATTCGTCGATAAAGTCCGGCACGCCCACCGCGCTCGCCGCCGGGCCGTGCTCATCGGCGGGGATGATGAGGTCGCCGAGCACCGTGACGATTTTCTTTTCCTCCGCGGTCAGCACGCGCTCCCACGGGATTTCTTTTTTCAAAAGATTCGGGTCCGTGCCGATGCCGCGCGCGCCGGCTGCGCCAAAGCCGCTGAGTTCCAGCGAGGAAAGCGCGAGCGAGAGGGCGACCACCCGCTTGAGCGCATCGCGGCGGGTGAGTGGGAATGGGGAGGTGTTCATCGGCGGGCGGTCGTGAATGTTAGGCATGGACGGGCTTTGGGCAATTACCTCATTCGGGTGAAGCACCGGGGTCAGCCGACATCCCCTTTTTTTCATCTCCTCGGGGAGTTGATCACAGCCATGGCGCGACTTCGGCGAGAGTGCCGGCGCGCTTCCAGCCGCATGCTTTGCGCGCTGCGGGCGCGGCATTTTCGCCGGTGGCATGCAACGTGTTCATCTCGGCAACGCGAACGCATGCAAACCCAACCCAACTCAGCCAGTCAGCGCCCCGATTCACCGGCCCCGGCGGCCTATTCCAATGTCCGGCCCAATATCGCCAGGGTCTTGCGCCCCATGCCCACGCAGACGACGCAGACCGTCTCGCTGGACAGCGCCATCACCACCATGGTGAACGCCGCGGAAGGCGTGTCGGATCTGCTTTTTGTGGTCGGGCGTCCGCCGCAGATCGAGGTGTACGGCCGGCTGCGCGGGGTGGATGTGGAGGGGCTGTGCCCCACGCTGCTGCCGGCGCATGTGGAGGCCATCGCGCTCAAGATGATGGGGACGAATGAGCGGCTGGCGGCGGACCTGAAAAACAACGGCTCGTGCGACACCAGCTACGCGGTGGCCGGCCTCGCGCGGTTTCGCGTGAACATTTTCAAAAACAACGGCAACCACGCCATCGTGATGCGGAAACTGAGCACGCAGATCCCGACGTGCGACGGACTGAAACTGCCGCCCATTTTCAAGGAGATCATCAAGGAAAAGACCGGCATCGTTTTCGTCACCGGCGCGACCGGCAGCGGCAAGACCACGACGCTCGCGGCGATGCTCAATGAGCTGAACCAGCAGTCGGAAATCCACATGGTGACGCTGGAGGATCCGATCGAGTTTCTGCACCCGCATCTCAAGGCGACCTTTAGCCAGCGGGAGCTGGGCAAGGATTTCTCGGACTTCTCCACTGGCCTGCGCGCGGCGCTGCGGCAGGCGCCTAAGGTGATCCTCGTCGGCGAAATCCGCGACCGCGAGACCATGGAGATCGCGCTGACGGCAGCGGAGACCGGGCACATCGTTTTTTCCACGCTGCACACCATCAGCGCGGCGCAGTCGGTGAACCGCGTGATCGGCATGTTCAGCAACGAGGAGCAGGTGCAGATCCGGCAGCGGCTCGCGGACACGCTGCGCTACGTGATCAGCCAGCGGCTCGCGCCAAAGGTGGGCGGCGGACGCCTCATGGTCTCGGAGATCATGGGCAGCGGCCTGCGCACGCGGGAGGCCATTCTGCTGGGCGAAAATGACCTGCGGGATTTTCACGACATCATCGAGAGCAATTTCCAGTACGGCTGGCACAGCTTTGAGCAGTCGCTGCTGAAACACTTCCGCGAAAACCGCATCACCGAAGAGACGGCCATGCTCTACAGCGTGAACAAGCCGGCCATGCGCAAGGCCCTCGACATCGCGAAAAAATCCATGGCTCCCGAGGACGACACGCCCTCCGGCTTCCGCCTGAATCTCGAGGCCCTGCACCACGGGCCGGGCACCAAGGCGCCGATGTAAAAACTCCGCACGGAGCGCGGCAAGGGACGTGCTTAAACCAGACGCAAGATGCAAAGCACATTCACGCACAAAGTCCTCATGAGCATGGTCGCCGGCTTTGGCGCAGCGTGCATGTTCTGGGTCTTCCGCCACTTCGTCCAGGAGGCCATTTACGAATCCGGCGAAGGCTGGAAGGACAGCCTCAAAGGCGGGACGGCGGAGCACCGCAAGTCCTGATCCGGCCCGCGGCGACGCCGCCGGCCGCTGTGGGCACACCGCCCGCGCCCGCCGCCTCGCCGTGTCTTCCGAGGCCCTGGCCGCGCGAACTTTCGCTCGGCGAAAATCCCCGCTTCTTCCGCGCCGAATGTGTGCGCTAAGGTGCCGCCCGCACCACCGCATGTCCCACGCACCCTTGACCGGCAGCCTGATTGCCGACCGTTTTGAACTGCTCGAAGAAATGCCCCGCGTCACCGACGGGCGGCTCTTTCACGCCCGCGACCTCGCCCTCGGCGAAGACGTCGCCGTCAAGCTGCTCGGCCCCGGCTGCGGCCTCGATGGGCCCGGCCGGCAGGCCCTCGAAACCGCCGTGCGCCGCGTGCAGTGCACCCCGCAGCGCCACCTCCTCCGGCACGATTCGCTCGACACCGCCGCCGGCGTGCAGGTGCGCGAATGGATTCACGGCCTCTCCCTTCTCGACCTCCTCCGCCGCCGCCGCGAGCTGAGCGCCGACGACACCTTTCGCCTGCTCGCCACGCTGCCCGCCGCACTCGACTACCTCACCACCCGCGACCTCCCCGTTCCGCGTCCGCTGCTCGGCAAAGTCTTCATCCAGTTCGAGCCCGCGGCCGTGCCCGAGGCGCGCGTCCTGCAGCCTATCGCGGACTGGCCGCCCTTCGCGGTGAAAGTGAACCCCTTCAGCGTGCGCGCGCTGCTATCCGACACCACGAGCGACACCACCCGCACCATGATCGTGGACCCGCGCGCCTCCGCCGCCGCCATGACGGAAACGGTCAGCGCCCCGCGCATCCTCGCGGAACTGCTCTACGAGCTGCTCGGCGGCCGCCAGCGCGAGGCCGACAGCCGGCGCTACAGCCCGCTCAGCGCGCTCCAGGAGGAGGGCAATGGCGTGTTGCGCCGCGCCCTCCTCGTGGCCCCGCACCCGGACTGCCAGGCGCTCTGGCAGGACCTCCGCAAAGCGCAGGGCAGCGACGTCCCGCCGGGCGTACAGCTCAGCGTGAAGCGCAAGGCTCCGCGGCCGCTCGAAATCCCCGCCGCCCTGCTCGGCACGCCCGCCCCCGGCCTCGCCCTGCTCCTTACGCCGGAGGATTCCACCGCACCCGCCATCCACCTCATCGCGCGCCCGCACTTCGCCATCGGGCGCTCCCTCCAGTCCGCGGATTTCATCACCCGATTTGTCCCCGAGTCCGCGGCCAATAACGCCCTCACCGACCGCCTCAGCCGCATCCACATCACCGCCGAAAATGTGCATGGTCGCCTCCTGCTCCGCGATGGCAATGGCTCCACGCCGAGCGTCAATGGCTCGCTGCTCGACGGCCACCTGCTCTCCCCCGACCACCCCACGCCACTCCACCACCGGGCTCTCGCCGTGCTCGGCGGCGACTACTTTCTCGAGCTCACACCTTTGCTCCACCCCACCCCGCGCGAGTGGCCAGCCGAGCCGCTCGCCGCCTGGCCCAGCGCCGCCGCCTCGCCTCGCGAGCCGCTCGGGGCCTTGGTCTGCCAGCCGCGCCATGGCCAGCCCGTCATCCGCCACAGCGTCTGGCTCTTCTCCGAGATCGGCTTCGGGGTCGACGCCCGCAGCCGCCCGGTCTGGGACACCCGCGCCGCCGGGGAAAGCCCCGCCGCCTTTCACTATCACCGCGGCTGCTTCTGGCTGCGCAATCACGCCGCGCCCCGGCTGGCCCTGGGCGGCAGCGCGCTCACTCCCGGCCAGGCCGCGCCCCTCGCCGGTGGCCAGACCCTCGTCCTCGGCTCTGCAAAATACACCGTCGAGATCGCCTGATTTTCACCGCCATGCCCAGCTCCTTCACCCATCCGCTCGAAGCGCTCATCTCCCAGGACGGCCACCCCATCGCGCGCTGCGTCCTGCGCCGCGGGCGCTACGTCATCGGCCAGGATCGAAAAAATGAGATCGTCGTCGATGCGCCCTCCGTTTCCGCCCGGCATGCACAGCTCACCGTCGAGGGCGACGACGAGTTTTTGCTCGAAGACCTCGGCAGCGCCAACGGCACCCAGGTCAACGGCAAACCCGTGCGCGGCCCTACGCCCGTCACGCTCGGCTGCCACGTCGGGCTCGGCTCCACGACCCTCGAGTTTCAGCGCGGCGGGCTGCCCGCGTCGGTCTTCGCGTATCTCGCCGCGGACTTCCTGGGCGCGGCGCGCTACGCCGTCGGCGAAGTCATCGTGCAGGGCAGCACCAGCACTATTCACGAGGCGCGCGACCTTTCGCTCGGCCGCAGCCTAGCCATGAAAATCATGCTGCCCGAGAGCCAGGCGAAACCGGGCCACGTGCTCCGCTTCATCCGCGAAGCGCAGATCGCCGCGCAGCTCCAGCACCCCGGCATCCTCCCCGTTTACGACCTCGGCCTCGACGGGCAGAGCCAGCTCTTTTCCACGACCCGCTTCGTCGAGGGCGACTCGCTCGCCGGCCTGCTCGATGCGCTCGCCGCGGGCGGCGCCACCGACGCGCCGCCGCCCAGCCTCGCCGCGCTCATCGGCGTCTTTCAGAAAATCTCCGACGCCGTGGCCTACGCGCATTCGCGCGGCGTCGTCCACTGCACCCTCCGCCCGGAGATCATCACCGTGGGCCGGTTCGGCGAAGTCTTCGTCAATAACTGGGGCCTCGCAAAACTGCTCCTGCTCGACGGTGAAACCGCCCCGCGCGTGGCCGCGCCCGAGGCCAGCGCCGACCCCGCGCTTTCCCGCTACTGCGCGCCCGAGCAGGCCGAGGGCGCGCTCGAGGACATCGACACCCGCACCGACATCCACGCCCTCGGCGGCATCCTTTTCCGCATCCTCACCCTCCGCGACCCCATCACCGGCGAGACCGAATCCGAGCTGCTCGACCAGGCGCTCAGCCCCCGCGAAACGCCCGCCCTCGCCCTTGCCGGACAGCCGCCGTGTCCGCACTGGCCCGGCGAAAAACTCCCCGACGCCCTCGCCGCCGCCGCCATGAAAGCCCTCAGCCTTGCCCGCGACAACCGCCCCGCCACGGTGCGCAAACTCCAGCAGGAAATCGCCGCCTGGCAGGACGGCACCGGTGCCGGCAGCGCCGAGTCCGGCGGGCTGTGGAAAGGGTTGAGCGGCCTGCTCGGTCGGCACTAAGCACCCACCTTTCATGAATCTCGCCAGCTACCTCACCACCCGCACCGCCCTCATCGACCGCGCCCTCGACGGCTTCCTCCCGCGCGCTTCGGTCAAGCCCTGCACGATCCACAAAGCGATGCGCTACTCGCTCTTCGCCGGCGGCAAACGCCTTCGCCCCGTGCTTACCCTCACCGCCGCCGAAGCCTGTGGCGGCGGGCTTCCAGCGGCCACGCCCGCCGCCTGCGCGGTCGAGTGCATCCACACTTACTCGCTCATCCACGACGACCTCCCCTGCATGGACGACGACGATTTGCGGCGCGGGCGGCCCACCTCGCACAAGGTCTTCGGCGAAGGCGTGGCCGTGCTCGCCGGCGACGGGCTGCTGACCATCGCCTTTGAAATCCTCGCGCAAGCCGCGCCCGCGCCGCGCTATTCCACCGCCGCCCTCATCCGCGAACTCGCGAGCGCGAGCGGCAGCCAGTGGCTTATCGGCGGCCAGGTCGCCGACCTTGAGGGCGAGGGCAAAAAACTCGGCGGCGCGGATTTGAAATACATCCACCGCTGCAAGACCGCCGCGCTCCTCACCGCCAGCATCCGCCTCGGCGCGATGAGCGCCAATGCCACGCCCGCCCGCCTTGCCGCGCTCACCGTTTTCGGCCAGGCGCTCGGCCTCGCCTTTCAAGTCATCGACGACATTCTCGACGTCACCCAGACCACCGAGAAGCTCGGCAAAACCGCCGGCAAAGACGTCGCCGCGACCAAAGCCACCTACCCCGCCACCTTCGGCCTGGAGCGCTCCCGCCGCGAAGCCCACCGCCTCACCGCCGCCGCGCATGCGTCGCTAAAGCCCTTCGGTAAAAATGCCGCCACCCTCCGCGCCCTCGCCGATTATTTGCTAGCGCGCGACTACTGATCGCCGGGAACACACGCGTCCCGCGTGTTGGCGAAGGCGTCCCCGCCTTCGCGGACTTTGCGGGGTGCGTCTGCGGGTGTGGAGCTCTTGCGCGAGTGGGCGCGTCCTCTGCGCAAGAGGCTCCGCCGCGGCAGAACCCACCCCGCGAAAGTTCGTTTCGGCGAGACGCCGAAACCAACACGTGGGACGGGTGTGCTCCCCGGACTCTCACGCCACGAGCCGCAGGTTCGGGTCGATGTCCACGCTCAGCGGCGAAGTCTCGCCGTGCGCAAGCTTGAGCGCAGCCACGTAGCCGATCATCGCCGCGTTGTCCGTGCAAAGCGCGGGCTCGGCGACGAACAGTTCCAGCCCGCCCGCGCCGCAAGCCGCGCGGAATTTTCCCCGCAGCCGCGTATTGCAACTCACCCCGCCGCTCAGCGCGATGACCCGCCGGCCCGTGGCCTCGCCGGCGCGCAGGGTTTTCGCCACGAGCACATCCACGACGGCTTCCTGAAATGACGCGCACACATCGGGCAGGCGGATGCCGCCGAGCTTCGGAAGAAGGTAACGCACGGAGGTCTTCAGGCCGCTGAAACTGAAATCGAAATCGTCCGAATGGAGCATGCTGCGCGGGAAATCGACGCGCCTCGCGTCACCGTCCGTGGCGAGGCGATTCACATTCGGCCCGCCGGGATAGGGCAGCCCGAGCAGCTTGCCGACTTTGTCGAACGCCTCACCCGCCGCGTCGTCCTGCGTCTGCCCGAGGAGCCGGTATTTCCCAAACGCCTCGATCTCGACCAGCAGCGTGTGCCCGCCGCTGACGACCAGAGCGACCGCTGGACGCACACCGTCCGCCGTGCCGAAAAACGGCGAGAGCAGGTGCCCCTCCAGATGGTTGATCGCGAGATACGGTTTGCGCCGCGCCACTGCGAGCCCCTTGGCCACGGACGTGCCGATCATCAGCGAACTCGCCAACCCCGGCCCGCACGTCGCAGCGAAAGCGTCGATCTCCGCCAGTTCCACGCCTGCCGCGGCGAGCGCGCGCGTGATAACCGGGCGCAGCGCGCGCAGGTGATTGCGTGAAGCCACCTCCGGCACCACGCCGCCGTACTGCGCGTGCAGCGCAATCTGCGAGGCCACTTCGCTCGCCAGCAGCGCCCCGCCGCGCAACACCGCCGCCGCCGTTTCGTCGCACGACGTTTCGACCGCGAGGATGCAGGCTGCGTGACTGGTGATGGGTGATTGTTGATTGGGCACGGAGGTGGGGCTGCGAGGTGCGATCGCGTTTCTACCAATCACCTTTCACCCACCACCAATCACTTCTTCCCGCCCGCACCCGTTTTCTCCGCGTAAATCATCACGCCTTTCAGCGCATCGACCGCGCGGTCGAGTTGCGGGTCGCGGAAGTTCACCAGCTCCTTGCGCTCCGTTTCGCTCATCGAATCCTCGCGGCGCTGGAGCATCAGCATCCGCTCCTGCTCGGGCGTCATGGTCGCGCGAATGGTCGGCGTCACGCCGTGCTCATGGATGACATTGTGGCTGGGCGTGAAGTATTTTGCCGTGGTCAGCCGCATCGCCGAGCCGTCCTGGAGCTGGATGACGCTTTGCACCGAGCCTTTGCCAAAGGTCGTCTCACCCACCAAGATCGCGCGGTTGAGGTCTTTCAGCGCGCCTGCCACGATTTCCGAACCGCTCGCCGAGCCGGTATTCGTCAGAATCGCGATCGGATAGCGCGGGCGCGGCTTGGCGGTGTCGGCGGTGCGATACGAGCGGTTTTGCGAGGCCACGCGGCCCTCGGTGGAAGCGACGAGCGTCTTCGGCGGAAGAAAAAGGCCGGCGACATCAACGGCGGAATTCAGCAGACCGCCCGGGTTGTAGCGCAGATCGAGCACCAGCGCCTGCATGCCCTGCTTCTCGAGTTCGTCGAGCTTCTTCGCGAGGTCTTCCGCTGTCGGCACGTTGAACTGCGTGATGCGCGTGTAGCCGATCTTGAACTCCCCGCCCTGCTCCGGGGGCAGGATTTTCGACTCCTTCACGCTCGCGACCTTGATGTTCTCCCGCATCATCGCGAAATCCTTAATCTCCTTCGTCGCCGGACGCAGAATCGTCAGCGTCACCTTCTGCCCGGCCTCGCCGCGGAGGAGGTTGATGGCCTCGTTCAAATCCATCTTCTCCGTCGATTGCCCGTCGATTTTCACGATCTGGTCATTCGGCAAAAGCCCCGCGCGAAAACCCGGCGTGTCCTCCATCGGCGTCACAATGATGAGCGCGCCCTCCCGCTGCGAAACCACCACGCCGAGCCCGCCGAAGCGGCTGTTGGTGTCGTCCTGCATCCCTTTGAAATCGCGCGGCTCCATAAACTGCGAATGCGGATCGAGATCGCCAAGCATCCCCCGCATCGCGGCATGGGTGAGCGCCTCGTAGCTCACCTTTTTCTCGTCCACGTAATCCTGGCGCACGAGCTGCATGGCCCGCGCAAAGACAGCGATGCTTGCGTAGCCCGAGTCATCCTTTTCCTGCGCGCCGACGGCCTGGTAAACGCGGACCCCGACCGCGACGTTGAAGACCACGAGCACGACGATGAGACTTTGCAGCAGCCGTTTTTTCATGGCCGGAAAACTAGCACGCGACCCCGGGTTGTCCACGCCCGCTCAGGGCAGGCCGGCAAACAAGTTCGGCGACGCCAACCTCGGCGTAGAGTTCGGCCACCGCGCGGTCGTCGGCGGGCAGGTGACGGCGACTTCCATGACGAACGCAGCGGTGGGCGGTTGTATGCCATCGTGAGTAACTTCGTCGACGGTAATGGAAACGTCTGGTTCAGGTTCTGAGTCGCGCAATGCCCGGCGGCCGGAACGTCTGCAAAATCCCGGCGGACTACGCCGCGTCCTTGTCCTGCTTTTTGCGAATGAGTGGCGGCTTTTTCCCCTCGACGACGGCGCGGTTGATCGTCACGTCAGAGATGTCTTCGCGGCTCGGGACCTCATACATGAGGTCGAGCATGATGCGCTCGAGCATGCTGCGCAGCGCCCGCGCGCCGGTCCCTTTGGTGACCGCCTGCTCGGCGAGGGCGCGGAGGGCGTCCTTGGTCACGTTGAGGTTCACGCCTTCCATCGCCAGCAGTTTGGTGAACTGCTTGACCATCGCGTTCTTCGTGTCCGTGAGGATCATCACGAGTTCGTCTTCGGAAAGCTGATCGAGTGCGGTGACGACGGGGAGCCGCCCGACAAATTCCGGGATCATGCCGAAGGCGAGCAGGTCTTCCGGCTCGGTGAAACGGATCGCCTCGCTGGTGGGGATTTCGGCCTCATTGGCATCATGCCCGCTGACGCCAAAGCCGAGCACCTTTTTGCCCATGCGCTTCTGGATCATCTTGTTGAGGCCGACAAACGCACCGCCGCAGATGAAGAGAATCTTGTCCGTGCTGACTTGGATGTATTCCTGATGCGGATGCTTGCGCCCGCCCTGCGGCGGCACGTTGCAAGTAGTGCCTTCGAGGATTTTCAGCAGTGCCTGCTGCACGCCTTCGCCGCTTACGTCGCGGGTGATGGAGACGTTGTCGGTCTTGCGGCCGATCTTGTCGATTTCGTCAATATAAACGATGCCCATTTCGGCGCGCTTCACGTCGTAATCGCTGGCCTGAAGCAGCCGCAGGATGATGTTTTCCACATCCTCGCCGACATAGCCGGCCTCGGTCAGCGTGGTGGCATCGGCGATGGTAAAGGGCACGTCGATAATGCGCGCAAGGGTGCGGGCGAGCAGCGTCTTGCCGCTGCCGGTCGGGCCGATGAGCAGGACATTGGCCTTGTCGATTTCCACGTCGGCGAGCGGATCCATTTGCACGGCGCTGCCGGTGGGCGCGCCATTGTGGAGGAGGCGCTTGTAGTGGTTATGTACCGCCACGCTGAGCGTCTTTTTCGCGCGATCCTGGCCGATGACGAACTGGTCGAGCTGCCGCCGGATTTCCATTGGCTTCGGCACGCGCAGCGCCGTCGAGTGGCGGCGCGCATCGTCGTTCAGCTCCTTGTCGAGGATGCCTTTGCAGACATTGATGCAACTGTCGCAGATATAGACGCCCGGCCCGGCGATGAGCTTGCGGACTTCCGCATGACTCTTCCCGCAGAAGCTGCACATCGTGAGGTTACTCGCTCGGGCCATGGTGAAAGAATTCCCTTACGCTTCGATTTTGTCCACCGCCGGGACGCCGGCCAGCATGGCGCTCCCCGCGCCGGGCAGCTCCTTGCGCGACTTCACGACCTCGTCCACTAGGCCGTAAGCCTTCGCCTCCTCCGCGCTCATATAGTAGTCGCGATCCGAGTCGAATTTCACCTGCTCGTCCGTCTTGCCGGTGTGCTGGGCGAGCAGGTGGATGAGGCGCTTCTTGAGCTTGAACATGAACTCCACCGTGCGCTCGACATCGCTCGCCGTGCCCTGCGCGCCGCCACTGACCTGATGGATCATGATGTCCGAATTTGGCAGCGCAAAGCGTTTGCCCTTCGTGCCCGCGGCCAGCAGCACCGCACCCATGCTGGCGGCCATGCCGATGCAGTAGGTGTTCACGGCGCAAGTCATAAACTGCATCGTGTCGTAAATCGCCAGCCCCGCCGTGACCGAGCCGCCGGGCGAGTTGATGTAAATGCTCACGTCTTTTTTCCCGTCGTCCATTTGGAGAAAGAGGAGCTGCGCAATGACCGCGTTGGCCACATCGTCGTCGATGGCGGTGCCGAGGAAAATGATGCGGTCCTTCAGCAGCCGCGAATAAATGTCGTAGCCGATCTCACCGTTGCGCGTCTGCTCAATGACGCGGGGGATGTAGTAGTTGCTCCGTGGGGTGGCGATGCGGCGGTCAGGTTGGATGATCATGGGAAATGGGTGGGTCAGGCGGGCTGCGGCGCTCCGGCGGGAATCGTGGTGACGCTAGCGGTCGAGGCGAGGAATTCAAGCACCTTGGCCGTCAGAATTTCTTCGGTGATCTGGTCGAGCGCGTTGCGCTTTTCGAGTTCTTTGAGGAGCTTCGCGGGCTTCATTTCATACCGCTGCGCGAGCTGCGCGATGCGGATGTTAAACTCCTGCTGCGTCGGCTTGATGCCTTCGATTTCGGCGATGCGCAGCAGAATGAAGGTGCCCTTCAACTGCTCCCGCGCATTCTGCGCCGCGGTGCCGAGAATCTGCTGCTCGTTCTCCTTCAGCACCTCGTCGGCGACGCCGCGGGACTGGTTCTCGCGCACGATGTCGGAAAGGATGCGGCGGGTCTGCGTGCGCACCATGTCCACCGGCAGCTCGCACTCCACCTGCGCAAGAAGCTGCGCCATGATCGCGTTGCGCTTGCTGGCCTCGGCGTCGGCGACCTTCTGGCGGCCGAGTTCTTCGCGCGCCATCTCGCGCACTTCGACGAGTGTCTTGCCGGTCGCCACGGTCTCGGCGAAAGCGTCGTCCAACGCCGGCAGCACCTTGGTTTTGAGGCCCTTCATCGTCACGACGTACTGGATTTTCTGCCCGCTCATCCCCTCGACCGGGAAGTCCGCCGGCACTTCGATGTCAAACGTCCGGACCTCGCCCGGCTTAGCGCCTTCGAGCGCCGCGCAGTAGCCGGGAAAAAACGCCTCGGGCGTCATGCGAATCCAGAAATCATCATTGCCCGAAAGCGGCTTGCCCGACTTCGGAAAAACCTCATGCACCGGCTTGCCGTCGATCGTCCCGCGGTAGTCCACCACGATGAAATCGTCCATCTGCGCGCCCCGGTCTTCCTTGATGTCCTCAAAATCCGCCGCCTGGTCGCGCAGGTTTTCCAGCGACTCTTCGATCTCCGCGTCGGTCACCTCGGTCGATTTCATCGGCACCACCAGCCCCTGGTACGGCGGCAGCTCGAAATCGGGATGCGTGATGAGCGTGGCCGTGAACTTCATCGACTTGTCCTCCGCCAACTCCACGTCCTCGATCTGCGCCAGCGACAGCACGCGGATTTTTTTCTCCGAGATGGCCTCGCGGCACGATTCCGAGAGGAGCTTCTTCTCCAGTTCCTCGCGGATTTCCTTTTTGAATTTCTTCTCGATCACCGACTTCGGCGCCTTGCCTGCACGGTAGCCGGGAATTTTCGCGTATTTCGTGTAGTCACCCGTCACTGCGTCCCACACTTTGTTGACCTTCTCGGCTTCGAGTTCGATGCGGAGCGTGGTGATGCAGTTGGGCAGGTTTTCGACGACGACGTTCATGTTGGTGTGGGTGGTGCGGAGCGGGTTTTTTGGAAAAGGGGCGGAAAGATAGCGGCTCGCGGGGAAATGCAAACGAGGAAATCGTGCTGACGAAACGCCTAATCCGCAAACACCGCGCGCAGCTCATCGAGCGTCAGGCTTTGCGCAAACTGCTCCTCGCCGAGCACGTCATCCGCCAGCGCGCGCTTGGTCTTTTGCAGGGCGCGGATTTTGCCCTCGACGCTGTGCTTCACCAGCAGCCGGTAGGCGATGACCTTGTTCACCTGCCCGATGCGGTGGGTGCGGTCGATGGCCTGGTTTTCCACCGCCGGATTCCACCACGGATCGAAAAGGACGACGTAGCTCGCCGCCGTGAGATTGAGCCCAAAGCCGCCGGCCTTGAGCGAAATCAGGAAGATCGCCGCGCCCTCCGCGGACTGAAAATCGCGCACCAGCTCGCCGCGGTTTTCCGTGTCGCCCGCGAGGTAAAAAATCGGCCAGCCGCGCTCGGCGAGCGTCGTACGGATGAGGCCGAGCATTTCCACGAACTGCGAAAACACCAAGACCTTCTGGCCCTCCTCCATCAGCGGTTCGAGCTGATCCACCAGCGCCTCCACTTTCGCGCCAACGGCTTTCGACTCCGGCTTGATGAGCCGTGGGTCGCAGCAAATCTGCCGCAGCCGCAGCAGCGAGGTCAGGACGTGAAAGCGGTTTTTCGCCAGTTCCTTTTGCGTGGTCACGCCCATCAGCATGGCCTGCGCGCGCTTCAGCTCGGCACGGTAGAGCGTCTTTTGCTCGCCCTCCAACTCGCAGAAAAGATCCTCCTCGATGCGGTCCGGCAGATCTTTCGCCACCTGCGACTTCGTCCTGCGCAGCACGAACGGACGCACCCGGGCGCCGAGCCGGCGGCGCGCGTGCGGATCGTCCTTGGCGTCGTAGAGCCGGGCAAATTCCGCGCGCGGCCCGAGCGCGCCGGGCATCGCAAAAGCCATGAGGCTCCAGAGGTCGAGCAGCCGGTTTTCAATAGGCGTGCCGGTCAGCACCAGCCGGTGTCCCGCGCGCAGGCCGATGGCCAGCCGCGCGGTGATGGACGTGGGGTTTTTGATGAACTGCCCCTCGTCCAAAATTACCGCCAGAAATGCGGTCTTCGCCAGCGCCTCGCCGACGCTGCGGAGCTGCGCGTAGTTGATGACGTGCAAATCCGCGCTGTCGGTTGCGCCCGGCAGTTTGTCCACGTCCGTGCGCTGCCACACCCGCACCCGCAGGCCCGGCGCGAACCGCTCCACCTCGGCGCGCCAGTTGTCGGTCACGCTCTTCGGGCAGATGACGAGCGACGCTTTTGCGCCATCCGGCTGCGCGCGCAGCCAGACCAGCCAGGTCAGGGTTTGCAGCGTTTTGCCGAGGCCCATGTCATCTGCGAGAACGCCGCCGAAACGGTTCGCGGTGAGGTAGGCGAGAAAGTGAAAGCCTTCGAGCTGATACGGCCGCAGCTCGGCCTGAATGCCCGCCGGAATCTCCGGCGTCACCCGCGCCTGCAGCTCCTCCACACGCCGCACCACCGCCGCGTACTGCGCGCCGGGCAGGAAGCGCGCCGCCGCCTTGTCCGCAAGCTGAAGCGCGTGCAGGCGCTGCGGGGCGCTGGAAAATTCGCGCGCATTCAGCCCCAGCCGCGAGAGCTGCTCCTCGTCTTCGGCGGACAGCTTGAACTCCAGCCGCCGCCAGCCTTTGGCGCCGAGCCTCACCCATTTGCCGCCGGCATCGAGCAGCGCCTTCATCTCGTCCGGCGTCAGCGCGAGGTCGGAAACTTCCAGCACTACGCGCAGGTCGAACCAATCCACATCCGCCGCCTCCACGTCCAGCCGCACCGTGCCCGCCAGCGGCGCATCTAGGAACGACGCCAGCGCGCCGCGCAGCTCGACCTCGACCGCATCGCGCGGCAGCGCGCGCAGCCACGGGACAAATGTGTCCGCGAACTTGCGCGACACTTTCACAAACCAATGGTGCGCGTGAAAATCCCACTTCGGCGCGAGCGTTTCGAGCAGCGCGGGCACCGCGTGCAGCAGCGCGTCGTCGTGCGCGATGAGCCGTCCGTCGGCCTCCCCATCCGGCGCGCCGGCGTCCCCGCGTTTCATCCAGCCATGCGGCGTGAAGTGCCGCACCGCGCCGCCCTCGCCCTCGCCCAGCACCTCGATCACGCAGACCTCCGTGCTCGCGCCGGGGTAGGTCGGCTGCAGCTCGCAGCGCAGCTTCGGCCGCTGCCGCACGAGGCGCACGCGCTCGCTCAGCCGCGGCGGCATTTCCAAATCGAGGCTGTGCAAAAAACGCGCGCCATCCACCGTCTCCAGCGCCGGCGCCGGGATGCGCGTCTCGGCGGCGGGATTCAGCGCGTGGGCATCCACCGGCGGTCCCGCCCAGAGCGTGTGCGGCGTGAGGTAAAGCGTGGGCTGCCCCGCGAGCACGAGCGCGCACTCGCCCACCGCCGCGCCGCCGGGTTGCACGAGCTGGAGGCGGTAGTCGTCATGCTGATCCTGCGCCGGCGCGAGCTGCCAGCGGAGCGGCTCGGCGGGCCGGGCGAGCGGGCGTCCGTCCTTGTCCACCAGCCGGTCCGCGAGCCACGGCAGCCGCGCGAGCTGGTCGATCAGCGCCGCCGCGTCAGCCTCCCCGTACGGCAGTTTCGGCCCCAGCCCCAGCTCCGCGCGCGCCGCCAGCAGGGCGTGCAGTAGCGCCGCCTCCGGCGCGAACTCGCCCGGCAGCAGCGCCGTGCCCAGTTCGCCAAACTTTGCCGCTTTCATCGGCTCGAATTCCTCTGCCCCCGCGCGCTGCCACTCCACCGCCGCCGCGTCATTTTCAAACCGCAGCCGCAGGTCGCCCACGTCCGTCGGCGGCGTCAGCGCGCGCGGCTGCAAATTGCCGAGCAGCCTTTTCCAACGGTCCACCGTGCGCCCGCGCCGCCATTTGCCAATGCGCTCCGCCAGCGGCCCGGGATCGCTCAGCGGCAGCATGAATTCCGGCGCGGCGATGCCCTGCTCGCGCAGCCACAAAACCAAATGCAGCCAGAAATCCTGCACGTTTTCCGGCAGCCCCGGCCCCAGCTCCAGCCGCTCGCTGCCATCGCCCGCGCTGCTCAGCCCGAGCACCGCCAGATCGCGCCGCTGCACACTGCCCTGCGTCCGCGTCTGGCGGAAAAGATTTTCGAGCCGCACGACAAACGCCGCCTCCGTCACCAGCAGCTCCCGCCCGAGCGCCGCGGCCAGCCGTCGCGCGTATTCGCCAGCCGCCGCCGCCTTTGCCTTCGGGGCTTCCCTGGCCGCCGGCGGTGCGGCTTTATTCTGCCCGGCCAGCACCGACCGCAGCAGCGCATAGGCGTGCTTGCAATCCTCCTCCACCCGGCAACTGCACAGCCCGTACCATACATCCTCGCCCGGCGTGAAGACCACTTCGGTGAGATACGTTTCCGTCCCGCGCACCTCGCCCTGATAGCCGCTCTCGCCCGGAATCTCGCGCACCCGCCGCACCAGCCCGCGGGCAAAATAATCCTCGCCGCGCTGTTGCGTGGCAGGCGGCAGTCCGCGGAGAAATTTCCACGCAGCGTCTTCTAGGGCAGGTAACATCGGGCGGGCACTGTAGGAGCCCCCACCCCACCGGCAAGGGCCAAACACCCCGGCAATGATGATCGCCGCGCAACACAGGACCGGCGTAATTTTCCAGACCCATGACCACCTGCGCACCCCGATGAAAAGCGAAAACAATCCCGGCAAGGAACTCTACCAGCGCTTGCGCCGCCGCTCGTGCGCGCAGCTTTGGCAGGAAGACGTGCCGCGCTTCGACCGCGCCGCGCCGCGCGAACGGTTCGAAAGCGTGGCGCTCATCCGCGCGGTCGGCGTGGTCTTTGCCGAAGGCGGCACGGCGGCGGAAAGGGACGCCGCGCGGGCGTGGCTGCGCGGGCTGCTGCATGATCCCGAGGAAAAAATCCGCCGCTACGCCATGGCCGCGCTGCCAAAAATCGGCGCGGGCGCGGGTGAGGAAACGGACCTGCTCGCGCTGCTGGAAACCACCGCGAGCGAGAGGGAGAAAAAGTTTCTCGGACAGGCTTTGGATAAGATCGGCGGGAGCGCGACCTTGGGCGCGGCGGTCGGCGCGCAGACCGAGCAGAAGGTCAAGGCCCACGTCGCCCGCAGCGCGAGCCCCAGCGCGGTGCGCCTCGACCGCACGCTCGCGGATTTCGCCGGCCTGCGGATTCATCTGCGCGGCCGCGCGGGCTTGGAGAAAATCGTGCGCGCAGAAGTGGAGGAATGCGGCCAGCAATTCCGCGTCGCCGAAGTGCGCCGCGGCCTCGTCGCCCTCACGCCGGTCGCGCCGTTTTCGCTCGGCGACATTTTCGCGCTGCGCTGCTTCGGCTCCGTCGGCTTCGTGCTCGGCACCGCGCCAGTTGCGGATGGGCCGGACGCCAGCGAGGAGCTCGCCGCCGCCATCACCTCGCCCCTCGCGCGCCGCGTCTTCGCCACCTTTACCGAGGGCGCGCCGCGCTACCGCCTCGACTTCATCGCCAAAGGCCACCAGCGCGGCGCGGTGCGACTCCTCGCCAACCGCGCCTACGCCCTCTGCCCCGAGCTGCTCAACGACCCGCGCAGCGCCCCGTGGGCCATCGACCTGCACCCCGCGGGGCGCGGCTGCACCGCCGAACTGCGTCCGCGCCTTTCGCCCGACCCGCGCCTGTGGTTTCGCCAGCAAGACGTGCCGGCCGCCTCGCATCCGCCGCTCGCCGCGTGCATGGCGCGGCTCGCGGGGCGCGTGGAAAATGAAATCGTGTGGGATCCATTTTGCGGCTCCGGCTTGGAACTCATCGAGCGCGCCTTCCTCGGCGGCGTGCGCAGAGTTTTCGGCACCGACCTCAGCGCCGATGCCGTCACCATCACCCGCGCGAATTTTGCCGCCGCGCGTCTTAGCGCGGTGCCGGCGAATTTCACCCGCGCCGACTTCCGCGACTTCGCCACCATCCCCGGCCTCGGGCCGGAAAGGGCGTCCCTCATCATCACCAATCCGCCGATGGGCATGCGCGTGCCCATCCCCAATCTGCGCGGCCTCATTGAAGACCTCTTCGCCACCGCCGCCGCCGTCCTGCGCCCCGGCGGGCGGCTCGTCTTTGCCAACCCGCTGCGCCTCGAAAACCGCCAGCCCGCACTGCGCCTGCTCTCCCGCGAGACCGTCGATTTCGGCGGCTTCGACTGCCGCTTGGAAATGTATCGCAAAACCCCGCGCTGACCGCTTTCTACTTCCTCCCAAACCCGCCTATGAAACTGCCCTGCATCCTCGCCCTCAGCCTCGCCACGCTCGCCCGCGCCGCGGTCACGATCACCGCCGACCGGCTCGAGAACGAGAATGCCGCCGCCGGCTTCAAATTTCCCCACGTCCCCGCCCCGCTGCGCGGCGATGCCGCGGCGAAGGCCACCTTCACCCTCCTCGACGGCCAGCGCGACGGCAACGGCGGCGACCTCGACCAGCTCCACGACGGTGCGCTGCCCACCACCGGCGACCAGCCCGCCGCCAGCTTCTTTCTTCGCGGCGGCACTGAGGGCGGGCGGCTGCTCGTGGACCTCGGCAGCGTCATCGACGTGGCGCGGGTGAATACCTATTCGTGGCACAGCGACGTGCGCGGCCCGCAGGTCTATCGGCTCTACGCGAGCGATGGCCAAGCCGCCGATTTCAACGCCCAGCCGAAGCGCCCCGCCGATCCCGCGAAAGCTGGCTGGCGGCTCCTCGCGAACGTGGATACGCGGCCCAAAGACGGCGCGCCCGGCGGCCAGTACGGCGTCAGTATCGCCGACCCCGCGGGCAGCCTCGGGGCCGCGCGTTATTTCCTTTTCGACATCGCGCCCACCGAGACCGCCGATTCGTTCGGCCAGACCTTTTTCAGCGAGCTCGACATCATCGACCGCGCCGCGCCCGCCGTCGTCGAAACCCCTGTCGTGCCGCTCACCGAGTCCGTCGCCATCAACGGCGGCGCCTACCGTTTCACCGTCGAAACCACCGAGTCGCCCGACCTCACCGACTGGGCGCATCGCGAACTCATCCCAGCGATGCAGAAGTGGTATCCCCTCATCGTCAAAATGCTCCCGAGCGACGGCTACAGCGCGCCGAAAACCTTCAGCATCACTTTCACCGACAAATACAAAGGCGTCGCCGCGACAATGGGCAACCGCATCGAAGGCTCACCGTCGTGGTACCGCGGGCAGCTCAAAGGCGAAGCCATCGGCTCGCTCGTGCATGAGCTCGTGCATGTGGCCCAGCAGTACGGCCACGCGCGCCAGCCCGGAGCCACGCGCCCGCCCGGCTGGCTGGTCGAGGGCATCCCGGATTACATCCGCTGGTATCTGTTTGAACCGCAGTCGAAGGGCTGCGAGATCAGCCCGAAGCGCGCCGCCACCGCGCGCTACGACGCGAGCTACCGCGTGTCGGCGAACTTCCTCAATTTCGTCATCGGGAAGTACGACAAGGAACTCATCCGCGAACTCAACGCCGCGATGCGCGAAGGGCGCTACGACGCGGAGCTGTGGAAAAAGCGCACGGGGCACACCGTCGAGGAGCTGGCGGACGAGTGGAAAAAGGCGCTCGAAGCCGGCAGTCCGCCGCCGGCCTAGCGCGGCGAAACTGCATTTTGTTTTGGCGGGC
>JANPHJ010000243.1:0-27075 GCA_031424395.1 Chthoniobacter sp.
CCGCCGTGAATCTGCAGCGCGATCAGGCCTTCCAGCGCGATGCCCGGCTCCGTCTCGGTGAAGTCCACGGTCTGCGTGCCATTGAGCGAAAGGCGGATGCGCGGGCCTTCGCAGCGGATTTCATAGACGTTCCAGTCCCCCGGCTTTTCCAGCTTCGCGATCAGCGCCTTGTCGGCCTGCGCGAGCACTTTGTTGCGCCGCGACTCATCGTAAAGACACCCCGAATACCCCGCCCCGATGTCGGCCTGGTAGCCGCTCATTTCGTTCGGCGGAGCGGCGATGCGGACGCTGCGGATTTGCACGCCGCCATTCACAAAGCCCTCGGTGCCGATGAGCTTGTATTCGAGCCGGAGGACAAAGTTCCGCCAGCTCTTCTTCGTCGCGAGAAACTCATTGCGCGGGTTCCCCTCCAGCGAACCGCCGACGATCTCCCCGTCGCGCACCCGCCAGGTTTTCGCCGTCTCGCCTTCCCATCCATCGAGCGATTTTCCGTCGAAGAGCGGCGCCGGCGCGGCGTCGGCGCGCTGGTTTGCCAGCAGGAGAGCGCAAGCGAGAAGGAGCAAATGTTTCATGGCAGTGGTGATGGCGCGAAGGAACGCGGAAACAAACTCACGCCGCGCGCTCCCGGCGGCGCC
Organism: Chthoniobacter sp.; assembly: GCA_031424395.1. Taxonomy (GTDB): domain Bacteria; phylum Verrucomicrobiota; class Verrucomicrobiia; order Chthoniobacterales; family Chthoniobacteraceae; genus Chthoniobacter. The sequence goes on from JANPHJ010000243.1 coordinate 636, forward strand.
GGGCAAGAAGGCCGGCTGCACCTGACGCGAAAAGGAGCGTGCTGGCCGGTTCGGGCACGCCCACGGCGAAGAGCATCGCTTTGTTGATCGCGTACACGGTTCCGTCCGGGCCGATGGCCGTGGGCGTGTAGGCTTCGAGCGCGCCGGTGGCCTGCAGCTCGATGCTTTCGGAAAAGGTGTTCGTCGTCAGATCCCAGCGGTAGAGCGTGCCATCTTCGGAATTGACGAGGATGGACTTGGAAAAGGGATCGACCGCGGCGGTGTTGAGGCACCACTCGCGCACCTGCGGCAGCACCGGATCGGGCGTGACGCCGGCGATGGTCAGCACTTCGCGCATTACTGTCTGGCCGGTCACGGGATCGGTCTGCGTGTCGTTCGGGTCGAGGATCGCGAGCCGGTTGATGCCGGTGCCGCCGGCCTCCTTGTAGTCGTTGTATTTCGTCATCAGCAGGTAGTCCGACGCGCCGAGATACGAAGGGACCAGCGCGGCCGGCACGATGGACGGCGTGATGTCCCAGCCAAATGAAGCGGGCGCGAACGCCTGCGCGAGATCCGCGGAAAAATGCTGGAGCGTGCCGCGAAAATGGTAGCCGTAGAGCACCCCGAAATAAACGTGGCCGTCCGGCCCGACCGTGGGCGAGGACGTGGCCGCATCGTTGATCGAGCCGGCGAGCGTGGCGTGATGCCGCGGGGCGAGCGTGGCGGTGTCGATCGCCGCGAGGTAGTTGCCGCCCTTCAGCGCCACGTAGAGCGTCGAGCCATCGTTGGAAAGCGCGGGTGCGCTGTTGGTGCCCACGCGCAGCGCGGTCGCGCCGGCGATGCCCGAGGCGGTGTCCGCCGAGGTGTAGGTCGCGACGCCGTTCGGCGCGATGCGCGCGATCCCGCTGGTCAGCCCGCCCGGCGCGCTGCCGGAGACTTCGTAGCCAAAGTAAATGTTGCCCGCGCAGTCAGCGGTGATCGGCGTGCTGATGAAAACTGTGCTGTCATAGGCCGCCTTGTTAGCCGCGTAGTCGGCCAGAAAGCTCATCTGCACGGGCGCGACCGCGCCGGCGTTCGGATCGTCCACGCGCCACACCGTGCCGCCGATGCCCTGGTAGTAGAGCGCGCCGGACGGCGTGAGCGAGGGCGAGAAACTCGGCACCCAGCCTCCGTTCGACGGCGTGTTCACATAGTCCGTCATCGTTTCCCAAAGCAGCGCCCCATCGCTCGCCCGGTGTGCGTCGAGGCAATAGCCGCCGCCGCTCGCGCGCACCGGCACGAGGACCGTGTTGGCCGCGGTCACGATCGGCGAACCGTAGTGGATGTAGATCGGCTCCGTGACCGCCGACTCATCCACCGGCGTGGACCACCGCACGCCATTGAGCGGCTGCGACTGCACGGACGACAGCGCCGTGTGCTGCGGATCGCCCGCGTAGCCATTCCACTGCGCCTGCGCCGCGCCTCCGGCCAGCATCGTCACCGTGGCAAAAACGAGAAGGCGGAGGGGATTCATTGGGGGCGGCTTGCATAGTCGACAGCCTTGCGGCGTCAACCGGAAAGGCCGCAGGGATGAGCCTGGCACCAAAACCCGAGCCCCGCGCGACTACGGCGCAAGACGCTCGACGGTCCACGCGCCGCCGGGCTGGCGGGTGTAGCGGAGGCGGTCATGCAGACGGCTGCGGCGGCCCTGCCAGAATTCGATGGTGTGCGGCGCGAGGCGGTAGCCGCCCCAGTGCGGCGGCAGCGGGATTTCCGTCTCGCCGTATTTTTCCAGCGCGGCGGAGAACTGCGCCTCGAGCTGCGCGCGGCTGGCCACGACTGCGCTCTGCGCCGAGGCCCACGCGCCGAGCTGGCTGCTCGCGGGCCGCGAGTGAAAGTAGGCGTCGCTTTCCTCGCGCGAAGTTTTCGCCACGGTGCCGGTGACATTCACCTGCCGCTCCAGCGCGCCCCACCAAAAGGTCAGAGCCGCGCGCGCGTTGCCCGCGAGGTGCTGTCCTTTGGCCCCGTCGTAGTTGGTGAAAAAGGTGAACCCGCGCGCGTCGCAGATTTTCAGCAGCACCGTGCGCGTCCACGGCTGGCCGCCGGAGTCCACGGTCGCGAGCGTCATCGCATTGGGCTCGATGATCTGCCGCGCCTGCGCCTCCGCGAGCCACGCGTTGAACTGCGCGAACGGATCGGGACCGAGTTCGCTGCGCCGCAGTCCGCGCTGCGCGTACTCCTGGCGGAGGGCGGCGAGTTCGGCGGGCGTTAGCATCCGAAAGGCAGCGTCATTTTTTTTCCGGCGGCAGCTCCACGATCTCGAACCAGTACTTTTCCAGCGTCTGCAAAATGTCCACCAGCGCCTCGAAGGTGACGGGCTTCACAATGTAGCTGTTCACGCCCAGATCGTAGCTTTTGTAAATGTCCTCGTCCGCCTTCGAGGTGGTCAGCACGACGACGGGAATCTGCCGCAGCTCCGGGTCGCCTTTGATTTCCTTGAGCACGGTGCGGCCGTCTTTGCGCGGCATATTGAGGTCGAGCAGGATGAGGCCGGGGCGCGGGGCCTCGGCGGGCGGGGCGTATTTGCCCTGCTTCCGGAGGTAGTCCATCAGCTCCTCGCCGTGCTCGACGTAGCGCACGTCGTTGATGAGGCGGCCTTCCTCAAAGGCTTCCTCGGTCAGACGGCGGTCATCCGCATCGTCATCGGCCATCAGAATGGTAATCGGCATGGAGTCTCTATTCATGGGCTGCGTCAGAGGGTTGTTTCAGCGGGAGCGTGACGATGAAGGTCGCGCCCTCGCCCTCCGCGCTTTTTGCCACAATGGTCCCGCCGTGCCTATCAGTAATTTTCCGGCACACCGCGAGGCCGATGCCGGTGCCTTCGTATTCGGTGCGGGTGTGCAAGCGCTGAAAGACCACGAAAATCTGGTCGGCAAAGCGCGTGTCGAAACCGATGCCATTGTCGCGCACGCGGATTTCGCATACCTCCTCGCCGGGCAGCGCGCCGGGGATGAGGCGCTCGGGCGGGATGAAAACTTTCGCCGTCACGCTCACGAAGGGCGTCTCGCCGGGGCGCTGGAATTTCAGCGCATTGCTGATGAGGTTTTGAAAAAGCTGCCGCATCTGCACGAGGTCCCCCATGACGACCGGCAGCACGCCCACCTCGACGCGCGCGTTTTTCTGCTCGATAGCCACTTCCAAATCCGACACCACGCCGAACACGATCTCGCCGAGCGCGCAGGTCTCGAAGGGCAGAGCGCGGCTGGTCACGCGCGAAAGCTTCAGCAGGTCCTGGATGAGCACCTGCATGCGCTGCGCCGCGCCCTCCATGCGCGCGAGATAGTCCAGCCCCTGCGCGCCGAGCGCCGCGCCGCATTTCGTGCGCAGCCGCCCGCTGAAGGCCTGGATTTTCCGCAGCGGCTCCTGCAGATCGTGCGACGCCACGGACGCGAAATTCTGCAGCTCTGCATTGCTCTGCTCGAGCTGTGCGGCAAAGCGCCGCAGCCTTTCCTCGGCGCTTTTGCGCTCGGTGATATCGGCGGCGATTCCCACCAAGCCGATGATCGCCCCGCGTCCATCGCGCAGCGGCACCTTCGTCGTCTGCAGCCACTGCTCGTGCCCATCTGCGCCAGCCAGGGCGTCCTCGCGATTCAGGATGCGCTCGCCAGTTTCGATGACAAACCGGTCGTCCTCGTTGTAGCGCGCCGCGTCGTCCGGCGGGAAGTAGTCAAACACCGTGCGGCCCTCCGGCTGCGCGGCGCCCTTGTGCGCGAGGAGCAGGCGGTGCGCTTCATTGTCGAGCAGATAGCGCCCGGCGGTGTCCTTCACAAAGACGTGGTCAGGCAGCGTGTCGATGATGCTGCGGAGCAGATTGCGCTCATCGGCCAGCGCGGCCTCGGCGCGGCGGCGCGCGGCGATGTCGCGCAGGATCAGCACGCTGGCCCAGACGAGCGCGCAGAACGTAAAGAGGCTGCCGAAGAGCACCGTCCCCGTCGTCGCCCGGCCTAGCAGCCGTGCAAAATCCGCACGCTCTTTCAGCAATGCCTGCTGCTCGCGGTCGAAGTCGGCGAGCAGCTTCTGGATGTCCCGCGTGGCCTGCGCGGTTTCGCCTTGCGTGAAAAGTTGTGCGCCTTCCTCAAAGCCATGCGAGCGCCGGGCCTCGATCTCCGCATGCGACAGCGCAAAGCTGCGCTGGATGAGCTGCAGCAGCCGGTCGAGTTTTAGCGTCTGCTGCGGCGTGTCCGCGGTGTCAGCCTTCAGCGCGTTAAAGCTCTCGATGATCTGCCCCTGCGCCTCCTCATAGCCGCGCAGCATCCGCTCATCGCCATTGATGATGAACCCGCGCCGCCCCGCCTCCATCTCCATGAGATGCCGCTGCGTGCGCTCCTCGATCTCCATGACCGCGCGGGTGTGCTGCACCCATTCCGCGTTTTGGATAAAGGCCCGGGTGCTCCGGTAGCTGATGAACGCGATGATCCCGAGCATCGCCAGCACCAGCCCGAAGCCGAGCAAGACCTTGCGGCGGATGGAAAAGCGGGACTGCGACAGTTTCGTGAGCGGCATCGGGGAAAGGCGCGGGGATGGTTGAAAGGTGAACGGTCATTGGTTAGCCGAGCCGCACGCATTCCACCAATCAACAATCACCGCCCAGTGGCGGAGGGGGTGGGATTCGAACCCACGGAACCTTGCGGCTCTCCGGTTTTCAAGACCGGCGCATTAGACCACTCTGCCACCCCTCCATATTACTGCTGATCAGGACTTACAGTCGCTGATCACTTTTGCAAATTTTCGGTTAAGTAGCCCGGTGCGCTTTGGCATGAATCAGAGGCTGGGGAAGTCGCAGGATTTCAACAAGGTCGCATTGCTTACGGCTGGCACTTACCGAAATCGGCGGGACTTTCGGGCTGCCTAGCTAGGTGGCGGGCGTTTCGATACGGGGAAAAATGGGCGTGGGCTGGCCGAGGAGGTGGCCGTCGGGCAGGCCGCCCCAGTGCGCGTCGGCGAAACGGAAGCGGGTCTCCTGCCCCTGCTCGTCCAGCTTCCAGTTGAGCTGGTCGAAGATGCCCTGCGCCGCCTTCGGCAACACCGGGGAGATGAGGATGGCGATGATGCGGAGGGACTCGGCGAGGGTATAGAGGACGGCGTCGAGGCGGTCGGCTTGGGCAAAATCTTTAGCGAGCTTCCAAGGTGCGGAACTATCAACGTAACCGTTCATAGAAGTCGCTATTGAAAGAGCGCTCGCGAGACAGTGGCTGATGAGATGTTTGTCCAAAAAGTCACGGTAGAGATGCGCGATTTCTTCAGTTAGAATCTCCGGGCTCAAGCTATCGATTTGCGGCGCCCCGTCCGGTTGAAGAACGAATCCGGCGGCGGGGTCGGATAGCCTCTTCAAGGAGCCACCCCGGTACTTCGCCGCCATGTTCAGCATCCTGTTGAGCAAGTTGCCGAGGCTGTTAGCTAGGTCGGTGTTGTATCTCATCACAAGGCGCTGCTCGCTGAAGTCGGCGTCTTTGCCGGTGGCGATGTCGCTCATCAAATAGTAACGCAGCGCCTCCGGGCCGTATTTGTCGGCGAGGGCGTCGGGATCGACGATGTTGCCGACGCTCTTGCTCATCTTTGCGCCGGCGATGTTCCACCAGCCGTGGACGAGGAGCGTGGGCATCTCTTCGTCGGAGAAGCCGAGCGCTTTCAACATGACGGGCCAATAGACGCCGTGGGCCGGGATCATGATGTCTTTGCCGATGACGTGGAGCGGCGGCCACCAGTCGGAAAAGGCGAAAGGCGAAGGGCACAAGGCGATGGCGTCGGGCGGAGCGGTGCGATGGCCGTAGTGGGGGTCGTGGCCGGGGACAAAGCTGATGTAGTTCACCAGCGCGTCGAACCAGACGTAGGTGACGAAGCCCGCGCCGAAACCTTCTGGAAACGGAATGCCCCACTTCAGCCGCGAGGCGGGACGCGAGATGCAGAGGTCACCCTCCAGCTTTTCCACGGCGTTGCGGAGTTCGGAGACGCGGAAATCGGGAAGGACAAAGGGCTGGCCCGCGGCGCTGCGCCGGTCGATGAAGTCGAGCAGCCATTGCTTGGGGTCGAAGCCGGGCAGGGCGTTGGCCGCGTCCTGCGTGAGACGGAAGTAGAAGTTCTCCTCTTCGCGCTCCTCGACCGGCTGCCACTCGGGGCCGAACTCGCCATCGGGGCCGCGCTCCTTGTCGGTGAGGAACTGCTCCTGCCGCACGCTGTAGAATCCGCGCTGCGTCTTTTTGTAGAGCCAGCGGCTCGCGCCGGTCGCGGGGTCAGCGTCGTCCCAGAGCCGTTGCAGATTGGCGCGGACACATTCCTGGTGGAGCGGGTCGGTGGTCGCGGCCCACGCGCTGTAGCGCACGTCGAGCTTTGCCCACAGCGCGGTGAATTTTCCCGTGATGCCGTCCACATACTCCTGCGGCGCGAGCCCGGCCTTTTCCGCGGACTGCTGGACTTTCTGCCCGTGCTGATCGACGCCGGTGAGGTAGAAAACCTCCTCGCCTTTCAGCCGGTGATAGCGGGCCAGGACATCGGCCAGCACTTTCTCGTAGGCGTGTCCGATGTGCGGGGCGCCGTTGGTGTAGTCGATGGCGGTGGTGATGAAGAAGGGTTTGGACATTGGAAAGGGGTCAGGCGTCGCTGGATGGGTCGCGGCGATGGGCATGCCAGAAGCGGAGGACTTTCACGCGCTGGGTTTCGTCGTCGAGGCGGTAAATGATTCGGTAAATGCCAAAGGCAAGAATTTCTCTGGCGTGGGGAAACGCCCGGTCGCGCAGGCTGCGGCCCAGTCGGGCGCGGATGGGATTGGAAAGTTCCGTCCGCGCGAGATGGACGAGATCGCGGGAATATTTTTCTGCGCGCCAGCTTTCGCCGCGTCCGATCCAGTATTCGCTCAACTCGTCGAGATCGGCCCAAGCGTCGGCGGCAAAATCTACGCCGAACGCTGCTTCGCCCATTTTTCCTCTATCATGGCCTCCACTTGCTCAAGGGTGTAGGTGCGGCCTTCTGCAATGGATTTTTCCGCCGCGGCAATGGCGAGGCTGAGCCGCGCTTCCTCGTAGAGTTCGCGCAGACCCGGCGAGTCGTCGGGGAGGGCATCGACCCACTGGTGGATGGTTTCTTTCACGGACATGGCGCGGAAGCTAGCATGCGGGCGGCGGAGCGGACAGGGTGAAAGCTCACGCGGGCTTTTTGATCTTGCCGCCCCAGCCGAGGATTTTTGCCTTCGCGCCGGCGGCCTCGGCTTCGGGGATCTGGCCGGCGCGGACGTAGAAGAGGGAGAGGCTGGACCAGGCGAGTTGGTCGTTTGGCCGGAGCTCAACGGTGCGGAGACCGGCGGCGATGGCCTCGGGGAAGCGGCCAGTTTTCATCAGCGCCATGCCGAGGGCGTGCCAGGCGTCGAAGAACTCCGGGGCCAGCTCGGTGCAACGCGCGTATGTCTCCCCGGCGCTTGCGCGTTCGCCGAGCGCGAGGTCGCCGTTTGCGTCGTCGTAGAGCTCCGCGGCCTCGGGCGGCACGTCCATTTTTTCTCGCCGGAAAAAGCGCGCCGCCTAGCCGCGGCGCGGCTCCATGATGTGGGCTTCGGCGCGGCGCTGCTTCAGCCATTCGGAGAAGAGCGCGGAGCGGGTGGTGCCGGCCATGCTTTTGGTGATCATGGCCTTGTCGGTGGCAAATTTCGCGTCATCGGCGGGCGTGCGCTTGTCCACATGCACGAGGAAGCCGCCGGTGGCCGTGGGGGTGAAGGCGCTGAGTTCGCCATCCTTGAGGTCGAACGTGGCGCCCATCACCTCGCGGGCGTCGGGGAGCGTGGTGTTGGGTTCGCTTTGCGCAAAGCCGGGGAAGGCCTCGACCGTCGCGCCAGCGGCCTGCGCGGCTTCGGCGAAGGTTTTGCCGGCCTTGAGGTCAGCGGCGATTTTGTTGTGAAAGTCGGCGGCCTTCAGATCGAGCGACTCCTTGGCGCGCTCGCGCTTGAGCTGCGCGGCGAGCTGCGCCTTGGCTTCGTCAAAGGTCAGCGGGCGCGCGGGCGTGATGCCGGTGAGCTGGATGACGTAGTAGCCGCGGTCCGTGGTGAGCACGTCGCTGATGGGGTCCTTGGTGGTCAGCTTGAAAGCGGCAGCGACCACGGCGGGCGGGGCGGCGAGCGACGGCGCGGGCGCGCCGGGGGCAAACTCGGGCGTCTCCTCGACGGTGACGCCGGCCTTGGCCGCGGCTTCGTCGAACTTCGCGTCCTTCTCCGTCACCGCGACGGTGAAGTCCTCCGCCGCCCGGCCCAGTTCGCCGAGCTTCGCGGCGCGCTCTTTGCCTTCGAGCGGCTGGTCGGTCGTCGGGAGGATGAAAGCCGCGACCTTGACCTTGCGCAGCTCGGCGGACTTGATCTGCGATTTTTTCTCTTCGAAAAGCTTCTGCACATCCTCGTCCGGCACGGTCGCGGCGGCGAGAAAGTCATCGAGCTTTAGCCGCACCACCGAGGCCTCGGTCTTGCGGTAATACTGGTCGAAAGCGGCGCGCACCTCGGCCGGCGCAGGCTCGGTGGTGGCAGCGAGCAGGGCGAGGATTTTGCGCAGCTTGATCTGGTCGCCCACGAGCTCCTCAAAGCCCTCCTCCGTCATGCCGCGGGATGAGAGCGCATTGGTCGCGAAGATTTTGAAACGCTCGCTGTCGAAGCCGCCCGTGCCTTGAAAGACGGGCATCTTCTGGATGGCCTCCTCGCGTTCCGCCACGGTGGAAGTGATGCCGAGCCGCTCGGCCTCATGCCGAAGGACGAGCAGGTTCCAGTTGAAGTCGGCCGTGTATTTCGGCGGCAGCTCGCGATACATGCCGAGCATCTCTTCGGGGACGGGCAGATCGCAGAGCGCCTTCACGAGGTCATTCATTTGCACGATGCGGCTGAGTTCGTAGGCGCGGCCCGCGCGGAGGAGCTGGATCTGCGTGACGCTGCGGCCATACATCTGCCCCGCGCTCTCGCCGCCGCCTTTGTCCATGAAGCGGCCGCCATTGAAAAAGCCGACGAAGCTGATGATGATGACGACCGTAAAGACGATCAGCAGGGGCTGCTGATAGCGGCGGATGAGATGATTCATGGGATAAGAAGTTTCGGGGTTGCGTTCACCGGGAGCGCTCACTAGCTTGCCGCCCGCCGAGCCGATGAAGCTACGTTTCCCCTCCCATTTTCAGCAACTCCTTTCTGCCGCCGCGTGCGCTTTCCTGCTCGCTGGCGCGGCCATGGCGCAGCAGGACGCGGATGTTTTCATCGGCGGCCAGGGCAAGCGGATGAAGGTCATCGGCGTCAGCGGAACCTCGCTCATGGTGCGGACCGAGTTTGGCGACCAAGGGCTGCCGCTGGCGCAGATTCAGGAGGTGCGCATGGCTCCGCCGGCGGAGCTGGCGCAGGGGCTCGCGGCGTATCAGGCCAAGGAGTACGCGAAGGCACTGCCGCTGTTCAAAAGCGTGGCGGACAAATTTCGCGGCCTGCCCGCGGCGTGGGCGCAGCAGGCCTCGGGGCTGCTCGTGGACATCGACCTCGCGCTGAACGACGCGGCCAAGGCGGATGCGGATTACGCGGCTTTCGCCAAAGCTTACCCGACCGGCGGCACGCAGGCGGACGTGCTCGCGGCCCGCATTGCGGCGTCGAAAAAGAATTTCGCCGCGGCGAAGCAAAAGCTCACGCCGATCACCGATGCCGCCCTCAAGGAAAAAACCGTCGCGCCGGCCAATGCGCTCGCCTTCAGCCAGGCCTTCCTCGTCAGCGGCCAGGTGAAGGAGGCCGAGGGAAATCTCGCCGGCGCGCTGCAAGATTATTTGCGCACGGTGACGCTTTTCTACCATGATCGCACCGCGGTGGCGGTGGCTCAGGACCGGGCCGACGCCCTCCGCGCCCAGCACCCCGAAGTCACCGTCCCCTGAAACCCTCACCCTTTTCCAAACCACCCATGATCCCGACCAAACTCCGCCGCTACCTCCCGCTCGCCATATTCCTCGCCGTCCTCGCCCTGGGCTACGCCACCGGCTTTGCCCAAGACGAAGCCGCCGTGCCGGAAGCGCACAAGCCGCAGAACATCTTCCAGACCATCAAGGAAGGCGGCGTCCTAATCATGCTCATCTGGCTGTGCATCGTGGGGACCTCCGTGACCATGGTGACGCTCATCATCCAAAACGCCATGTCCCTGCGGAAGGACAAGCTGGCCCCGCCGCCGCTCATCCAAGCGCTCCAGCAGACCCTCGGCGCGGGCAACTACCAGGAGGCGTGGGCCACCTGCGCGGCCAATAAGAACTACCTCGCCAACGTCCTCAAAGCCGGCCTCACCCGCCTCGGCCGCGGCAAGGAAGCCGTCGAAGACGCCGTCGCCGAACACGGCCTGCGCGAGGCCACCATGCTGCGCACCCGCAACAGCTACCTCTCAGTCATCGGCGTCGTCAGCCCCATGATCGGTCTGCTCGGCACCGTCATTGGCATGATGGGGGCCTTTGCTGTGCTCGGCAGCAGCGGCATGAAAGACCCCGGTGCGCTCGCCGGCAAAATCGGCGAAGTGCTGCTCGCCACCGCCAGCGGCCTCTTCATCGCCATCCCCGCCTTCGTCTCCTACTACATCTTCCGCAACGTCTCGCAGATGTGCATCGTCCACGCGGACGACATCGTGAACACCCTCATCCTCGACGTCCCCTATGATGAACTCGCCGGCGTCCAGATCGGCGAAAACTTCGACGCTGGCGCACCCATGCCCGGCTTCGCCAGCGGCGTGCGCAAAGTTTCCATGGCTCTCACCACCGCCTGCCCCGTCTGCAACGGCGCCGTCACGCCCGGTGTGAACCCCTGCCCGCACTGCGCTGCCACCCTCGACTGGTCGGCCTAAGTCTCCCCGCGCGATGGCTCACCACGCCTCCCATTCCAAAGACGCGAAAAAGCAGACGCGTCTCGTCCCCGAGGAGGACCCGGAGTTTCAGATCGCTCCGATGATCGACATCCTGCTCGTGCTGCTCGTCTTCTTCATGTCGATCAGCACGTCGGAAGTTCTCCAGGTCAGCCAAGGCGTCGTTTTGCCCGTGGCGAAGGATGCGAAAAAAAGGGACAAGCCCCAAGGCGAGGTCATGGTCAACGTGCTGTGGAATGCGATCAACAACGCCGGCCTCATCGAAGTCTCCGAATTGAAATACGACCGCGCCGACCAAATTGCCGGACTGCTCGCCAATGCCGTCCAGCAGAATCCCCAGACCCGCGTCGTCATCCGCGCGGATCGCAATGTGCGCTACGAATTCCTGCGCTCCGTCATGGTCGCCGCCGGCAAAGCGGGCGTGGGCAAAGTGACTTTCTCCGTCGTCGATAAGGACGACAATGCCCCGGCGGAGCCCGCTCCCTAGCCATCGCCGGCCACAATTTTTCAACCCTCAATGAACTCCTAACTATATGGGCGGCTCCGTAAGCTCCGAAGATGGCGACATGGGTTTTCAAATCGCCCCGATGGTTGATGTCGTATTCGTGCTCATGCTCTTTTTCATGGCCAGCGCCGGCCAGCAGGTGAACGAGAAAGAGCTGAACATCTCCCTTCCCAGCGGCGCGCCAGCCGTGCCCGGCTCGACGCAGAAAACCCCCATCCTCATCGACATCTCCGCCGAAGGCCAGGTGACCATGAACAACCAGTCCTTCGGCACCCCGGCGGACAAAAATCTCACCGCCCTGCGCGACTGGCTGAAGAATGCCATCCTGCAGTTCGGCGGCGAAGATCCCGTCATCATCCGCCCGCATCCCGAGACCCGGCACGAGCGCATCATCGACGTGCTGAACGCCGCCTCCGCCGCCGAGGTGAAAAACCTTTCATTCAGCTAAGCCCGCGGACTTTTCCGCGTGCAGTCGCGCCGCTGCCGGTGGCGGGACTCGAACCCGCACGGCGCTTTCGCGCCAACGGATTTTAAGTCCGTTGTGTCTGCCATTTCACCACACCGGCGTGTGCGGCATTTCCGAAGCGCCTGCTTTACCGCCACGGGCGCGGGCTGCAATGGCAAAATGGACGGTTGCCCTGGACGCGATTCTCACGACACTCGGCTCACCCTTATGCGTCCATCCCCATTGCTCGCTGGTTTCATCGTGTGCGCCGCACTGCGGCTGTCAGTTTTTGCCGCTCCGGTACAGCCGGAGGTGGCGGAGCTGAGTTTCGGGCCGGAGTTGGAAAAGGTGGGCGCGCTGGCGGCGGCGGAAGTGCCGGCGTGGGTGGCGCAGGTGGAGCAGCACGGCGGTCGCTTCACTGCGGAGCCGCGATGCTGGCAGGCCGGTGCGGCGGAGGCGACGGGCGTGGGCCGGGTGTCGATCGGCATCGACCGACGGCAGATGAATGAGGATCTCGTGGCGACGATTCTTTTCGACGCAGGCGAGACGGCGGACATCGCCGTGCAGCTTTTCGATGGGCAAGGGCGCGTGGTCGAGGTGGACCTCTTCGGCAATCTCGTCGAGGTCGGCAAGGAGGCGGTGACGGACACTTTCATCATCCCGCTGCGCAAATATCCTACCGCCGAAAAAATCGTGCTCCGGCGCGTCTCGGGCGACGTGAAAGTGTACGGCGTGGTGCTTTATCCCGCCGTGACCGAGGGCGCGCCGAACCCTGAGGCGCTGCTGAAACTCGCGCGCGTGCTCGGCGATCCGCTGAGCCCGGAGAACCCGCTCAGCAAAGGCCTCCAGCAGGTCGCGCGCCGCGGGAACATCACGCTCACGCCGGCCCTCAAAACTTCACTGGTCCAGACCAAACCCACGCCGGCCGCCACGCCCGCGCCGCCGGAAAAATATCCCGGCGCGGTGGCGCCCGCCGTCGGCGCGGTGATCCCTCCGGTGCCCGAGGACGGCCTCGTGGGCTACTGGAATTTCGACCACGCCGACGCCGCCGACGCCAGTGGGCGCGGACACCATGGCCGGCTGCGCGGCGGCGCACGCTTCGTCACCGGCGTGCGCGGGCAGGCCGTGCAGTTGCGCAAAAATCCGTCGAGCGCACGCGCGGTGTCGTGGGATTCCGTGACGCTGCCGACCACGCCAGACCTCGATTTGAAAGAAACGCTGACCGTCACCGCGTGGGTGAAATACTCAAGCCTCGCGCCAATCTGGGGCTCGCAGATCGCGTGGTTTGGCGACCGCCAGTACGGCCGCGACCCGTGGGATTTGCACATCCACCCGGACGGCACGCTCGAATTTCGCACCGACCGCTCCGTGACGGGCAAGCCGGTGTTCACCGTTTTCAATAACGAGATCAAGCTCGGCCCGACGGGCGAGAAAATGCTCAATCAGCATGTCGCCGTGGACTCGCCGAAGGTGCTCGCGCGCGACACCTGGTACTTCGTCGCCGGCACGCTCGAAAAACTCTCGCCGAAGATGGGCGCGCTGAAACTCTACGTAAACGGCGAGATCGTGGGCCGCGCGCGCACCGGCGAGACGGTGAATTATCCCACGGAGAAAATGTGGATGAGCATCGGCGGCGTGGACGAGGGCGAGTGGCAAAACTTCGACGGCGCGATCGACGAAGTGCGTGTCTATAACCGCGCGCTCGGCCCCGCGGAAATCAAGGCGCTCTACGGGCAGTCGTGGGAGTGAGTTGACCGGGGATTACGCGGATTTCACGGATCGGTCTTGCCGGAAAAATCCGTGTAATCCGCGAAATCCGTGGTTCAAAAAAAATCCGCAAACCTTGGACGAAAGTTCGCGCTTTCTATCCGCGCCCTGCCCTGCTAGGCACTGCCGCCCAATCCCCATGCCCGCTCAAGAATTAAACTGGTTCAACCTCATGCAGACCGTCATGGAGATGAAGACGGGGCCTTTCATGACGCAAATGCTGGCGGCCAAAGAGCGGCTCGGCAGCAAGAGCTCGATGGGGCAGATGGATTGCTCGCTGCTCTACGCGCTGGTGCGCACCTTCCGCCCGCGCATCGCCGTGGAGACGGGCGCGAATGTCGGCATGGCGTCGTCTTTCATCCTCAAAGGGATGCACGATACGGGCGTGACCGACGGCAAGCTCTACGGCGTGGAATACGACACCACGATGCAGATCGGCAGCATGATCCCGGAGGAGTTGCGCGGGCCGTTTGTGCCGAGTCCGGGCAATGTGCGCGGCTTCATGCGCGAGCAGCTCGGGCCGGGGGAGATCGACTTTTTCCTGCACGACTCGATGCACCGCTACAAGCACCAGTACTGGGAATTCAAACACTTCTGGAAGCGGCTGCGGCCCGGCGGGCTGCTCGTCTCGCACGATGTGAACATGAACGCGTCGTTCGTGGATTTCATCTCGAAGACCTACGCGCATGACTGGGGCGGAGTCTCGGTGGAGGGCAAGACGCAGCACACCCACTGGGCGCGCTGGGGCAATCTGGGCTTCATGGTGAAGGCGTAGCGGGCCGCAGAAGGCGCGGGCTGTAGGGGAACCTGTCAGGTTCCGCGGCGGGTGGCGCTGCTCCGCACATCGGTCGGAAAAAAACCTGACGTCATCCTGAACGGAGTTTCGCCGCAGGCGCAGGCGGGGGCGAAACGCAGTGAAGGATCGCTGACAGTGCCGTGGGCGGAGGCCGCCGGGATTATCGCGCGTGTTCTCTCCCGCCGCCTCCGCCCATTTTCTGTCAGCGTTCTTCACTCCGCCTTTGTCGCAAAGCCTCCAAAGGCTGCGTTCAGAATGACGGCAGCTTTTTTCGATGGCTGCCGCGACCGCATTGCCAGCAGAGCGTTTCCATCCAACCGCTCAAAGCTGCGCGGCGGGCGGGCTGAGCGCGGCAGATTTAGGTGCGCCCGCCTTGAGCGTCTCGTAAGCAGCGCGGCGTTTTTCGGCTTCCACTTTCGCGGCTTCGACTTCGCGCGCGGCAGTCTGGGCGTCCTTCTCGGCCTGAGCCTTCGCCGCGAGCGCGGTCTTTTCGATGGCAGGAATTTCTTTGCGAAGTTTCGCAGCGAGCTGGGTGGCGGCCTCCGTTTCCTTGCGCAAGGCAGCAAGCGCTTTCTCGGCGGCGGCGAGTTTTACTTCGGCGGGCTTCGCTTCGGCCTTCGCGGCGTTGAGGGTTTCCTTGGCTTTCGCGATCTCGGCTTGCGCGGGCTTGAGGTCGGGGGCAACGGGTGCGGCGGGTGTGCCGCCTTTAGCGACGGCGAGCGCGGCTTCGGCGGCGGCGATTTCGGGCTTGATGCCCTGCACCCTGACGTTGATGGCGTCATACTCAGGCGTCCCTGCGGTCTTGGTCGCGCGTTCTGCGCGCACCTTCACATTTTCGGCGTTGAGATCGGCTAGTTTTTTGGCGAGGGCGTCGAGGTTCGGCGCAGCAGGCGCGGGCGCGGTTTTGGGCGCGTCGGTCAGCGCCTTGAGGGCTTTTTCCTTTTCAGTAACGGCGGCCTGTGCGGCATCGAGCGTGGCTTTCTTTGCGGCCGCAGCCTGTTGGGCCTCGGCGAAAAGCGTCTCCTTCTCTTTGATCTTGGCCGGAGCGTCGGCGGTAGTTTTTTCCGCGGCGGCGAGATCGCCGCGAGCGCGCTCGATGGCGAGGGGCGCGTCCTTCACCGCCTGCACGAGGCCGTCGTAAAGCGCCTGTTTGTCGGCGACCATTTGCCGCGCGTTGTGGACGCTTTGCAGCACTTGCGCGCCGCGCCATTTGTCCAGCTCGGCTTGCGCGGCGGCGATGACTCCCAAAGTCTGCGCGATGGTGGCCTTCGCCTTTGCGATCTCCTGCGCGGCGGGCGAATCCGCGGCTGCAGCTGGCGCGGCGGCGGGCGCCTGCTGGAGCGCGGCGACCTGTGCGGCGATGTCCTGCACGGCTTTTTCGGCGGCGGCGATCTTCCCGGGCTGCTCCGCTTTCGCTTGTGCGATGGCCGACTCGGCCTGCGCGATCTCTGCCTTCTTCGCATCCACGATTTTTTGTGCGGCATCGCGCGCGGCGATGCGGGTGGCGGCTTCCTTCTTCGCCTGCTCAAGTTCGGCGGGCACCGCGTTCTGCGTTTGTTTGAAAGCGAGAATCTTCGCCGCCGCATCCGCCACACTCGCGGCGGAATCCCGCGTGGCGCGCAACCCGGCCATCGCGGCGTTGCCGTCGGCGATGCGCTTCTCCATCTGCTGCGGCGCGACCTTGGCCGACTCGACGGCGGCCACCGCTTCTTTCTTCTTCGCTTCTGCGGCGGCGATGTCCGCCGTTTTCTTCGCTTCCGCCGCAGCCATCTCGGCTTTGCGTTTTTCCTCGTTGCCCGCGTTGTCGGTTTTGATTTTTTCCTCGGCGGCGGCGATCTGTTTTTGCAGTTCGGGCATTGCCGTCTGCGCATCGGCGATCTGTTTCGTCGCGGCGGCGAGCCGCTCGGCAATGGTCGGCGGGTTCGGATTCAGTTCTCCTACCCGTTTGCCATCCAGCGACCACACGCGCACCTCACCGCTCCAGTCGCCGGCGATCACGCGCTCGCCGGCCATCTCGGCGCGCAAGGCGATGTCACCAAACGCCTCGCTGGCCATGAGCTGCTTGCCGGTTTGATCCCAAACCTTGGCGATCTTATCGCGCCCGCACGAGGCGAGTCGGCCATCGGGGGTGAAGGCCACGCTTTGCACGCCGCCCGGATGCGCGGCCCAGCTCTTGATCTCTTTGCCCTCTTTCACATCCCACAGCTTGATCGTCGCGTCCTCGCTCGCGGAGGCGACGACGCCAGTCATAAACGACAACCCGGTGACCGCGCCTTTGTGCCCCGCGAGGACGTTGTATTCCTTGCCCTTGTCGGCCTCCCACACGATGACGCCGCCGTTGCGATCCGCGCTGGCGACGAGCTTGCCGTCGGGCGAGTAGGAAATCGCGGTCACCCAGTCGGTGTGTTTTTTGATCGAGTGAACAAGGCGGCCGTCTTTGGTCGCGTAGATTTTCACCAGCTTCGCCGGCCCGCCGAGGGCGACAAATTGCTGGTCGGCGCTGAGGTCGGCGGCGAGCACCTGGTCAAACTCATTGCCCACGGCGGCGATGCGCGCGCCGGTCTGCACGTCCCAGATGACGACCTTGCCCGATTTGCCGCCGCGTCCGCCGCCGGTGAGGAGGAGCTGCCCGTTGCGGCTGAAACGGATGATCGTTGGGAAGCCTTCGGGGAAAGGCAGCACGCCGAGCGGTTCGAGCGTCTCGGTGTTGTAGAGCAGGATTTGCTTCTGCCCGCCGAGCGCGACGAGCGGCGCCCACGGACTCGCGCCGAGGGCCGTGAGGGCGTTCGTTTTCGACGTGTGAACGACGGGGTCGAGCGGCAGGTCGTGCGGCATTGGCGGCGGGCCGTCGGGGCGGGCGAGCGAAACGACGGCGACCTGAACGTTATTGGCCGCAGCCGCGATGGCCTTGCCGCCAGTGGTTTCGAGGAGCTGGCCGTCGATCCATTTTTTGAGGATCGCGATTTCGCTTTCGGTGAGACGGTCGCCTTTGGGGGGCATCTTCGGATCGCCGTCCGGCAGGACGCATTTGATGAGCAGGCTGCCCGCGCCATCCCCGGACTTGAGCACCTTGCCGTTCTCACTGCCTTGGAGCGCGTTTTGGAAAGTCGAGAGGTCGAGGCCGGCTTTTTTCTTGTCGGGGTTGTGACAGTTCAGGCAGGAGTTGCGGAAGATCGGAAGGACGTGGTCGGTGTAGTTGACCTTGTCCGGCACTTGGCCGCGCGCCGCGATGGAGGCTGCGAGGAGAGCTGAAAATGACGCGAGCTTTTTCACCGCGGCTCAGTGGTTGAACATGAATTCCTTCGCATTCAGCAACGCCCAGAAGACGTCGTTGAAAACGGCGGGCTGCTGCTCGGTCACGCCCCACATGGGTTCGAGTTTGCGGAGTTCCTCCTCGGTCGCCTGGCGGCCAAAGCAGCGGACGTAAAGCTCCTGCGTGATCTCGCGCGGCGTCTTGTTTTCGCCCTGCAGTTTCTTGATGACACCACCCGCGGCGATCTTGTTTTCCACCGTGTCACCGTTGATGAAGTGCAGCGCCTGCGAGAGCGTGGGGCCGACTTCTTCGCGGGCGCAAAGCGTCTCGCGGGTGGTGCGGCCAAACGTCGTCAGGAAGTAGTTCGTGGTGCGCCCATCGGCGATCTCGACGGCGTGCGCGCCGGTGGGCAAGCCCTTGTATTTCTCCTTCGTCTCGGTGACTTGCGAGATGCAGTCGAGCAGCACTTCGGCACGCATCCGGCGGATGGTGGCATGGGCGAAGTTGCGCTGGTCGGTGAGGTTCGTGTCGTTCTGCCGCGTGCTGGTCTGGTAGGTGCGCGAATTGCAGATGTCGCGGACGAATTTCCGCATGTCGTAGTTGTACTCGACGAGTTTTTTGGACAGTGCGGCGAGGAGTTCGGGGTTCGACGCGGGGTTGGAAATGCGCCCGTCATCCACCGGCTCAATGATGCCGCGGCCCATGTATTGCGCCCACATGAGGTTCGCCATATGCCGCGCGAAGTACGGATTTTCAGGGGCCGCCAGCCATTTCGCGAGCGCCTCCCGGCGGTCGACAGTTTTGGTGTCCGGGGCATCGCCGCCGAGGAATTTCGGCGGCACCACGCGGTCGCCGACGGGGTGCTTCGATTCGCCGTCGTGCCGGTCAAAAATAATCTTCTCGCGCGGGTCTTCGCCGGGCTTGCGTCCGACCTGGGTGAAAAAGGCGACGAAGCCGCGGTAGTCGTCCATGGTCCAGCGGTCGAAGGGATGGTTGTGGCACTGCGCGCACTGGATGCGGATGCCCATGAAGGCCTGCGCGGTGTCCTCCGCGAGCTTCAGCGGATCGGTCTCGATCTGATAGTAATTCGCCGCCGGGTTTTCGAGATTGCTGCCGCTCGCGGCGATGAGCTGCGCGGCGACTTGGTTGATCGGCACGTTCTTTTCGAGCTGGTCATGGACCCAGTTGTAGTAGTTGAGCGTGGCCTTGTAGCCGCCGTTGTTTTGCTCGGTGCGGATTTGCAGCAGCTCGCTCCATTTCAGCGCCCACAGGTCGGTGAACTCATTTTTCGCCAGCAGCGCATCCACTTTTTTCTCGCGCTTCTGCGGGTCGGGATCGGCGGCGAATTTCGCGACCTCGTCGCTCGTGGCGAGCACGCCGGTAATGTCGATGTGGGCGCGGCGGAGGAAGGTTTCGTCATCGCAAACCTCGGACGGCGTGATGCGGAGGTCGCGCAGCTTTTGATCAACGAGCGTGTCGATGTAGTTGCGCTCGGCAGTCTGCGGCCACTCGAATTTCAGGTCCTTCGGAATGACGATGACCTGCGAGCCGACGGTGTGCGTGGCAAAGCGCGCCATGACGAAAGCCTCGCCGCGCTGGCCGGTGGTGATGGTGCCCTCCTTGGAAATTTTCGCGGAGCCTTCGTTGCTCGTCAGGAAAAGCGCGAGGTTCGTGACGTCGCGCTGCGTGCCGTCGGAGTAGGTCGCGCGGACTGTGACGCGGTGGAGCTGGCCGGGGCTTTCGAGCACCATGCGCTTGGGCAAAATCTCGACGCTCGTGCAGGTGGGCTCGGCCGGCGGGTCGTTCGGTGCGCCGGCTTCGAGCCAGCGGACGAGCGTCTTCGCGTACTGGCTGTCCTTTTCAAACAGCTTGCCGCCGGTGTGCGGCGCGTCGCCCACGCATTTCGTGATGACCATGGAATCTCCCGGCAGCGCGAGATTGATGCGGCGGCCGGCGAGTTCGCGCGTGAGGCGGAAGTGGTCGCCCTCGGGGTCGTAGCCGAAGAGCGAAAGGCGGAAGCCGTCCTGGCCGCGGGCGGAGCCGTGGCAACCGCCGGAGTTGCATCCGGAGCGCAGAAAGACGGGCATGACATCGCGGCGGAAGGAAACCGCGGGATCGGTCTGCACGTCGGCGACTTTCACCGGCACGTCGATGGACTGGCCGGCGTAGGCGACTTTCAAAGCGGTGTCGCCGTCGGCGAGCGGGGAGACGATGCCCTTGTCGATTTTCGCCTTGGCCGGATCGGCAAAAGTGAAGGCGGCCTGCCCAGTGACTTCGCGCTGGACGCCGCTCTGCTCGGTGATGCGGACGACAAGCGACTGCACGGCGCGCGCGGTCTTGAGATTCACGTCGCCTGGAAAGACCTCGAGCGTGAACGGGCCAGTGGGCGGTGCGGAAACGGCGGGCACGGTGCCGCCGTCGGGGGTTTCGCCCTCGGCCTTGGCGTGCGACGGCGCGGAGGTCAGCAGGCTGACGATGCCCGCGCCGCTAAGCGCGGTGGCGACGCAGGCGCCGAGCACCCATTTCACATGCTGTGCGCCGGTGCGTTTCGATTGCGGATGGCGGAATTGGGATTTCATTTTTTACTTCGCTGCGGTTTTGGCGGCGGGGTCAACGCGCAGGATGCCGCCCTGCCCGAAGGTCTGCAAAATCACCTCGCCATTTTGCGGGATGGCGATCTGGCAGAAAAGCGAGCCGTGACGCGCGACCGGACTCGTGGCGTCGGCCTGCACTTCAAATTTCACCTCGGTGTCGTCCTTGGTGATTTCGCGGTCGGCGGCAGTGACTTTGTTGGGCAGCCCGAGGAGTTGGATTTTTGCCTTGCCCTCGAACGGCGCTTTCTGCTGAAGCTTCACGGTCACGACAGTCTTGTCGCCCTGATCGACAAAGGTGCGGACGATTTGTCCGCCGAGAAATGGCGGGATGATTTCGAGGTCGGCGAGCTGCGTGGAAACCCAGACCAAGCCTTTGCCGGTGTCCGTCGAGCCGACCACGGTGATCTTCCATTTCTTCACCTGCGCGTCGCCGTTCGCGCTGAGCGGGACGACGCCTTCGTTCTCGTTTTCCTTGATCTCCGCCGAACCGGCGGTGCCGATGCCGGGCGGCGCGTAAAGCAGCGCGAGGTTGATCTTGCCTTTGAAGTCCGGTTTGCGCTCGGCGATGACCTTGAGGCTCATCGAACCGCTTTGCGCGACCGGGACTTTCGGTTCGACGAGCCTGATTTTGAAAGGCGCTTCCTCGGCGACAGCGACGGCGAGCTTGTCGGCGACGATGCGGTAGTACGGCGCGTTGTTGCCGTTCTCCACGATGTCGATGGGGTGCGCGATGCGGCTTTCGACCGGCTTGCCGTCGGTCTGTTTGGCGACCAGCTCAAAGGTGCGCGTGGCCACGGCGGCATCGGCTGCGGCTTCAAAGACGACAGGGATGGTATCGACGCCGCCGAGCATCGAGCCGGCGCTCATGACGACGCCAGCGGGCAGGGCGCTCGGCGCGAGCGTGAGGTCGCCGCCGGTGTTGTCGCGCTTCACTTTAACGAGCGAGGCGTAGCGGTTACCCTTCGCCACGGAAATGGTCTGCCGGTCCTGTGTGTTCTGCTGCATCTCCGGCAGCCATACGGCGATCTGCGGAATCTTCGGCGTCAGCTCGACGCGGTAGGTGAAAGTCGGCCCGCCGCGCCCGAGTTGGTCCTTCACCGCCACGGCATAGGTGCCGTCGGCGGGCACCTTCCAGCCGAGGTAGCTGTCCGGGCCGCCGCTGTCGTCATTCTGCTGAATCCGGTTGCCCTTTTCGTCGTAGATTTCGAGCACGGGATCGAGCGGCGAACGCAGCCGGCGCGCGAACACATTCACGTCAAAATCCTGGTCTTTCTTCGCGGTGAATTTGAAAAAATCTACGTCGCCCTTTTCCCCGATCACGCCGTTAAAAGCCAGCGGCAGCGGCTTGTCGGTCGCGGTGGCTTTGTCGAAGGCGTTGTTCGGCTCGGCTTCGAGGACATTGGGAAAAGGCGAGACGCGCACCCAGTTCGGCGACGGCGCGAGCTGGCCGTTTTGCTCGGGGAAAACGGGGCGATGGGTGTCCGGCTGCGCGGGCAGTTTGAGCGTCGCGGGCAGCGGGCCGGCGGCGTCGCCAAGATAGGTGACGCTGACCTGCTCGCCGACCTGGCCGCCCGCCGGATAGACCGTGAGCGGGCGGGGAAACGAGCCGACGTGCAGAAGATAATGCCCGGCACCGGGCGCGGCGTTGGTGCTGTCCTTGAGCGCGAGGATATACTTGCCGTCCTCAGGCGCGACGAAACTGAGCACCGGATCCTGCTGCAAAAGCGAGCTGTCGTCGCTCTCCGCGAGCTGAGTGCCATCGGCTTTGGTGAGCGTGAGCATCGAGTCGAAAATCTCGCGCGGCTGCAACCGCACGCCCACGACTTCCGCCGAGAGGCGCTGTCCCTTTTTCGCCTCGACGACGAAACGATCCACGTCCTCGCCCTGAATCTGTCCCCACACCGTCGTGCCCAGCGCGATGGTCTGCGGCTCGTCCTTTTTCGCCACGTCCTTCGCTTCGTCCGCCTCCTTCACCAGCGGATACGGCGTGACATAAAACGTGCGCATGTCGCCCACGCCGCTCGCCGTCCAAACGCGGACGCTGTGCTCGCCGAGCGCGGCGTCGGGCGCGATTTTGATCTTCGCCTTGAACTTGCCGCCCGCCGCCTCGCTCACGCCCGTCACTTCCAAACCGCGCTCGTAGAAAAGCAACCCCTTGGCGTCGTCGAGCCGTCCGCCTTCGCAGACGATCTCGACTTCCGTGCCACGCTGCCCGCCGCCGGGTATGAGGTGCGTGAGCGTTGGGGACGCGGCCTGTGCGCCAGCCGCCAGCGCGAAACCTGCGAACGCAGCACCGCGCGCCGTGACGGATGTTCGTCGCACGTTGGCGCGGGGCTTAAGCCAGCAGCTCGGAAACGACAGTGCCATTGCGGACGATGTCGATCGGGCGGTTCCCCGGCGCGATGAGTTTCTTTTCCGGCGCGATGCCGAGCTGGTTGTAAACCGTCGCGGCCATGTTTTCGACCGTGAGCGGGTCTTGATCCGGCTCCGAGCCAGTCGGGTCGGAGGAACCATACACGCTGCCGCGCTTAAAGCCGCCACCGGCGAAGACGATGTTGAACACGCGCGGCCAGTGGTCGCGGCCGGCGTCCTTGTTGATTTTCGGCGTGCGGCCGAACTCGGACGTGACCATGACGATGGTCGAGTCGAGCAGCCCCCGCTCGTCGAGGTCGCGAATGAGCGCGGCGTAAGCCTGATCGAAAGGCGGGAGCGAACGCGTGATGCCGTCCTGGATTTTCGCGTGCATGTCCCAACCGCCGTAGGTCATCGAGACGAAACGCACGCCCGCTTCCACGAGCCGGCGGGCCATCAGCATGCGCTGGCCAGCTTCATTCTCGCCGTAGGCTTTGCGGAACTTCTCCGGTTCGTCGGCGAGGTTGAAAGCCTCGCGCGCGCTTTGCGACGACACGAGCGAGTAGGCCGCCTGGTAAAAGCTGTCCATCGCGTCGAGGGAATCGCTTTTTTCCAAAGTGCGGAAATGTTCATCGACTGTGGACAGGATGTTCCGGCGGCGGTCAAAACGCTCCGGCGTGATCCCTTGATGCATGTTGAGATCGCGCACCGCGAAGCCCTTGTTCGCCGGATCGCCACCGAGGCTGAACGGCCCGTGCGCCGTCGAGAGATAGCCGCTGCCGGCAAATTCGTTCGGCATGTTCGGCACGCAAACGTAGGGCGGCAGGTTGTTCCGCGATCCTAGTTCGTGCGAGACCACCGAGCCCATCGACGGAAACTGGAGCGCTGGCGACGGACGGTAACCGGTGAACATATTGTGCGTCCCGCGCTCGTGCGCCGCTTCGCCGTGGGTCATCGAGCGGACGACCGTGATCTTGTCCGCGATCTTCGCCGTCTCCTTCAGGTGCTCGGAAAAACGCACGCCATCAAGCTTCGTATCAATCGACCCGAGCGGGCCACGGTATTCGATGGGGGCGTACGGCTTTGGATCGAAAGTCTCCTGCGCCGCCCAACCGCCTGGCATGAAAATGTGGATGATCGACTTTGCCACCGCCGGCGGGGCGATGATGCCCGGCGTGGAGGTCTGGGCCGCGCGCAACTTGAAAAAATCGCCCAGTGTGAGGCCAAGGCCACCGATGAGGCCGGTGTAGAGAAATTCGCGGCGGGACGCTTTGCGGAAGTGCGCGGGATCGTCGAACCAAGTGACAGGTTTCATTTCGCTCATAGGGGTCTGTGGTTTTTTTGTAACAGGGACTGGAACAGCGCCCGCACGCTACTGGCACGGTGGCCGAAATCAAATCCGTTGATCGCTGGAAAAGATTTGACCTTTCCGGTGAGTGGACGGGCTGGTTTCGGATGCTGTTTCGCAAGGTGAACCGAAGGGGAAATGGTTCCTTAGAAAGAATTGTGGCCCCTCCCTTCCCCCAAGCATTGGCATCCCCACTGCTCTCTCACTGCTGACCATGCAACTCCTTCCGCACACCGGAACCCACACCTTCCACGTTCCTTCGCTCCGGGCGATCCGGTCGTTCTGAACCTCATCGCCTCATGCAACTTCGCCCGGCCCTGTCCATGAACCCCAACCCGCTCGTGATCGAAACCGCGCCAGCGCACTCGCCGGCCCCAGAGGTCCGACCCGTCGTGAGAGTGCCCCGGCTGAAGGTTTTGCTGCTCGACGACCAGGAAGACTTTCGCGATGTCGTCCGCGACTACCTCATTTCGCGCTGCTACAAAGTAACCGAGGTGGGCAACGGCGCGGAAGGGCTCCGCGAGATCATGCGGGAAACCTACGACCTCATCATTTGCGACATGATGATGCCCAAGGTCGGCGGCGAAATGTTCTACTGGGCGGTCACGCGCGTCCGCCCGGCGGCCCGCCTGCGCTTCGTTTTCATCACCGGCCATCAACACGATCCAAAGGTCGAACATTTCTTCCGCCGCGTGCAGGCCACGGTGCTCGTCAAGCCCTTCAAACTCGACGACCTCAACGCGAGCCTGCTCGACGTCGATCGGAAACTGCGCTGACACCGCAAGCCTTCTGCGCTGGGCCAGATGCCGCGATCTCTATTCAGCAAAAAAACACCCGGCAGCCGGGCGGGGTTAGCCGTCGACTGCCGGGCGCATCCTTGGTTGAGGCGGCCGGAGCCGCAGGAAGTTACTTAATCCGCGAGCACCGGGCCGGAACCCGTGTCGTGCGGCGGCTCGTCTTTGATGGGTTCAGGCATAGGTATGCTAGCTGCAGCCCTGGCTGGTGCCGCACTCGGTGCAGCAGCCGCAGGCGCCGGCGCGGATGACTTTGCTGGAGCCGCAGTTCGAGCAGGTGGTGTCCATATACATGTTACCCAGGGCGACTTGAACGCGCTCGGCGTGCGTGTCGCCACTGCTATGGATATGAGGGTGGCCCTCGCTGCCGCTCCTGTGCGTGATGACGTCGATGATGCCAGGCGTCTCGCGCTGCAGGTCGGGGACGGGACGGTTCTGCGCCGCCTTGTCGATCTGCGCCAGTTCCTTCATCGGCAACTCGGCCTGCGTCTTATTAGGTGACGTGGCCTCCTTGTAACCCTTGATGAACTGGCAGCCGAGCCAGCGGTAAATGTAGTCCGTGATGCTGGTGGCATTGCGGATGTCCGGGTTCTTGGTAAAGCCCGAAGGCTCGAAACGCTGGTAGGCGAACTTTTTCACCAAGGACTCCAGCGGCACGCCATACTGGAGCGAGATGCTAGTCAGCGTGGCGACAGTATCCATCAGGCCCCCCAGGGTGCTGCCTTCCTTATTCATCTGGATGAACAGCTCGCCCGGCTGGCCGTCCTCAAACATGCCGACCGTGAGGTAGCCTTTATGACCGGCGATCTCAAAGGTGTGGTTGATACCGACGCGGGTCTCGGGCATGCGGCGGCGGACCGGCTGGCCGACCTTCCCGCGGAGGTCGCCGATCTCCTTTTCGAGATCAATGAGGCGCGTCTGCAGCACGCTCCGCTCGTTGAGCACGCTGTCGAGGTCGGCGATGGCGGTGCCGCTCACGAGGTCAATCTTTCCACCCATGTCGGAGGTCTTTTTGACATTGAGCGGGGCGCTGCGCTTGGAACTGTCGCGGTAAATCGCGATGGCTTTGAGGCCGAGCTTCCAGCCTTCGATGTAGGTGTTGACGATGTCATCCACGGTGGCGTTCTCCGGCAGGTTGACGGTCTTCGAGATAGCACCACTGAGGAAGGGCTGCGCGGCGGCCATCATGCGGATGTGGCCGCGGAAGTGCAGCGAACGGGTGCCGCGGTGCGCTTTGAAGGCGCAGTCGAAGACGGTAAGGTGCTCGGGCTTGAGGCCGCTGGAGATAGTAGTGCCGTCGTCCTCGGCGACGTCTTCGATGGTGTCGAACTTGTCGATGTGGCCGATGATCTTTTCGATCTCGGAGAAGCTGTAGCCAAGGTTGATGAGCGCAGGCTTCACCGTCTGGTTGACGATCTTCAGCATGCCGCCGCCAGCCAGCAGTTTGTATTTCACGAGCGCGATGTCGGGCTCGATGCCGGTGGTGTCGCAGTCCATGAGGAAGCCGATGGTGCCGGTGGGTGCAAGCACCGTAACCTGAGCGTTGCGGTAGCCATGTTTCTTGCCGAGCGCGAGCGCGCCGTCCCAGCACTTCAGGGCTTCTTCTTTGAGAAAGCCAAAGCGTTCGCTGTCCTGGATCTTATCGACATGGGAGCGGTGCAGGTTGATGACTTCCAGCATGTAAGGCTCGTTGGTCGTATCGACGGTCCTGGTCACACCGCTGCATCGGGTGTCCTTGTAAC
>JANPHJ010000244.1:0-5174 GCA_031424395.1 Chthoniobacter sp.
GTCGAAGCCGCCTTCGACCTGGGCGCGGGGCCGGTGCGCGCTTTTCAGCGGGTCATCCTCCCGCTCACGCAGCCGGGCATTATTGCCGGTGTGCTGCTCGTCTTCATCCCGGCGATTGGCATGTTTGCCATCAGCCAGCTCATGGGCGGTGGTACCGAGCCGACCATTGGCGAAGTTATCCAGAACCAGTTTCTCCAAGCCCGCGACTGGGCCTTTGGCTCTGCTCTTGGCATGACCCTGGTCATTATGTTTGCCGTCGCCTTCTGGTTCAGCGCCCGGCGGCAGAGCGTAGAAACCTGAACGCAAAACTTCTCCTCCACACCATGAAAACACCACTGCTACTCACTGCCATTTTTGCTGCTGCCACCGCCTTTGCTGGCGACGGGGAGATCTTGCTCTGGCCCGCGGGTGCGCCGGGCTCGGAGGGCAAGGAGGGGGCGGAAAAAGTCGTTACTTCGGCGAGCGGCGAGCGGCAGGTTTCCTCGGTTCACAAGCCGTCGCTCACGCCGTTTTTGCCGGCAAAAGAAAAGGCGACCGGCGCGGCGGTGCTGGTCATTCCGGGTGGCGGGCATCGGATGCTGTGCGTGGATCACGAAGGCGCGTTTGTGGCGGAGTGGCTGGCGGCGCATGGCATCGCGGCCTTTGTGCTGAAGCATCGGCTGGCGCGCGAGGAGGGCTCGACCTACACCATCGAGCGCGACGCGCTGGCCGACACGCAGCGTGCGATGCGGCTCATCCGCGCGCGCGCGACGGAGTGGGGGATCGATCCCGCACGGCTCGGGGCGATGGGTTTTTCCGCCGGGGGCGAACTGGTGGCGCTCGCGTGGATGCGGCCGAGCGAAGGCGCTGCCGATGCGGCTGACCCGCTCGACCGGCTGAGCGCGCGGCCCGCGTTTCAGGCGCTCATTTATCCGGGCCGCACGGGCAATGTGCTGCCGACCCAGGACGCGCCGCCCGCCTTTCTCGCCTGCGGCGAAAAAGACCGGCAGGACATTTCCGAAGGACTCGCGGAAATGTATCTGCGGTTCAAGCGCGCGGGTGCTTCCGCGGAGCTTCATGTCTATGCCGGCGTGGGCCACGGCGTCGGCCTGCGCCCGACGATGAGAGGCCCGCTCGCAGGCTGGCCGGATCGCTTTGCCGAATGGCTCGATGGCCGCGGCTTTCTCGCGGCGAAGAAGTAGCTAATCCACGAACACAAACTCGTTCGTTTCCAGCAGCACCTGGGCGTATTGCTCCCAGGGCTTGAGCGCGGCGGGGCGCGCGGGGCCGGGGCCGGCGAACTGGGCCTGTGAGTCGAAGCTGCCGAGGTCGCCGGTGAGGGTGGGGTGCCAGCGGAAGCCGTCGGAGTTGTCGTTGGTGCGGGCATCGACGAGGAAGTCGAGGGTCTCACCGGCTTTCACCTCCACGCGGTCGAGCCTAGCCTCGGCGTCTTTGGCAGGCGCGACTTCCAATTTCAAAAGCTCGCCGGTGCGGTTGGAGACGATGCGCGCGAGCACGCCATCGCCCGCCTCAGACGGGCGGCGGATGTTGCCGGTGATCGCGACCGTGCCGTCTTTGGGCGCGGTCCAGCGGCGGATGGCGCAGTGCGCGGCGTCGGGGCCGGCGTGGCCGCCGTCCTTGTGCAGGCTGACGAAGCCAAGCACGGGGACGGGCAGCTTTTCGCCGCCTTTCCACACCTCGCCGGAGAAATGCGGGAGCGGCTTGAAGGTCACGCGGTGGGTGGCTTCGTCGTAGGAGCCGAAGCCGTATTGCCAGACGGGCTTTTCCTCATCGCGCGCCCCGGCGGGCGTGGTCAGCGCGGTGGCAACGAAGCGGAGGCCGGCATCGACTTCGCCGGGCTCGGCGCGGCGGGCGAGGACGCGCTGGTAGAGGTCGTGAATCTGCGGCTCGTAGACGGCCGGCTGTTGGAAAGGCGGCGCGGCCACGAGGGCGCGGGCGCGGTCGATGACGAAGGGGCTGTTCATCATGAAGAGCGCCTGCTGCGGCACGGTGGTGATGAAGCGCTGCGGGCTGGAGGCGTCGGGCGTGGCGAAGTCGAAGGTGCGGAAAAGGCCGGGGAGATTCTGCCGGTCGATGAAGCCATAGACGGTGCGGCGGCGCATGGCGGCGAGGTCTTCGCCGCGTCCGCCCATGGCGGTGTCGAGCTGGCCGCTGCACGCGAGGAGCGAGTCGCGCAGGGCCTCAAAATCGAGGCGGCGGCGGTTTTGGTGCCAGACGAGACGGTTGTCGGGATCGGCTTTCACAGCGTCGGGACGCTCGTCGCTGGCCTGCTGGTAGGTGGCGCTGAGCATGATGGTCCGGTGAAGCTTTTTCAGCGACCAGCCGTCGGCGATGAACCGCGCGGCGAGCCAGTCGAGCACGCCCTGGTTGGTGGGCGCTTCGCCTTTCGTCCCGAAGTCCCCCGGCGTGCGCACGAGCCCGCGGCCAAAGTGCCCGGCCCATACGCGGTTCACCATCACGCGCGCAGTCAGCGGGTTGTCCTTGCTGGCGATGGCCTGCGCGAGTTCGAGGCGGCCGCTGCCGTTTTTGAAAGGCTCCGGTTTGCCTCCGCTTAGCACGGTGAGAAAGCGCCGGGGCACGGCCTCGCCGGGGTTGCCCGGATTGCCGCGCTTGAAGACGTGCGGGTTCACCATGTTGCCCTCCACCAGCGCCATGGCGCGCGGCGGGGCGAGCGGGCCGGCGTTTAGCTCCTCGATTTTGTTGATGAACTTGCGCTCCTCGTCCTTGCCCGCGCGGTCGAGCACCTTGTGGACGGCGTCGAGCGGCACGACGGCGAAAACGCCGAGCGCCGGCAGTGTGCGCAGCGCGATGAGCTGGCGCTTGCCCTCAAAAAACTTCTCCAGCTCGCCCTGCCGCGCCGCCAGCTCGCGCTGGTAGTCGGCCTCCACTTTCGGATCGCGCGCGGCATTGAGCAGGGGCAGCTCTTTCGTCTCGGGCTCCTTGCTCGACGCGAAGACGCCGTAGAGCGCGTAGTAGTCCTTCTGCGAGATGGGGTCGAACTTGTGGTCGTGGCACCGCGCGCAGCCCACGGTCAGGCCCATGAGCCCGCGGCAGACCACGTCGATGCGGTCGTCGATGATATCCGGCTGGTTGTTGAGAAAGCGTCGGCCGAGGGTGAGAAAGCCGAGCGCGGCGGTGGGCGCGGGGTTGTCTTTCGTGGCGATCTGATCGCCGGCGATTTGCTGGATGATGAACTGGTCGTACGGCAGGTCCGCGTTCAGCGCGCCGATCACCCAGTCGCGATAGGTAAAGCTGTAGGGATAAGTCCGCGCCTCATTGCCTGCGAGGTAGCCGCGGGTGTCGGCGTAGCGCGCCACGTCGAGCCAGTAGCGCCCCCACCGCTCGCCATAGCGCGGCGAGGCCAGCAGCCGGTCCACGATTTTTGCGAACGCCTCCGGCGCGGCGTCTTTTTCAAAAGCGTCGATCTCCGCCACCGTCGGCGGCAGCCCCGTGAGGTCGTAGGTCGCGCGGCGAATGAGCGTGCGCTTCGAGGCGGGCGGCGACGGCTGCAATCCTTTCGCCGCGAGTTGTGCGCGGATCGAGGCATCGAGCGGATTCGCCACCCCGGGCACCACTGCCGCCACCCGCAGCGGCTGCCACGACCAGTGCGTCGCCGCCGCCGCCTGCTGCGCGCTTGGCTT
Organism: Chthoniobacter sp.; assembly: GCA_031424395.1. Classification (GTDB taxonomy): domain Bacteria; phylum Verrucomicrobiota; class Verrucomicrobiia; order Chthoniobacterales; family Chthoniobacteraceae; genus Chthoniobacter. The sequence goes on from JANPHJ010000244.1 coordinate 3,642, forward strand.
TTCCGGCCCGCCATTTTCCGGCCACGGCATCCCCATGCGCACCCACTCGGTCAGATTGGCAATCGTCTCGTCGCCCAGCTTGTCGGCCTTCTCCGGCATCTTCGAGTTGCCCTCGTGGCGGATGCTTTTGATGAACGCGCTCTGCTCCGGCTTTCCCTCCACGATCACCGGCCCGTCCTCCGTGCCCTTCAAAATCGCCGCCCGCGAATCCACCCGCAGCGCCGCCTTCTGCTTCTCCGGCCCGTGGCATTTGTAGCACTGCTCCGCGAGCACTGGCCGCACCTTCTTTTCAAAAAACTCCGCCTCCTGCGGCGTCACCGCGCGCAACGGCGCGAGCGCGGGCCGCAGCGGGAAAAATATGAAAGCGAAACGGCGCATCGGTCGAACGCCACACTAACCGCCGCCCGCCGGATTTCATTAGCGGAAAGTGGGCGCTTGCGCCCCGGCGCGCGGTGTTGCAGGAATGTCACATCCCGCTTCTTGAGGGCTGTTTTCACCCTCCGAGACTCCGCGCCAAACATGACCAACAAAGCCGCGAACAAAAAAATCCTCGTCGCCGACGACGAGCCGGACGTCCTCCACCTCGTCGCGCTGAACCTCAAGAACGCGGGCTTCAACGTCATCAAGGCCGAGGACGGGATGAAGGCGCTGACGCAGGCGCGCGAGACGCAGCCGGCGCTCATCGTGCTCGATCTCATGCTCCCGGAGATGTCCGGCCTCGAGGTGTGCAAGGTTTTGAAAAAGGATCCGTCCACCGCGCACATCCCGATCATCATGCTCACGGCGAAAGCCGAGGAGGTGGATCGCATCGTGGGCCTGGAACTCGGCGCGGACGACTACCTCACGAAACCTTTCAGCCCGCGCGAACTCGTGCTCCGCGTGAAATCCGTGATGCGCCGGTCGAGTGGCGCGAGCGAGGCGGGCGACGTGCTGGCGCTCGGCGACATCAAAATCGACCGCGCCCGCTACGAGGTCACGGTCATGGGCAAGCCGATGGATTTCACCGCCACGGAATTCAAACTCCTCGCGCTCCTCATCGAGCGCCGCGGGCGCGTGCAGAGCCGCGACACGCTCCTCAATGACGTGTGGGGCTACGAGACCGCCATCGACACCCGCACCGTGGACACGCACATCCGCCGGCTGCGGGAGAAGCTCGGGAAAGCGGCGGACTGCATCGAGACGATCCGGGGGTTTGGCTACCGCATCGCGGAGCGGTAGGCGCCGATGTCCTGGCTCCTCGGATTTCTCGCCGCGGCCCTCGCCGCCGCGTGGTGGCTTTCGCACCGGCGGTTCGTGCGGCACTGGGGGATTTTGGAAAAGTGGATCGAGGATCTCGCGGCGGGCCGCACGCCGGGCGGCATGGTCTTTCGCGACGGCGGGCGCTTCGCCGCGCTCACGCATCCTCTGGAAAAACTCGCCGCCGCGCAGGAGCGGCTGCGCGGGGAGGCGGAGCGCGAGGAGTTCAACCTCCGCACCATCCTCGCGAGCATGGCGGAGGGCGTGATGGTGGTGGACGCGCAGCATGTCCTGCGG
>JANPHJ010000245.1:0-12760 GCA_031424395.1 Chthoniobacter sp.
CGTGGGCGGATGTGCTGAGCGCCTTTCTCGCCACGCGGCAGCACCGGTATGGATAGGTTCATTTTAACCGCAGAGGCGCAGAGGACGCAGAGGAGGGCAATTGAGACATGCACTGCCGCTTTTTCTTCCCAATCTCTGCGCCCCTCCGCGTCCTCTGCGCCTCTGCGGTAAAAACCAAACCTATCCATACCTATGCTGCCGCGTGGCAAGAAAAGCTGACAGCACATCCGCCCACGGCTGATCCGTGGAGATGCGCACGTACGGGCAGCCGGCGCGTTCGCAGGCGAGGCGGGTGCGGTCGAGGAAGGCGCCGAATTCTTCGAGGTAGCTTTTGCGCAGCTCCGCCGGGCGGGTGAGGATGCGGCCCTGCGCCTCGAGGCCTTGAAACTCCACGGTGCCTTGGAAGGGGAACTTCAGCTCGTACGGATCGAGGACGTGGAAGACGATGACCTCGTGCCCGCCGAAGCGCAGGTGCTGGATGCCTTGCATGATTTTTTTCTCATCGTCGAAGAGGTCGCTGAGGAGGATGACGATGCCGCGGCGCTTCACCTGCAGGGCGATTTCGCTGAGCGCATTGGCGATGGCGGTCTGCTCGGTCGGGACGAAAGCGGCGAGCACCTGGCAGATTTGGTGGATCTTCGCGAGCGAGTCGGTGCGCGGCTGGTAGTCACGCATCTTGGCGTCGAAAATGCCGACGGCCACGGCGTCGCGCTGGAGCAGGATGAGGTAGGCGAGGCACGCTGCGATGGTGCGTCCGTAGTCGAGCTTCGAGACTTTGCCCGACGCGTATTTCATCGACTCGCTGCCATCGAGCAGCAGGTGCGCGACGTAGTTGGTCTCCTGCTCGTACTGCTTGATGTAATAGCGGTCGCTGCGCCCGAGCACCTTCCAGTCGAGATGCCGCGTGTCGTCGCCCGGCACGTATTCGCGATGCTGCGCAAACTCGATGGCGAACCCGCGAAACGGCGAGCGGTGCGCGCCCGCCATGTAGCCCTCGACAATGGTGCGCGCCTGCAAGCCGAGGTGCTCGGCGCTTTGGATAGCGACGGGATCGAGGAGCGTGTTTTGGGAGGACTTCGCGGCCATCAGCTGGGTTCGCTTTCGAGCGATTCGGGAAGGGCGATGAGTTCGCCCGTTGCGCCATCGGGCCGCCAGGCGACGCGGCCATCGTCGAGCACGCGGGTGATGACGCCGTGAAGCGTGCCTTTCAAAGTGCGAACGCGGTCACCTGCCTGGAGTTGCGCGACTTGCCACAAACTCTCGACGATCTGCACCATCGCCTCGCGATCCAGCACGCCGGCGATGTAATGCGCAACGGCACTGCTAATTTCGCGTTTGCGAATGACCGGCACGTCGCGAAAAAGCGCCAGAGCCAGTTCGCGACCGATGGCGGCGAAGGTGTTGCCGTTGAAAAAGAGGAACGGCGCAGCCCGATGAAACCGGCGGAGCGTGTCGAACGCCTCGCCGAGCGTCAGCTCTTGCCGCCGGTCTAACTCCCAGCCTGCCGCGCACGCTCCTCCAGCTTCCGAGTTAATTCCATGCTGTGCTCCACCTCGCGCGCACGCTCTTCCGTTGATGCCGACAACAAGCTCCCAGTTCCAGTTTTCGAGAAAAGCGGCTCGGGCTTGAAGCGGTGAACACTCTCCTCCGCCGACTGCGCGATGTCCTCCGCCGTCAGATGTTTCAGCAGATCGAGTCGTAGTTTCATCGGCCATAACGATGCGAGGGCGGCGGGCTTTCGCAAGCGCGGATTTCAGCGGTCCTGCGGGATCTTTTCCAAGATCATCCGGGTGATGTCGTCGCTGGTCACACCTTCGCTTTGCGCGGCGAAATTGGGGATGAGGCGGTGGCGCATGATGGAGGGCGCGACCGCGGCCACGTCGGCGCAGCTCACGTAAATCTGGCCGCGCACGATGGCGTGGGCCTTGGCCGCCATGATGAGGTTTAGCGAGGCGCGCGGGCCGGCGCCCCAGGACACCCATTTTTTGCAAAAGTCGAGCGCCTGCGGGCTCTTCGCGCGCGTCGCGGCCACGATCTTTTGCGCGTATTCGAAAACGTGATCGGCCACCGGCATACGCTTTACCACGCCCTGCAAATACATAATGTGGTCCAGCTCCATGATCGACCGCGGCGTGCCGGCTCCGGGGCCGGTGCCGCGCTTCATGATTTCCAGCTCCTCCTGCTGGCTGGGGTAGTCCACGAAGATCATGAACATGAAGCGGTCGAGCTGCGCCTCGGGCAGCGGATAGGTGCCCTCCTGCTCGACCGGGTTTTGCGTGGCGAGGACGAAAAACGGCTCGGGCAGCTTGTGGTTCACGCCGCCCACGGTCACGCGCCGCTCCTGCATGGCTTCGAGCATTGCCGCCTGGGTTTTCGGCGGGGTGCGGTTGATTTCGTCGGCGAGGACGACGTTGGCAAAAAGCGGCCCGCTCAGGAACTTGAACTCACGCTCATTGGTCTGCGGATTTTGGTAGATGACCTCCGTGCCGGTGATGTCGCTCGGCATCAGGTCGGGCGTGAACTGGATGCGCTTGAACGACAGATTCATGGTCTGCGCGAGCGTGGAAATGAGCAGCGTTTTCGCCAGTCCCGGCACGCCCACGAGCAGCGCGTGGCTGCGGGTGAAAATGCTGATCAGCAACTCATCGATAACCTTGTCCTGACCGACGATGACCTTGCCGAGCTGATGCTTGATCGCCGCGTGCGCCTCCTTGAAATACGCCACCGCCTCGACGTCGTCCTCCTTGAATGCAGCACCCGCCGCAGCGGCATCCGGCACCGGGGCGGTGGGCTCGGTCGAGGGCGGTTCGGCAGCAGTACTCATGGCGTGGTTGAAAGGCGGGGGCTGGGGCGGTAGGAAACGCGGGGCACTACACCACGCGCGCCGTCCCTTGCCAAACGAGAACCCTCCTCCCCCCACATTCTTCGCGGAAACTGCGAGTGTCCTCCAGACTCTCAGCCTCTACGGTGCGGCGGGCATCGCCGCGTTTGGCTGGGCCATGGGCTGGTTTCTGGGCCTGCCCACCGGGCATTGGCTCCCGCTGTGGTTCTGCGCCGCCCTGCTCATCTACAACGCCGACCGGCTTCGTCGCGACCCCGCCGACGTCCTCAACCTCCCCCTCCGCACCGCCGCCAGCGCCCGCCTGCGCCGTGCGAGCGCCGCCACCGTCGCCCTCGCCGCCCTCGTGCTCATCGGCCTCCCGGCCCTCCACCGCGAATGGGCCGTCCTCGCCTGCATTCTCGGCGGCTCGATCATCTCCCTCGGCTACTCCATCCCCCTCGTCGGCTTCCGGTGGAAAGACATCCCTCTCCTGAAAAGTGTCTTTGCTCCCGCCATCATCACCGCCGCCATCTTCATTCTCACCTATCACACCCGCATCCCGCCCTCCTGCTGGCAGGATTTCTCCCGCGTCGATCACCTCTTCACGACCGAGTTCAAAATCTGCCTCTTCCTCGCCCCCTGGGCCTTCATTTACCTGCTCTTCAATATGCTCCTCTGCGACCTCCGGGACCGCCAGGGCGACGCCCAGTGCCGCATCCGCAGCATCCCCGTGGTGCTGGGGGAAAAGGGCACGCGCGGCCTGCTCTGGGGGCTCGCTGGTGCGGGCCAGTTCGGCCTCCCCTTCCCCATCGGCCTCGACCAAGGCCGCCTCCACGCCTTCGTCCTCCTCTCCCTCCTCACCGGCGGCTATCAGCTCTACCTTCTCCAGGCCACCCGGCGGCCCCGCAGCGAACGATTTTACGAATGGACCGTCGAAGGCCTGCTCTATCTGCCCGCGCTAGCGGTGGGCTTGAGCTGGCTGCTTTCCCGCTGCGTCCTCACGGGCGGCTAAGCGGGCCGCGCAGGTTGCAGCGTGCGGCGTTTTCCACTAAGCCGGGGGCATGTGGAGAAACTTGCGCGCCGTCCTGTTTGTCGCGGCGGTGCTGTGCGCGCATGCGGCGCGGGCCGGCGGGCTGGAGCGATGGCGGGAGCTAGTGGTCGCGGACTGCGAGGGCGCGCGCCCGGCGGGCGGCGTCCGCGTCACTTATCTCGGCACGAATGGCTACCTCCTTGAAACCGGCGGGCACGCGCTGCTGGTCGATCCGTATTTCACGCGCGTGCCGCTGGGCGACGCGGCTTTGAACCGGCCCGTCGCGTCCGCTCCCCGGCTGGTCGCGGCGGGCCTGCGGCCGCTGCCGCGCCGGATCGACGCGGTGCTGGTCACGCACGGGCACATCGACCATCTGCTCGATGCGCCGGAAGTCATGCGCCGCACCGGCGCGCGGCTGGTGGCCTCGGCCAGCTCGGTAAATCTCGTGGTCGCCAGGGGCCTGCCGCAGCGGCGCTGCACGGCGGTCGCGCCCGGCGCGGCGCTGCGCATCGGCCCGTGGAAAGTGCGGGTGCTGCGCTCGGCGCATGACCGGCTGCTGTGCCGGGAGCCGTTCCCCGGCGAGAGGACCGCGCCCGCGCCACCACCGCGTCGGCCAGCGGACTGGGTCACAGGCGAGCCGCTCGCGTTTGTCATAGAGGCGCAGGGTCGGCGCATTTACATCGACTCTGGCGGAGCGCCGGGCGGCGAACTGCCGCCCGCCTACGTTGCGCCCGTCGATCTAGCCATCCTCGGCGCGGCGCTGCCGGACAGCCGCCGCCGGCTCGCGCCCGTAGCGCAGCGGCTGCGCCCGCGGTTTTTTCTGCCGAGCCATCAGGACGATTTCTTCCGCCCGCTGGCGCGCGGTTTTTCCTTCGGACTGCTCACGGATTTTCCCGCCGTGCAGCGCGCCTCCGCCGCCGGGCGGATTCCCGGCCGGCTCATCCTGCTCGACTACTTCCGCCCATGGACGCTGCGCTGACCGAACGCGCAAAGCGCTGCCGCCAACGTGCGATTTTCGTCGTCTGCCTCGCGCCGGTCGTGCCGCAGATTCTCGGCAGCGTGTTCAACATTTTCTACAACGCGACCGTCATCGCGCCGCTGCTGCGCACGCCGGAAATGGCGCAGCGTTTTGCCCACACCGTCATCGCCTACAATCTGCTCATCTACCCGCTCGCGGTCGGCTGGTGGCTGCGCACGGTCTTCCGCTTGCGGCAACCCTTTCGCCGGCTCTGCGCGGGCGAGGCGGCGGAGGAAAACGAACTCGCGGGCGCGCGGCGGCGGCTGATTCATCTGCCGTGGCGGGGCGCGCTGGTCTCGGGTGTCGCGTGGCTGCTGTGCATCCCGGTGTTTCTCGTCGCGCTCGGCACCGTGGGCGCGGGGCTGGATGCGCAGCTCCTGTGGCATCTGCCGACCTCGTTTCTCGTCGCGGCTTTCATCGCGGTGACGCACAGTTTTTTCCTCATCGAGCTGGCCAGCCACTGGGGGCTGTATCCCGTTTTTTTCCGCGATGCGCGGGCGGATCGCATGACCGGCGTCTTCGCCGTTTCGCTTAAAGCGCGCGGCCTGATGTGGGCGGTGTCGGCGGGCATCTGTCCCATCGGCTCGCTGCTGCTGCTGAGCTTCGCCCCGGCCTCGCCGGGAATGACGCCCTGGTTCGCGGCGTTCGTCGGCACGGTCGGCATCGCCTTTGGGCTGGCGACGGCGATGCTCATCAGCCGGCTGGTCTCGGAGCCGATCGAGCATCTGCGCATCGCCGCGCAAGCGGTGGCCGAGGGGCGGTTCGATGTGGAGGTGCCGCTGCGGCGCGCGGATGAGTTCGGATTGCTGATCGGCGAGTTTAATCACATGATCGTTGAGCTGCGGGAAAAGGAGCGCCTGCGCCGCACCTTTGGCCTGCACGTCGGGCGGCAGGCGGCGGAGCAAATCCTCTCGCGCGATCCCGGCCTGGGCGGCACGGAGGAGGAGGTGACGGTCATGTTTGTGGACATTCGCGGCTTCACCTCCCGGAGCGCCGGACGTCCGGCGCAGGAGGTCGTGGCGCGGCTCAATGATTTCCTCGGCGTCATGGTGCACGTCGTCGAAAGCGACCACGCAGGGATGATTAACAAGTTTCTGGGCGACGGCTTCATGGCGCTCTTCGGCGTGGGCGGCGCACCGGGTCACGCGGGCGAAGCGGTGCGCGCCGCCCGCGCGATGCAGGCCGCGCTGGTCGCGCTGAACGGGCGCGCCACGGCGCAAGGTCAGCCGGCCATCGAGATCGGCATCGGCATCCACAGCGGACCGGTCGTGGTCGGCAGCATCGGCTCGCCAGAGCGGCTGGAGTACACGGCCATCGGCAGCACGGTGAACCTCGCCTCGCGCGTCGAGAGCCTCACCAAGCAGCTCGGCAAACCGCTCCTCCTCACCGCCGCCACGCGCGAACTTTTGCGCGAGCCCGCCGCGCTGCGCGACCTCGGCGCGCATCCCGTGCGCGGCATGTCGGCACCTGTCGCGCTTTTCGCGCTAGAGTGAGAAAACCGTATCGCCAAAGGATCACGCGAGGATCTGCTGAATGACCGTGCCGCTCACGTCGGTGAGGCGGTAATCGCGACCGCCGTGGCGGTAGGTGAGGCGGGTGTGGTCGAGGCCGAGGAGGTGGAGGATGGTGGCGTGGAGATCGTGAAAGTGAACGCCGTCGCGGACGATGGTGTTGCCGTAGTCATCGGTCTCGCCGTGGGCCATGCCGCCGCGCACGCCGCCGCCCGCCATCCAGCAGGTGAAGGCCTGGGCGTGATGCTCGCGGCCTTTGGCGTCCTTGGCGGTGTTGAAAGGCGTGCGGCCAAATTCCGTGGCCCAGACGACGAGCGTGTCCGCGAGCATCCCGCGCTGTTTCAAATCGGCCAGCAGCGCGGCGATGGGCTGGTCCACATTGCGGGCGAGCGGGGCATGCTCTTCCATGTTGCCGTGCGCGTCCCAGTTTCCCGAGGCGCCGGTGTCGATCAGCTCGATGAACCGCACGCCGCGCTCGGCGAGCCGGCGGGCGATGAGGCACTGCCAGGCAAAGCCTTTCGTGCTGCCGCGCGGGAGGCCGTAGAATTCGTGCGTGGCGTCGTTTTCACCCGCGAGATCGAAGGCTTCCGGCGCGGCAGCCTGCATCCCAAAGGCCGTCTCGAACGAGCGAATGCGCGCCGCGAGTTGCGGGTCCGCGCCACGGCTGGCGAGGTGGCGGCGATTGAAGGCGGTCGCCATGCTGAGTTCCATGTCCTGTAGCTCCGGGTCGGCGAGCCGCCGCTTGATATTCGGCACGGGCTCCGGGCCGGGGACAACGTGCGTGCCTTGATGGCAGCCGGGCAGGAAGTCGGCAGACCACAACTGCGCGCCGCTGTACGGCAGCGCCGGCGCGATGACCATGAAGCCGGGGAGATTCGCATTTTCCGACCCCAGTCCGTAGCTGACCCACGAGCCCATACTGGGCCGGGTGAAGGACACGGAGCCGGTGTGAATGCCGAGCGTCGCCTGCGCGTGGTCGGCGTTGTCGCTGAACATCGAGCGGACCAGGCACAGGTCATCGGCGCACGCGGCGACCTTGGGAAAAAGCTCGCTGATCCACAGGCCGGACTGGCCGCGCTGTTTGAATTCCCAGCCGGGTTTTTTGTAATACTTCACTTCGCTCCGGTTCTCCTTCGCGAAGGCATCGAGCATCTTCTTCGGCACCTGGTACGGCTGATTGTGGTCGGTGAAGAGCTTCGGTTTGTAGTCGAACGAATCCACATGCGAGACGCCGCCGCTCATGTGGAGAAAGATCACGCGCTTCGCCTTTGGCGCGAAATGCGGGGGCTTCGGGGCGAGCGGATCGTCCGGCGCGGGCGGCGCGGCGAGCAGTTCCGAGAGGAGGCCGGGCAGCACGAGGGAGCTGCCGAGGAGGGAACGGATGGCGGTGCGGCGGTTCATGGATCAGTCGAGGTACAGGAACTCATTCGCGCCAAGGAGCACACGGGCGAGGCTGGCCCACGCTTGCTCCGGCGGCAGTTGCTTCTTTTCGCGGAGCTGCGCGAGGTAGGCGGTGAACATGGCCGTTTCCTCCGGCTGCGGCGGGCGGGCGTAGAGGGTGAAAAAGGCTAGCTCGAGGCGCTTCGGCTCTTCGGGTGCGAGGGCCGTGAGCTGCGCGGCGAGCCGCGTGGCGCGCTCGTGGCCGAAGGGGTCGTTCATCGCGAAGAGCGATTGCAGCGGCGTGGTGCTGGTCGCGCGGACGGCGGTGCTGGAGTTTGTATCCGCGCCGTCGAAGAGCGCGAGAAAGGGGTGTTTCCGCAGCCGCTGCTGCATCTGATACACGGCGCGCTGGCGGGTGTCGTAGAGCGCGAAGAACTGATTGTGCTGGGTGAAGCCCCAGGTGGTGACGGCGGGAAACGGGTGCTCGCCGCCCGGCGTGAAATCGAGGTCGCCGCTGACGAAGAGCATGGTGTCGCGGATGGCTTCCGCATCGAGTCGGCGGCGCTCGGCGTGCGTCCACAGCGCATTGGTCGGGTCCGCGGCGGGGTCGCCGCTGCTCGCGAGCTGCCAGGTGTGCGAGAGGAGCAGGAGCCGGTGCAGCGCCTTCACCGACCAGCCGCTTTCCACAAAGCGGGCCGCGAGAAAATCCAGCAGTTCGGGATGCGACGGCGGCTGCCCGCGCGTGCCAAAGTCATTCGGCGTGGCGACGAGACCGCGCCCGAAATGCTGCTGCCAAAGCCGGTTCACGAACACGCGCGCCGTGAGCGGATTCGCCGGATCGGTGATCCACTGCGCCAGCTCCAGCCGGCCGCTGCCGGTGCTTTCCCTGGGCAGCGGCTGCCCGCCGAGCACCTGCAAAAAACCGCGCGGCACTTCTTCGCCGAGCCGCTTCGGATCGCCGCGCACTTGCAGCCGCGCATTCGCCGGCGCGTGCTCGCTCACGGCATACGCGAGCGGGTAAAGCGGCGTCTCGCTCACGCGCTGGCGTCTTTCCCGCACCTCTGCCGCCGCCTTGGCCGCCGCGTCCACGCGGGCTTTTTTCTCCGGGCTTTCCGGCTCCTTTTCCACGGCGGCTTTGGCTTCGTCCGCGGCTTTTTTCTCGACCTCGAGCGCGACGAGTTGCTCGGCGCGGGCTTTGTCGAGCGACTCCAGCTCCGCCTTCGGCACGAGCGGGACGAGGTTCGCCGGGCGGTTCTTTCCCTCGCTGCCGGGGTGCGGAAAGGTGGTGCTGCTGAAGATGCCGTAAAGCGCGTAGTAGTCGCGGCTGGAGATGGGGTCGAACTTATGGTCGTGGCAGCGCGCGCAGTTCACGGAGAGGCCGAGGAAGGCGTGGCTCAGATTGTCGATCACGTCGTCCAGCGTAAGATGCGGCTCGCCATCGCCGCCGGCAAAATGCCGCGCCATGGCCAGGTAGCCCGTGGCCACGATGCGCCGCTGCCGCTCCGGTTCAGCCGCGGACGGGAGGAGATCGCCGGCCAGTTGCTCGCGCACGAATTGATCGAACGGCAGGTCGTCATTGAACGCCTGCAAGACGTAGTTCCGATACTTGAAGGCCTGCGGCACCGGATAGTCCGAGGCATTGCCGCAGGTATCCGCATAGCGCGCCACATCCAGCCAATGCCGGCCCCAGCGTTCGCCATAGCGGGGCGAGGCCAGCAGCCGGTCCACCACGCGGGCGAATGCGTCGGGCGCAGGGTCACTCACAAATGCCTCCACCTCGACCGGAGTCGGCGGCAGACCCGTGAGGTCGTAGGTCGCGCGGCGAAGGAGGGTGCGCCGATCCGCGTCTGGCGCGGGTTTCGCGCCGGCTTTTTCCATGCGGTCGAGGGTGAAAAAGTCCACGTCGTTGTGCACCCACGCGCGGTCCTGCACGGCGGGCAGCGGCGGCCTTTGCACCGGCAGAAACGCCCAGTGCTGACGCCCTTTTTCAAAATCAATCGCGACGACCGGCTGGGCCGGCTCCACCGGCGGCGCCTCATTCCGCGGATCGGGCGCACCGAGTTTCACCCACTCGATGAAGTCATTCACCGCCTGCGCCTCCAGCGCTTTCTTCGGCGGCATTTGCAAATCTTTGTCCCAATAGCGCACCGCCGTGACGAGCAGGCTGTCGTCCGGTTTCCCCGGCACGATCACCGCGCCCGAGGCCCCGCCTTTCATCCACCCCGCGCGCGAATCCAGCCGCAGGTCGCCCTTCTGTTTCTTCGCCCCGTGACATTCCACGCAGACCTCCGCCAGCACTGGACGAATGCGGCTTTCAAAAAACTCGAGGCCCGCCGCCGAGTCAGCCTCCACCGCCCCAGCCGCCGGGCCGAGTAAACACAACGCCAGGCTGACCGCAAAATTTGGAATTTGGAGACTCACTCCTGGAACTAAGACCGCAGAGGTCGCGGCTCTTAGAGCGGATCGTTCCAAACGCATGCGCACGCTGGTCGGGGACCGTCTTTGATCAAACCTCCGCGGGTTCGCGGGCCATCTGGGTTTGGAGCGCGCGGGCCTTGGCCTCGGCGTCGTGGGCGACGCTGGCGTAGGCGTTGAAGTCGTTGAACCAGTATTTTTTCGCCCAGCGATACATCCAGTGCTGCTCGGGGATTTCCTGGCCGGGCAGCCATTGCGAAAAGCGCGGCTCCATCGCTTCGAGCTCGGCCATCGCGGTGCCACGCATGGTGGTGTCGCGCGCGCCGTGTTTGACGACGAGGTCTTTCACCAGGTCGGGCCGCTCCAGCACCACGCAGCCGCGGGTGTGCTGCGCGCTCAGCTCGCGGAAGTCTTTGAGGAAAGTGCTGTCGCGCATGGTGGTGAAAACGCCGCGCGGGTCGCGGATGTTTTCCGTGGCAAACTGGATGATCGGGCACGGCTCGATGTCGCCCCGCGGGTTGACGTGGTGCGAGATGCCGGTGCTCATCGGGCAGAGCGCCTTGCCCTCGCCGTCGTAGTAGGCGTCGATGATCGCGATGGGCACGCGCGCCCGCATTTCCACGACGAAGCGGCGCACGCGCACGAGCTGCGCGGGCGTGAGCGCGAGCTGCGCATTCATCTTCGGCCCGACCGGCCGATACGTGTGAAACCAGCAGTAATGCACGCCGCGCGCGATCAGCTCGCGCAGCCACGATTCGGTGCAAAGGTCGTCGATGTTCGTCTGGCAAACGCTCGTCGCCACGCCGGTGAGGATCTTCTCCCGCAGACACGCCTCGAGTCCGCGGAGGGTGCGTGCGAAGACCTCCTTTTTCCCGCGCCGCTCGTCGCTCACGATCTCGCGGCCTTCGATGGAAATGAGCGGCGTCGCGTTGCCGACTTTGCGGAGCTGCTTCGCGATTTTGTCGGTGATGAACTGCCCGTTCGTGAAAACCTGGAAGTAGCAATCGGGATGCGCCGCGAGCAGGTCGAGCAGCTCCGGGTGCATGAACGGCTCGCCGCCGAGGATGCCGAAGAACGCGTTCCCGTGCGCCTTGGCGTCATTGATCGTCGCGTTCAAAGTCGCCAGGTCGATCTGCGTGCGCTCAGCCTCCACATCCACCCAGCAGCCCTGGCAGCGCAGGTTGCACGAGTTGAGGATCGAGAGGTAAAGGAATGGCGGGAAGTATTCCCCACGCTTGATCCGCGACTTGAAGCGCTCGACGGAGAGCATCCCTTTCACGCCGAAATTCCACGCGAACTTCGCGAGCAGCCGCGGGTCGGTGGTGCGGACGATGCGGGCGGCGAGAGCGGGAAACATGGCCCGGACGTTACGCGAAAACCGCCGCTTGCCCAGCGGGCATCACAAAGTCGCCGACGTTACTTTTTCCGAAAGAGCGCCTGCACGTCCGTGGGGTCGAGGTCGCTCAGATCGAGGCCGGCGCCGGGCGCGCGGTCGGTGGCGAACTGGATGCGGTCGCCGATGGCCTTGGCCGCGGGCGTGGCGTAGTACTTCATGGAGCCGACCGTGAGGTGGGTGGGAAAGACGATCACGAGCAGGGAGTTTTCATCCACGTTCACCATGAGCGTGCTGAAGTGCTCACCCTGCTGGTACATGCTGGTGAAATTGCTCTCGTTCACGAGCTGCGCCATGAACTGCACGGCGTTGTACGCATTCGAGCCGAGGGTGGCGAAAGTGGTGGAGTCCATCGAGTCCTGGGTGCCGCATTGGTGGATGAGGTAGCCGGCTTTCTCGACGAGCAGCGCGACGTTGGCTTCGCTCTTTTTGAGCAGCTCGAACATCGTGACGTTGAGCGCATCGAGGTCCTCTTGGATGAGTTGGGGAAACTGGCCCATGGGTGTGTGTTATCTCCGGGCGCCGTCGCTCAGGAATTTGTGCAGCAGCATGCGGGTGATCATGTTCAGCGTCTCGAAAACGCCCTCAGTTTTCGACGCCGAAGCCTCAAAGGACGGCACTTGCACCTCGCGGTTGTTGAGCACGAAGTCCATGTACTCGGTGGGGGCGGCATCGGGCAGGTCGCGCTTGTTGTACTGCATGACGTAGGGGATGTCGGCGAGGTTGAGGTTGAGCGTCTTCAGATTTTCCTCGAGGTGTTTAAAGGTCTCCACGTTCTCCTCCATCTTGTCGTACTGCGAGTCAGCGACAAAGACGATGCCATCGACGCCGCGGAGCACGATCTGGCGGGTGGCGTTGTAGATGACCTGGCCGGGCACAGTGAAGAGCGCGAACTTCGTTTTGAAGCCGCGGATGGCGACGGCTTCGAGCGGGAAAAAGTCGAAGAACAGCGTGCGGTCGCTGCTCGTGGCGAGGGACGTGAGCTTGCCCTTCGAGGAGGTGTCGGGCACCTGCACGTTGCTGTGGACTTGCTCGAGGTTGGTGGTCTTGCCGCTTTTCGCGGGCCCGTAGTACACGATTTTGACCTGCAGTTCTTTGGTCGCTTGGTTGATGATGGCCATGTTTGGGGTTGGGTAACTTTACTGATGGGTCTGCCGTGCGAGTTCCGCGGCGAGGAGCCGCAGCTCATGCC
>JANPHJ010000246.1:0-41180 GCA_031424395.1 Chthoniobacter sp.
CGACGCCGCGGCGATCGAAGTTGAGATCGCCGGCGCGGGTGCATTGGTGAAAGCAGGAGCGGGCTCCCTCGTACTGGGCGGCACGGTCGGCAACTCGTATACCGGTGGAACCTTCGTCAATAACGGCGTCCTCCTCGCGAACCGCCCCATCAATGGCGATAATACGATCCGCGGCCCGGTGATCGTCATCGGCGACAGCCTCGGCGCGGCCAATAGCGCGGAACTGCACTTGAACGTGTCCTTTCAAGTCGAGGACATCTCCAACGTCACCATCAACCCCGACGGCCTGCTCAGCGTGAACAATTCGTCCAATGATGATTTCGAGTCACTGACCATGAACCTCGGTAACGTGGCCATTGGCGCGGGCTCCAGCTTGCGGATTCGTGCGGACAGCACGGTCGTGGCACTCACCATGAATGGCGGCACCATCGTCGGCCCCGGCACGCTGACCCTGTCGGGCGATGTCGTAACGACCGCGCTCGCCCCGTCGAAGATCACCTCGATCGTCAATTTGGACCTCGGCACCCGCACCTTCACCGTCGCCGACGGAGGCGCCGCCACCGACCTGCTCATCTCCGGGCCGATCGTCACCGGCACCGGGCTGATCAAGAACGGTGCCGGCCTGATGCAGCTCACCGGCGCCAGCACCTACGGCGGCACGAGCGTCATCAATGGCGGTTCCTTCATCGTGGACGGCTCCATCGCCAGCGCGGTCACCGTCAATGCGCTCGGCCTGCTCGGCGGCCACGGCGTGATCGGCGGCAACGTGCTCAACGGCGGCATCGTCAGCCCCGGCAACTCGCCTGGCACTTTGACGGTGAAAGGCAGCTACACGCAGACCTCAGCGGGCACGCTGCTCATCGAGGTGGCGGGGAAAAAGGCCGGGCAGTTCGACGTGCTAGCCGTCAATGGCGCGGCGCACCTCGACGGCACCGTGCGCATCCTCAACACCGGCCACGTGCGGCTCAAGCGCGGCCAGAGCCTGGCCTTCCTGACCGCGGGTGGCGGGGTAAACGGGAAGTTCAAGACCGAGGACATCTCCGGCTTCGCACCCGGCGGCACCCTGCTGCGGGCCAAAGTAGCCTATAAGTCCAACCGCGTGGAGCTGACCTCCAAGCTCGGCTCCTTCAGCAACAACCTCGGCGAACTGACCCTGAACCAGAAAGCGGTGGCCGGGCAGCTCGACGACGCGGGCAAGCGTAACAAGGCGAACCGGCTCCTCGACTTCCTCAGCACCAAGCAGCTCAGCAACCTGCCCGGCGACCTCGATAAGATCGCGCCCGAAGAACTGGTGTCGATCTACAACCTCGGCGTCTCCCTCGCCAACGTGCAGACCGCGAATCTCGAACGGCGCATGGGTGACCTCCAGGCGGGCAGCGCAGGCTTTAGCGCCAGCGGCTATGCCATGGGCGGCAGCGGCCCCAGCTACAGCGGCGGCGCTGGCTACGGGGCCCGCGGGCCCGAGGGCAAAGGCGGAAAGGAACTCCGCGCGCCGGACGATCCGCGGGTTGGGGTGTTCTTGACCGGCGTGGGTGAGTTCACTGACCTCGGCAATACTAACAACGCGCGCGGCTATGACCTGACCACCGGCGGATTTACCCTTGGCGTGGATTACAAGGTGACGCCAAACTTTGCCCTCGGCATCAACGCCGGCTACGCCCGCAGCAACGCCGACCTCACCGGGCAGGGCCGGCTGACCGTGGACGGCGCGAAGCTCGGGCTGTATGCGACTTACTTCACCGGCACCGGCTTTTACGCCGATGTGGCGGTCAATGGCGGCTATAACAACTACGACACCCGCCGCTCCGCGCTCAAAGGCACCGCCCGCGGGAGCACCAAGGGCGGGGAGTTGAACGCGCTCTTTGCCACCGGCTATGACTTTAAGACCGGCGGCTTGAGCATCGGCCCCGTGGCTAGTGTGCAATATACCAACATCGGCATTACCAAGTTCCGCGAGCATGGGTCGTTGGCCCCGGTGCAGTTCAAGGATCAGTTCGCCGAAAGCCTCCGCACCGCGCTGGGCCTGAAGATGAGCTACGACATCCAGGCCGGCGGCGTGGTTATCCGGCCCGAGGCGCGCGCGTCCTGGCAGCATGAGTTTGGCGACGGCAGCTACGCGCTCGACTCGCGCCTGGCCAATGGCGCGGGCAAGAACTTCACCGTGCGCGGCCCCGACATCGGCGACGACAGCCTGCTCGTCGGCGGCGGCGTGGCGGTGCTGTGGAATGAGCGGACCTCGACCTATGTCTATTACGACGGCGAAGTGTTCCGCTCCAACTACAGCTCGAATAACCTGAGCGGCGGCCTGCGCCTGAGCTTCTAAGCGCGCACCAACCCAGCAAAAAATCAGCAAGCCCAACGGCCCGCAAAGCCGGCGGGTTTTTTGCTGCTTCAAGGCGGGGGAGCTGGGCCCAGCTTAGCCGTGGGTGAAACCGGGGTTTCGGGCGAAAAACGACCCACCCCGCTGGGAGGAGGAAACTAGGTGGTGTCCTCCGCATTATGATTCCGCGAGCGCCTGCGCTATTTCCACGGGCGCGCGGCGCAGTCTTTTCCACTCCGCCGCGAGCGCCGCCGTCTCATACGGCAGCCACGCGCCGGTGGCTGTGGAGTAGAGGCCCGCGGCGACGGGTGCGCCGAGCATCGCCGTGAGCGTCTGCCAGTAGGCGCTGAGTTGGGGCAAATAGTGCGCGCTGAGCTGCGGCAGTGCGGCGTCGGTGGTGCGGTTGGTTTTCCAGTCGAGGATCAGCCAGCGTCCGGCGGCGGGGTCAAAGACGGCGAGGTCGATGATGCCTTCGAGACATTCGCGCTCGCTCATCGCCCACAGGAACGGCAGCTCCGCGTGCGCGACCGCGCCCGGCGCGGTGAGCAGGCGCTCGAGCGGCGAGCCGTTCGTGAGCTGCGTGCGCAGCAGCGTCCATTCGCGGCGGGAAAGCGCGACGTCGGGCGAAGCGGGGAGCGCGCGGGCAAAGGTCGCGTCCCACGCGGCCGCGTCCGCGCGCCAGTCGAGGTGCTCGATGAATTCGTGCCACCAAGTGCCGTAGAGCGCGCCGCTGTTCGCGGCGCTCGCGGGGTGGCGTTTCATTTCCAAATAGGCGGCGGGATCGGCGTCGGCGAGCGCGGCCTCGGCCAGGGCGCTCGGGTTGCGCTTGATGAAATGTGTCGCGCGCTCGCGGGCGGTGGCGGCGGCTTCGGGCGGGAAGGGCGCAAGCGTGACGACCGTGCGCTCGCGCTCGCGACTGCCGGTGCGCTCGGCCTGCTGCGCGGCGGTGGGGGCGCAGGCGCGCGGCGTGGCGGGCAGCGCGGCGAACGGGCTTTCTGGTTCGCAGCGCAGCAGCCGCGCGGCGGAGTTTTTCGGCAGACCGCTTTTGCCGGCGAACAGCGCGAGGTCATCGGCGAGCACGAGCGTGTGCTTGGCGCGGGTGAGCGCGACGTAGAGCAGCCGTTCGAGTTCCTGCCGGCTCTGCGCGTCGAGCGCGGCCTTCAGCTCCTCGCCGATGTCGGCGCCGTCGAGCGCCGCGTGCGTGGCGCCGTCGAGCGGATGCCGCAGCAGGCGCGGGTAGCCCCGGCTGCGCTGCACCACGCCGCGCGCGAGAAACGGCACCACCACACACTGCCACTCGGAGCCCTTCGCTTTGTGGCAGGTGATGAGCTGGATGGCGTCGCGCACCGCCGTCCGCACCTCGCGCGTGGCGCTGAACCCCGCGCGCAGCTCCTCGGCAAAAGCGGCGAGCGTGCGCCCGCCCGCCTCGGCGCTCGCGGCGAGCGTGAGCAGGTCGTCGAGTTCCGCATCGAGATTTTCAAACTCCCCATCCGGCAAGGCCAGCAGCCGCTCCCGGAGCCGCACGGCTTGCACGATCTCCTGCATCGCGGAGAAAAGCGGGAGCGCGACTACGCGGGCGCGCGTCTCGGCGAGCAGGTTCAGCGTGTCGGCGACAACGCCCGCACGCGTGGCCGGCGCGGCGATGTGAAAACGGTCGCCGTGACCTTCGGCGAAGGCCGCGAGATCGTGATCGGACAGGCCGAAAATTTCCCGCAGCACGCCGGCGATTTCGTAGCCGTGGCGCGGCTCGGCCATGATGACCGCGAGCGCCGTGAACCACGCGTAGGCCGGGCTGTCGCCCTTGAGGTCGCGCTCGGACTGGATCTGCACGTCGAAGCCCTGCGCCCGCAACGCCTCGCGCAACGGCGGGAACCAGCCCTTGCGCGGGCAGAGCACCGCCACCTCGCGCCACGACTGCGCGCGGAGCCGCTTCAGCCCTTGATCGCGCAGCCATTGCGCGATCCGCTCCGCCTCTAAGCGCGCGCGCTGCCAGTCCTTCCAGCCGTCGAGAATCGGCAGCGGGCCGAGATCAAAACGCACGACCTGGCCCGGCAGCTTCGTCGGGCGCGGATTGAGTTCGACGAAGGCGACCTGCCCGCCCGCGTTGTTGAGGATTGGCGGGAACGCGGCGTTGACGAACGCGATTTGATCATCATCCAGACGAAAAGTTACCGAGAACTCCACGGCCTCGCCCGCGCCGGTGCGGAGCAGCGTGTCGTGGACGTGGCGGTAGTGCGCGAGGTCGGCGCGCTCGCCGAAGATGGACTGCTGAAAATCGCCGACCATGCAGAAGTGCCCGGCCCGCGGCGGTGCGCTCTCCACATCCAGCCATGCGCCGGTAGCGTCCGGCGGGCGCGTGATTTCCAGCAGCGTGTCGAACTGCACCGGATCGGTGTCCTGCGCCTCGTCGAGAATCACGCGGTAGTTTTTTTCGCGGATGCGCCGCGCCGCCTCGGGCGCGCGCAGCAGCGCGCTGGCGAGCGCGATCTGGTCGTCGTAATTGATCGCACCCTTCGCCAGCCGGAAGTCGCGATACGCCCGCCCGACTTCCGCCGCCACGCGCAGCGCGCAGCGCCGCATCCACTCGCGCAGCGGGCCGAGCGCCGCCTCCCACAGCGGCGTGAAATCCTTCGCCGTCGTCCCGCACTCCGGCAGCGGCGCAAAGCCGTCCCCTTCACGCCACGCGGTTTCCCATCCGCGCAGCCGTTCCTGCGTCGCCGCCACGCCGCGCTTGGCGTTGCCTTTGCCCACCGCCGCATATACCTCACCGAAATCAGTCGCGGGAAAATCGCCCGGCTCCCCGCCCGCCTCCGCGCGGCCGTGGCGGCCCAGCTCCATCAGCTCGCGCACCGGCGCGATACGCAGCAGGCAGCCACGTTGCGGGGCGGTGAGGCCCGCGCCGACGGAGGTCTGCTGCTGCACGAATTCCATCCACAGCGCGCCGTCATCGCTCAGCAAATCGAGCTGCCCCGGCAGGCCGACGTGGTGCCCGTGCTGGCGCAGGAGCTTCACGCAAAAGCTGTGGATTGTGCCGAAGAATGCGCGGTTGAAAGCGGCGAGGACTTCGAGCGAAACGCCTTCCTCGAGGATGCGCTGCCGCGCGCGCTGCTGCATCTCGTCGGCGGCGCGATTGGTGAAAGTGACCACGACCAGCGCAGGCAGCAGCTCCAGCGCGCGCGGACTCGTGGCGAGGGCGATGATGCGGTCCGTGATCGCCCGCGTCTTGCCGCTGCCGGCGGAGGCGACGACGGAGAAATTGCGCTCCAGCTCGGTGATGAAGCGCGCGCGCTGCGGCTGGTCGATGGGCACGGACATTTATCGAGTTGCGGACAAATGGTTTTGGTCGTGCCGATCAGTCACGCCGGAGGCGTGCGGGAAATTAGCCGGTGGCGCAAGCCACCGGAATCCGCACGAATGTGGATGCGCCCCGGAGGGGCGCGGGAGCGACGGGGGATTCCGCCGCCCCATCCGGGGCGGATGCGCTTTTTCCGCAATCCGGTGGCTTGCGCCACCGGCTAATTTCCACCAGCCCTCCGGGCTGAGGAACGTGTGTTCATCGTCATCGCCAGCCGTTTTTGCAAAACTCACAACGTCTCCTCCTCAGTGCAAAGATCGGGATGCGTGCGCGCCCATTTTTCATCGAGCACCGCCGCGTCGATGGCGAGCGTGGCGAGCGGGTAGGCGCCGCGGAAGGCAAACTCATCGCGCAGCGCGCCGCACAGGCCGAAGACGCCGCTCTCCTGCATGCGGTGCAGGCCGCGCCAGAGCCGGGTTTGCGCGGTGAGTTCGTCGAGCGTGAGCTGCGGCTCGTCGAGCGCGAGGTCGGGCGTGAGCAGGCTCACGCCGTTCGCCCGTAGCGCCAGCGCGTAGAGCGCGAGCTGCACGCCGTCGCCGCCGCGGAGTTTCTTTTCCGTGAGCGCCTTCCGGCTGCCGGTCTTGTAATCGACGATCCACGCATCCTTCGCCGCGGGTGCGCGCGTGAGCAAAAGATCCACGCGCCCGTGCAGGTGCAGCGCCGCGCCGTCGCCGAGTGGGATGGCGGTGTCGGCGAGCGTCCACTCGGTCGCGAGATGCGTGCGGCTTTCCACTGCGGCCACGCGCTGCGCGAGACGTTCCGCAATGTGCAGCGCCTGCTGCCACGCGGAGAGCCACCAGTCCGGCGCGGTGCGGTCGCACGCGGCGAGCACGGCGCGCACGCGCTCACGGAAGGCGGTGGCGTGGGCGTGGACGCGGGCGAGCAGTTCGCGCGGCGGCGGCAGCGGGACCAAGGTGTTCGGCTCCGCGGCATCCGAGATGGCGCGCAGCCAGGCGTGAACCCACTGGCCGGTGGCGAGGCTCCACGGCGTCTCTTCGCCCGCGTCGCGCGCGGTGACGCCGAGCAGTTTGCCCATCCAGACGAGCGCGGGAGAGGTGAAGGCTTTTTCCCAATCCGTCGCCGAGAGGCGCAACGGCGCGAGCGGCGTGCGCAGCGCGAATTCGTATTCGCCGAATGGCTGCGCCGCGTCGCGGCGCGCGGTGAAAGCGGTGCGCGTCTGCTGCACGGGCGCGAGGTCGGGCGCGGATGTTTTCCATAGCCCGCCCGCGTCACGCCAGAGGGTAGTTGCGTCGCGGAGCGCGGTCATGGCGTCTTGCGAGAGAGCGCGGCCTCGGGCGCGGAAATAGAGGCGGGTGAAAAAGTCGCTGGGGTTCAGGCGGCGGTCGGGCGCGGCTTCGTCGAAGAGCTGCGCGGTGGCGGCGACGGCGACGGCGGCGGACTCGAGCGTGCTGAGAAACTGCCGCAGCGCGAGGTCGCGGCGCTGGGCAGGCCCGAGGACGAGGGCGTGGCCGGGCTGCACGGTTTCGTGACCTTCGCCCTGCGAGCCCTGCGCGGTGGCGCGCGCATTGAGCACGCGGATGCGGCGGTTGAGCGCGTCGATTTCCTCCTCGCCGAGGAAGCCCGAGTCTTCGAGCGCGGGCGGCCAGTGGCCTTCGTTCAGGCCGGCGAGGATGAGATGCGTCCACGCTTGCGACTCGGCCTGCACACAAGGAAGGAGATGCACGCGGCTGTAAGGATGATTGCCACATTCCGCGCGCTCGGCCCGCCACGAGACGAGCGTTTCGCGCAGCCAGCGGAGCCAGGCGCGGCGAGAAACTTCGAGGCGAAGAGCATCGCGCCAGTCGGCGGCGAGACGGGTGAGTTCGGCGGCGCGCGCAGTCCATCCGAGGGTGCTAAAAATTTCGCCGGTGCGCTCGATGAACGCCGCGAGCGTGGCGTGCGCGGGCAGCCATGGGAGCGCGCGGAGGGCGGCGGCGAGCGCGGTTGCGTGGCGCTTGCGTGGGTGTTGGGCGAGGTATTCGGCGACGACGGCGAGGTCGTCGATGAGCAGGTCGCCAAAGGTGCGCGCGAGTGCGTCTTCGGCGTCGGCGAGCGGCAGGCCGGCGAAGGGCTGCTCCGGCTGCGCGCGCAGCAAGCGGAGCAGCGCGGGGAGGCGCGGGCTTTCCTGCAAGTCCAGCCACGCGGGCCACGCCGCGTCTTCGAGCGGGCCGGGCGCCTGGTGGGCGAGGCCGTCGTCGTGCGGCACGTCGTGCTCCGCGAGCAGCGCGGCGACGCGGCGCGAGAGCGCGCCCGCCGCGGGAAACAAGATGCCGAGCCGCGCGCACGCCGGGTCGGCGAGAAAGTGCAGCGCCTTCGCGACGATGGCCTGCGCGTGCTCGACGGTGTTTTGCCCGACGAGGAAATCAAACTCGCGCGCGGACTCGGCAGCTTCCGCCGGGACAGGCTCGGACGCGCCGAACGTGTCTTCCCAAGTCCCAATCCACGCGGCATCGAGCGTCTGCGCTTCGGTGCGCGGTTCGGTGAGGATCACGGTCGCGCTTGCGGCGGCTTGCACGGCGGCGGCGAGCAGCGGCCAGAGCGGCCAGTGCAGACCGTCAAAGCCGGTGACGAACAGCGCGGCGAAATGCGGCTCCGCGGCGCGCGCGCCGGCGAGTAGCGTGCGGTCGGCATCGTGCATGAGCTGGAAGCCCGCACGCGCGACCAGCCGCTCGAATTCCGTGACCACCGGACGCAGCGCGACCGGCCCGGCGTCGGCAAATCGCCAGCCGCCCGCGCTGAGCAGGTCGATGGCTTTGAGCAGCACGTCGGGCGATGCGGCCACGCCGGAGCCCGCTTCGCCACAGCGTTCCGCGGCGGCGGCGAGCAGCAGGTGCAGATGCTCGCGCAGTGGCACGCGCGCGGTCGCGCCGAGGTGCCGCGCCAGCCGGTCGCGCAGCGCGCCGGGGGTGAGAAAATGCACGCCGAGCAGCGGCACGCCGGCTGCGAGCGTGTGCGCTTTCAAAAAGTAGGCATGGCTCCGAAACGGCACGAGCACGGCCACCGGGCGGCGCTCGCGCTGCGCCCCGGCGGCCACGTTTTGCAACCACGGCAGAAAGACCGCATCGAGCGCCGCCGCCGGGTGGGCCGAGGTGAGGAGGGAGACTTTCATCGCCGGTGCGCGCCGCGTTTCAACCGTGCCTCACAGCCACTTCTTGCGTTTGAAAAACACGATCTGTCCGATGGTGATGACGGCCATGAGCGCGAGGCAGGCGAGGTAGCCCCAGGGCTGGTGCAGCTCGGGCATGTTGAAGGGCATCTGGCCGTCGGCGTTGTCGAAATTCATGCCATAGACGCCGGCCACAAATGTGAGCGGGATGAAGATGGCGGACATGACGGTGAGCACGCGCATGATCTCATTCGTGCGCATCCCGACGGCACTGAGATACATTTCCATGAGGCCGGAGACGACATCGCGGTAGCTCTCGATGAAGTCCATGATCTGCACGGTGTGGTCGTAGGCATCGCGGAGGAAAATTTTGGTCTGCTTCGAGACGATGCCGCTTTCGTCGTGGAGGAGGGCGTTGCAGACATCGCGCTCGGGCCAGACAAAGCGGCGGAGCTGCATGAGCGTGCGCTTGTGAGCGTGGAGCTTGGCGACGCAGGAGACTTGCGCGCGTTCAAGGACTTCGTCCTCGATTTCCTCGAGGGCTTCGCCGAGGTCTTCGAGGATGGGGAAGCAGTGGTCGATGATCGAGTCAAGCAGCGCGTAGCAGAGGTAGTCCGCGCCGAGTTTGCGGATGTAGCCGCGGCCCGCGCGGATGCGCTCGCGCACCGGGTCGAAGACATCAGTGCCGATCTCCTCCTGAATGGTGATGAGGAAATTTCGCGACACAAACATGCTGACCTGCTCGCCGACCATCTGCAGTTCCTGATCGCGATAGACCATCTGCGCGACGACGAAAAGATGGTTGTCGTAAGGCTCCAGCTTGGGCCGCTGGCCCACGTTGAGCGCATCCTCGAGGGCGAGCGGGTGGAGGCCATACTTTTCGCCGAGGGCCTGGAAAAGGGTGACGTCGCCGAGGCCCTCGATGTCGAGCCAGCGGATCTTGCCGTCGTCGGTGAAGGCCGGGAGTTCGGCGGGGCTGGCGATGACTTTTTCCACGACGCCGGCGGTGTCGTATTCGATGAGGCGGATCGTGGGCTTCTCGGCGGCGCTCGGCGACCTGAGCGTGGCGAGCGTGGCGGGCGCGGAGCCGGGGACCGCGTAGTGTTTCTTAAACATGCGCGCGCAGCGTAGCGTGCGGCCGGGCGTCGGGGGAAGCGGGCAGTGAGCGGAAATCTTGCCCGCTGCGCATGGGGCCGCACCGACGTCGGCAACAGGGCCAAAAGCGCGCCGACTGTCTCTTCCGCACCGGCCGTCGCCCTCAAGCGTTCCCATCCTGCGCGACAACATCTACGGCGTGGATCTCGCCGCGCAGGCCGTGGAAGTCATCGAGCTCTCGGTTTGCCGGAAGATTTTCGAGGGGGAAGACGGCACCACCCTCGAGCGCCTGCGCGCGCAGCTGGGCGCTGCGCGCGGCCTTGCGCATGGCCTGCGGAGCGATGCCATCCAACAGCGGCAAAATGTTTTAACCGTCTCGAAGCTCCGCGGTGGCGGCGACCGCATGCTCCCGCGGCTGATGCGCGGAATCCGTTTGCTCCGCCCGGGGCGTTTCCGCTTTGCTCCGCGCCCATGGCAAACGTCGTTTTTCTTTGGCACATGCATCAGCCGTACTACGTCAATCCCGCGACGCAAACGGCGATGATGCCGTGGGTGCGGCTGCATGGGGTGAAGGGCTATCTCGACATGATCACGGTGCTTGAGGACTTCCCTGGCGTGCGGGTGAATTTCAATCTCACGCCGGTGCTGATGCTGCAGCTCAAGGAGCTGATCGACGGGAAGATCCGCGACCTGTGGCTGGAGTGGGCGCGGCGTCCGGCGGCGGAGCTGGACGAGCAGGAGAAGTTCGCGATCCTGGAGAACTTTTTCAAAATCCACTGGGACAATCTGGTGAAGCCTTTCCCGCGCTACTGGGAGCTGCTGAACAAGCGCGGGCTGACTTTCTACCGCGACGATGTGCGGCGCGGGCTGCGCTATTTTTCGACGCAGGAGTTTCTGGATTTGCAGGTGTGGTTCAATCTCGCGTGGTGCGGTTACACCGCCGAGCGGCTCTACCCGGAGCTGGCGGAGCTGAAGCGCAAGGGGCGCAATTTCACCGAGGCGGAGAAGCTGCGCGTGCTGGACATCCATCTCGAAATCCTCGCGCTCGTCATCCGCAAATACCGCACGGCTGAGGAGCGCGGGCAGGTGGAGCTGACGACGACGCCGTTTTTCCACCCCATCCTGCCGCTGGTCTATGACTCAGCTTTCGCTGAGCGGAGTCTGCCGGGGCGGCAGTTTCCGCAGCGCTTCCACTGGCCGGAGGATGCAGCGGCGCATCTGACGCTCGCGGTGGCGCAGCACACGGAGCTGTTTGGCAAAGCGCCGCGCGGGCTGTGGCCGAGTGAGGGCTCGATCGCGCCGGAACTGATCCCGCTGATGGCGCAATGCGGGATCGAGTACTTTTGCAGCGACGAGGAAAACCTTTTCAATTCGCTCAAGGCCGACCCGGCTTTCCGCGACGTGGCGGTGGATCATCTCGAGCTGTTCCAAGGCTGGCGCGTGGCGCACG
This sequence comes from Chthoniobacter sp., assembly GCA_031424395.1. Lineage (GTDB taxonomy): Bacteria > Verrucomicrobiota > Verrucomicrobiia > Chthoniobacterales > Chthoniobacteraceae > Chthoniobacter. The sequence continues at coordinate 11,327 of JANPHJ010000246.1, forward strand.
GCGGCGGGGCGGTGAATGCGGTTTTTCGGGAAAAGCCGCTGTCGGATTTCATCGGCTTCATGGCGGCCAAAAACGATCCCGCGACGGCGGCGGAGCATCTGCTTTCGCACCTCCGGCACATCGCCGGGCGGGTGCCGCACGACACCGGGCTCATTCCGCTGATCCTCGACGGCGAGAATGCGTGGGAGACTTTCGCGGATGGCGGCGAGGCTTTTCTGCGCACGCTGTACGGAGGGATCGAGGCGGATGCCGAGCGGCTGCAAAGCTGCACCATCGAGGATTATTTCCACCGGCATCCGCCGCAGAAACAGCTCACCACCTTGCACACCGGCTCGTGGATCAGCAGCAACTTCGACATCTGGATCGGCGAGGACGAGGAGAACCGCGCGTGGGATTTGCTCGGCGAGACGCGCGCGTTTTTGCAGCGGCAGATCGACGCGGGCGCGCTCACCTCCGAGGCGCGGTCGGCGGCGCTGCGCGAGATTTACGCGGCGGAGGGGAGCGACTGGTTCTGGTGGTACGGGCCGGATTTCTCGACGGACAATGACGCGCTGTTCGACGACCTCTTCCGGCTGCATCTGAAAAACGTCTATGCGCTCTGCGGCGGGGTAGCTCCGGCGGCGCTCGATGTGCCCATCGGCGGGACGCGCGCGCTGCCGCTCTACAGCGTGCCCGAGCGGCTGATCTCGCCGGCCATGGGCGCGGGGACGGATTCGTTTTTCGACTGGATCGGCGCGGGGCGCTACGTGGCGGGCAGTGAGCAAGGCGCGATGTACCGCGCGGAAAGGATCGTCAGCAAAATCGAATTTGGCAGCGACGAGCGGACGCTTTTCCTGCGCGTGGATTTGCGGAAATGGGAGCCGGTCACGCTGACCGTGCAGTTTCTCCAACCGGCGGAAACGCTGGTGCGCACGGGGTTGCTGACGCGCGGCGGGGCGGGGGAGTTCGCCATCGAAAAGGCGGGCACGGCGAAGATCACGGGCCGCTCGCTGGTGGTGAATGACGCGATTGAATTTGCGATCCCGCTCGGCGATCTCGGCCTCGCTGGCGGAGCGCCGGTGGCTTTCCAAGTGCGCGTCTTCCGCGACGGCATCGAGCGCGAATGTTACCCGGAGAATGCGCCGATCCAGTTCACGCTCCTCGGCGCGGACTTCGCGCTGCGGAACTGGATCGTGTGACGCGCGCCTAGTTCGTCGGCACGGGCAGGAGCTTCAGCCCGTGCGGAACGAAGCGCTCGAAGTCCGCGAGTCCTTCTCCGCCTGCGGCCAGGCGAAGTCGCTGACACGATGCTCCGGCACGGCGGCGACGGCGTCCTTTTGCTGCTTGGAGTGCGGGCCGTTGCAAAACTCCGACCACGCAATAGCCGAAGTACCCAACTCCTGGCCGTCGCGCAGCCACCACCGGATGAGCGCGAAGTTGGACTTCGAGGTCGAGCTGAGACCGTCAATGTAACCCAGTTAGCTCGCGAGCAGGCCGATGAGTTCGCGCGCCCGTGTTTTGGAATTCTTACGGCCCGGCCGGGGGTTGGTTCTTTTTTGGAAAGCCGCGCCGTGTTTCATTTGCCGCCACTTTCCTTATGCACCCCGCACGCCTCCCGCTTGTTTGCCTTGCCGTTGTGTTTTGTCTCACCGCCTCATTTTCGCTCCGCGCGGTGGAGGATGAGGCGGCGGCGAAAGAACGCGCGGCAAAAGGGGAAGCGGCTCCGACCAAAGGCTCGCAGATGATCTACGGGCCGGTGCTGACGTATGGGATCGACGCGCCGGGGCCGAAGGAGGCGCGGCATGTGGTGTCGAAAGGGCTGGTCATCCGGCTGGGTGAAAATGACGAGGGCTGTGTGTGTTTCGATACCGATACGCTGCGCATGGCCGCGGGCTGGACGGGCGGCTTTCTTAAACTGCAGAAGACGAATATCGGCACCTACAAAGGTGAGGGCTCGGGCGCGGCGGAGATTGCGGGCGAGGTGCAGTTTCGCACGGCGGAGGGGCCGGGCTGGTCGCGGGACGAGTCGTTCAAAGACCCGCGCGCGGAAAAGGCCGGGCCGCTGCCGAAGGAGCGCGCGCACTTCAAAGGCTTCTATCTGCATGGCAAGCGCGTGGTGCTTTCGTACGAGGTCGAGGGTTGCGCGGTGCTGGAGTCGCCGTCGCTCGCGAGCGAGGGGGCGCAGACGATTTTCACGCGGAGCTTCTCGGTCGGGGCGTCGGCGGTGCCGCTGCATGTGGTGCTCGCGCCGTCGGGCGGAAATGTGGCTGCGGGACTCGTCGGGAGGCCGGCGGGCGCAGTGACGAAAACGGTGAACGGACAGACGGTGTTGATGCTGCCACCGCACCAAGCCGCGATTGATTTCACCGTGGTGGTGGCACCCGCCGAGGTGGCGAAAGCGGCGTCGATGTCGAAGATCATCGGAGCGCCGGAAAATCTCGAGGGACTGTGCAAAGGCGGGCCGGCGCGGTGGGCGCAGACGATCACGATGAAAGGCGCGGTGGCGAAGGATGACGCGGGCTATGTGGTCGATACGATCCCGCTGCCGGAGGAGAATCCGTGGAAGTCGTGGATGCGGATTTCCGCGTTTGATTTTTTCTCCGACGGACGCGCGGCGGTGGCGACGATGAATGGCGATGTGTGGATCGTCTCGGGACTGGACGCGAAGCTGGAGAAGGTGGTGTGGAAGCGTTTTGCGGCCGGGCTTTTCGAGCCACTGGGGCTGAAGGTCGTGAAGGACTCGGTGTATGTGCATGGGCGCGATCAGATCACGCGGCTGCACGATTTGAATGGCGACGGGGAGGCGGATTTTTACGAGTGCTTCAACAACGACCGGACGCTCTGGCCGAGCTATCACGCGTTCGCTTTCGATCTCCAGACGGACAGCAAAGGGAATTTCTACTACGTCGTCGGCGGCAATCAGCTCGGCGCGAAACGGGACTGGCACGCGGCGCTTTTCCGCGTGTCGCCGGACGGCGCGAAGAGCGAGACGGTGGCGACGGGTTTCCGCGCGCCGAACGGCATGGGCATCGGGCCGCACGATGAAATCGTGGTGAGCGACAACCAGGGGCATTGGATTCCTTCGAGCAAGATCAGCCTCGTGAAGCCGGGCGGTTTTTACGGCCATGTGGCCGATCCGCGGCTGGACAAAAACGCGGCGGCCCCGGCGACATTCGAAGCGCCCCTGTGCTACATCCCAATGGCCATGGACAACTCAAGCGGCGGCGAGGTGTGGGCGACCGGCGGGAAGTGGGGGCCGCTCGACGGGCACATGCTGCACATGTCGTATGGCAAGAGCACGCTGCTCGCGGTGCTGGATGAAAAAGTGGGTGGCGTGGCGCAGGGCGGGGCGTTCACGCTGCCGGTGAAGTTTGCCTCGGGGATCATGCGGGCGCGTTTCAATCCGCAAGACGGGCAGCTCTACGTGGCGGGGTTGAAAGGGTGGCAGTCGAACGCGGCGAAGGACGGATGTTTTCAGCGCGTGCGCTACACGGGGAAGCCGCTGCACCTGCCGACCGGGTTGCATGTGGGAAAGGACGAAATCGCGATCACTTTCCCCGAGCCGCTGGCGACGGCGGAGGCGAATGACGCGGGGAATTTCGCGGTCGAGCAATACAACTACCAATGGTGGAGCACGTATGGCTCGCCCGACCTTTCGCTCGCCAAGCCGGGTGAAAAAGGGCGTGACAAGGTGGAGGTGAAGGCGGCGAAACTTTCGCCGGACGGGAAGACCGTGACGCTGGCGATTCCGGGCTTGAAGCCGGTGATGCAAATGGAGATCAAGCTGCAACTGCGCTCGGCAGACGGGGCGGAGATTCGGACGATGATCGGGAATACGATCAACAAGGTGCCGTAGCTTTTCCGCGGGCGACATCGCCCTTGCCAGCCCGGCGGGGACTGTGAATAGTCCCGCCCCCTTCCAGACGAAAACCCGAAATCCGAAACTCGAAATCCGAAACTATTTATGGCCAACGCCAACGAACTCCGCAAAGGCATGTGCATCCGCTACAACGGCAACCCAGCCATCGTGCTCGAAGTCATGCACCGCACGCCGGGCAACCTGCGCGCGTTTGTGCAGGCCATCATTCGATACATCGGCACGGGCAAAAGCGCGGACGTGCGCTTTGGCTCGACCGACAAGATGGACACGGTGGATGTCGAGCGGAAGGAGCTGGAGTTTTCCTACAAGGATCAGGGCAGCTATCACTTCATGGATCCGGTCACGTATGACACGGTCACGTTTGACGCGTCGTTCGTCGGCGACTCCAAGGACTACCTGACCGAGAACCTGAAGTGCGAAGTGCTCTACGTGGAAGGCAAGGCCGCGACCATCTCGCTGCCGTCGTCCGTCATCCTCACGGTCACGGAATCCGCCGAAGGCGTGAAAGGCGACAGCGCGAACAATGTGCAGAAGCCGGCGACGCTGGAGACGGGGAAAGTCATCACCGTCCCGCTGTTTGTGAAAGAGGGCGAGAAGATCAAGGTCTCGACCGAGAACGGGGCCTACATGGGCCGGGCGTAGCGCGGTTTTCGACTTTGAATCTCCAGGTTTCGATTTGGTAGAAACGCGCCTCGCGTGACGCCGAAAAGAAAACGCAGCCTGTCCGCCAGCACCAGCCGCCGCAAACTGCGCGCGGCCACCGGCGCGAATTGTGAGACGACCACGCAGCGGATGCTGCGCTGGTGGCACCGCGGTTTTCGGAAAAGCTCATTCAGCGCGATCTACGGGCTCTTTCTCCTCGTGCCGGCCGCGCTGCTGACGCAGACGTTTTTCCCGGCCTTCTCGCGGGCCGCGGTCGAGCAGGGGTTCTGGGCCACGGAGGAGTTTTGGTTCTTCGCGCTCGGCGCGGTGATGTGGACGCTGGCCTTTTTCGGCGGCCTGTGGGCGGGGGGCACGCCGTGGCCGCTGCACGTCTATGTCTTCGGCCACGAGCTCACGCATGCCATCTGGGTCTGGCTGTCGTGGGGCAGAGTGTATGACCGAAAGATGTGGTCGGCGGACGGCGGCTACATCGTCACCGACACGCACAATTTCTGGATCGCCCTCGCCCCGTATTTCTACCCGCTCTACAGCCTCGTGGTCATCGTGCTCTACGGCGCGGCGAGCCTCTTCTACAACGTCGCGCACTCACCCGCGATCTTCCTGCTGATGACGCCGCTGGAGTGGCTTTTCCTGCTGCTCGGCGCGACGTGGGCTTTCCACCTCAGCTTCACGATATGGATGATCCCGAAAGGCCAGACCGACCTCACGACCCACGGCACCTTTTTCTCCATCGTCGTCATCTACATCATGAATCTCGTGGTGCTCGCGCTCTTCCTCATCGTCGCCGCGCCGGAGATCAGCTTCACCTCGTTCGGCGCCGAGCTGCTGCAGCACACCGAGGATTTTTCCGAGGCCGCGTGGAACGTCGTGCGCGCGGTGTGGGTGCATCTTTTCCCCGGCCATCCGCTGCCCTAGCGGCGGAGAAAAAAAAGAAAGGACTGCCGCTGCCGGCAGTCCTTTCGCGAGGTGAAATGTGAAAGCGGCGGCGGGTCAGCCGAGCTTGGCGAGCGCGGCTTTGACGGCGTTGAAATCGGGCAGGTCTTTCGGCGTCGGCGTCTGCTCGCTGTATTGGATGACGCCCGCTTTATCGATCACGAAGGCCGCGCGCGCCGCGGTGTCGCCCACGCCCGCGAGCATCGGAAAAACCACGTCGTACTGCTTGATGACCTCCTTGTTCAGGTCGCTCGCGATGGTGATGCCGATATTCTCCTTTTTCGCCCACGCCTCCTGCGCAAAGGGGCTGTCCACGCTGATGGCGATGACCTCCGCGCCGAGGTCGGCATAGGCGCTGAGCCCGCCGGAGATTTCGCACAGCTCCTGCGTGCAGACGCCGGTGAAGGCGAGCGGGAAGAACAGCAGGACCGTGTTCTTCTGGCCGAAGTTCGCGCTGAGCGAAACGTCTTTGAGTCCGTCGGCCGTTTTGGATTTGAGGGTGAAGTCGGGAGCTTTGGTGCCGGTTGAGAGAGCCATGGGATTTAGGATTTAGGATTTAGGATTTAGGAAGTGCGGATGCGGTCTTACGTTCTCGCGTCCGTCCGGTTCAAATCCTAAATGCTAATTCACAAATGACTGCCGCACTTTGGTGGACGCTTACGCTCGTGCTCATGCTCGCCGGTTTCATCGGCACAGTCCTGCCGGTGCTGCCGGGGACCACGATCATCCTCGCGGCGGCGATCATGCACCACCTCGCGCTGGGCGAGGCGCACAGCATCGGCTGGTGGGGCCTCGCCGGGCTCACAGTGCTCGCGGTGCTGAGCTACGTACTCGATTTCGGCAGCGCCGCGCTGGGCGCAAAATACTTCGGTGCGACCCGCTGGGGTGCCGTCGGCGGGATCATCGGCACGGTGGCCGGGATGTTCTTTTTTCCGCTCGGCATCTTCATCGGCCCGCTCGCGGGCGTGCTCATTGGCGAGTTGCTTGGCGGCCAGCGCCTGCTGCCCGCGGGGAAATCGACGTGGGGCACTTTCCTCGGCACCACCGCGGGCATCGTCGGCAAACTCGCCATCGCGGGCGCGATGATCGCGTGGTTCCTCGTCGCCGCGCTGGTACGCTGACGCGGGCCGCTTTTGGCCTTTGCCACGCAGCTTCCGGCCGCCTATTTTTCCGCCCCATGAAAACTCCCCTCCGCCTCACCTTCGCCGTCCTCGCCCTGACGCTCGCCCACGCTTCGGCGGGCGAAAAATTCGCCATCGACCCGGTGCATTCGACCATCGGCTTCAAGGTGAAGCACCTGTTCAGCTACGTCACCGGGCGGTTCGATGCAGTGGCCGGCACCATCGACGTCGATCCGGCGAAACCGGAGAACTCGACCGTCGAGGTGAAGATCGAAACGAAGAGCGTGAACACCGCGAACGAGAAGCGCGACACGCACCTGCGCTCGCCGGATTTCTTCGACGTGGAGAAGTTTGCCGACATGACTTTCAAAAGCAAAAAGGTCACCCGCACTGGTGACGACACCGCGGATGTGACCGGCGATTTCACGCTGCACGGCGTGACCAAAGAGGTGACGCTGAAGGCGAAATTTCTCGGCAAAGGGAAGGGGATGACCGGCGGCTTGCAGACGGGCTGGGAGGCGAAGACCACGCTCAAGCGCAGCGACTTCGGGCTGGTTTGGAACAAGGTCATCGAAGGCACGTCGGTGGTCGGCGACGACATCGAGATCGACCTGCTGATCGAAGCGCCCGCGGCGAAAAGTTGAGTCGCGGTGCTTAGCCGGCTTGGGATCTGAAAAACAAAAGGATTACCGCGGCAATCACGGAGACGCTGACCCAAGTTGGAAGTGGCGTTTTCACAGTCGTCGAAGAAGACGTACGTCCTTTAGTTCGACCGGCCCGTTCTTGCCAAGTATGCGGCTTTCCGGTGTGCTCCGCAGTCTTCTTATGACCAACCTTTTTGATCTCTCAAATGAAGTCGCCGTGGTGATCGGCGCCACCGGCGTGCTCGGCGGCGCGCTGGCCGATGGCCTGGCCGCAGCGGGCGCGCAGGTGGCCGTGCTCGGCCGCAGCGCGGAACGCGGCGAGGCGCGGGCGAAAGCGATCCGCGCCGCCGGCGGACGCGCGCAGTTTTTCAGCGTGGATGCGATGGAATGTGTGTCGCTCGCTGACGCGCACACCGCGATCCGCCGCGCGTTCGGCGAGCCGACCATTCTCGTCAACGCCGCGGGCGGCAACGACGCGCGCGTGACCGTCACTGCGGAGCGGGGTTTCGAGAGCATCGCGCTCGAAGACTGGCGCGCGAACTTCGACCTCAATCTCGTCGGCGGCGTGCTTCTGCCGTGCCAGGAATTCGGCCCCGGCATGTGTGCGCGTGGCCGCGGCTCTATCATCAATATCGCCAGCGTCAGCGCGCATCTCCCGCTGTCGCGTGTCGTCGCCTACTCCGCGAGCAAGGCGGCCGTGCTTTCGCTCTCGCAATTCCTCGCCCGCGAATGGGCCAGCAAAGGCGTGCGCGTGAACACCATCACGCCCGGCTTTTTTCCCGCGGAGCAAAACCGCAAGCTGCTTTTCAACGACGACGGCTCGCCTACCGCGCGCACCCAGGCCATCTGGGGTCACACGCCGATGCAGCGCTTCGGCAAAAGCGAGGAACTCATCGGCGCATGCGTCTTTCTCGCCGCCGAGCCGGCGAGCAGCTTCGTCACCGGCACCGACATCCGCGTGGATGGCGGGTATCTGAGCCAGACGATTTAGGAAAAGGCTCACGCAATACGCCAAGGCGCAAAGGGCTGAAGCCCGGCAAAACCCCTTTGCGCATTGGCGTCTTTGCGTGACAACTTGAAGGCATGTCCACGCTCTCCCATATCGCCCCCGGTGGAACTTTTCTCGATGCCGCGCAGTCCCGCGCACTGATCGCGCAGGCGTGTCCGGCGAAGGATTATCGCGACAAGAAAATCCTCCTCATCGTGCCGGACGCGACACGGACGTGTCCGCTCGGGATGATCTTCGCCGGGCTGCACGCGCAGCTCGGCGCGGTGGTGAAAGCCTTCGACGTGATGATCGCGCTCGGCACGCACCAGCCGATGAGTGAGGAGGCGATTTGCGAGCGGCTGGAGATCACCGCCGACGAGCGGCGCACGCAGTACGCAGGCGTGCGCTTTTTCAACCACGAGTGGGACAATGACGCCGCGCTTCGCCACATCGGCGACCTCACGCTCGACGACACGCGCGCGCTGACCGACGGGCTTCTCGCGCTGGAGGTTCCGGTGAAAGTGAACGCGCGGATTTTCGAATACGACCAGATCGTCATCTGCGGGCCGGTTTTCCCGCACGAGGTTGTCGGTTTTTCAGGCGGCAACAAATACCTGTTCCCCGGTGTGAGCGGCCCTGAGGTGCTGAATTTTTTCCACTGGCTCGGCGCAGTCGTCACGAATCCGATGATTATCGGCAACAAGTGGACGCCCGTGCGCCGCGTGGTCGATCGCGTGGGCGCGATGGTCTCGGTGCCAAAGCTGTGCCTCTGCATGGTCGTGGATCACGCGCAGCTCGCGGGCTTTTTCATCGGCAGCCCGGAAGGCGCGTGGGACGAGGCGAGCGAACTGTCGAAGCGGCTGCACATCGAATACAAAGACCGCCCGTTTCATACCGTGCTGAGCTGCGCGCCGAAGATGTACGACGAGTTGTGGGTCGGCGGAAAGTGCATGTACAAGCTGGAGCCGGTCGTCGCCGACGGCGGCGAGCTGATCATCTACGCGCCGCACATCCACGAGATCAGCCTCACCCACGGGCACCTCATCCGCGAAATCGGCTACCACTGCCGCGATTACTTCCTGCGGCAGTGGGACAAATTCAAAGACGTGCCCTGGGGCACGATGGCGCACAGCACGCATGTGCGCGGCATCGGCACGTATGAGGACGGCGTCGAAAAGTGCCGCGTGCAAGTCACGCTCGCCACCGCCATCCCGCGCGAGATTTGCGAAGAGATCAACCTCGGCTACCGCGACCCCGCCACCATCCGCGTGGAAGACTACGCCAACCGCGAAGACGAAGGCGTCCTCCTCGTCCCGAAGGCCGGCGAGATGCTCTACCACCTCCGCGAGCGGCCCGCGTGGGCGCGGGAGATGTAGCCACGCGCTACCCCGCCCCCGTGCGCCTTGCGCAGCCGCTCGAAGACCGCGAGCAGCCCGACGCTCACCCCTTTTTCAGCCGTTCGTTTGCGGCGTCCAGGCGCGCACGGGCATTGCACCACGCCCGACGCCCAGCGCTCCCTCTCGATGAACGGATGCGTCCGCACGATGAACCGCGGCACTCCCGCCTTTCCTTCCGCGTGCCGCGCCAGCGCGTACACCTGCTCCGTGGGCCAGTGCGGCTTCAGCACGCTGGCAAAGCGCAGCCGCTCATCCCGGCGGAAATTCGGCGCCACCCCGAGCGCGTGCAGATCTCCGCCAGCAAATCCTGCCGCTCCTCATCCGCCACCCCGCACGCGCGGCAGATGCGCCGGTATTCGTCCCAGGCAAATGCGGATCGCCCACCGCCTCCAGCGCCGTCTTCACCTTCCGGTAAATTTCGGGAAAAGGCGCACGCACCCACGCCAGCGCATCCACCGTCGCGTGCAGCAACGCCCGCAGCTTCGCGATTCCCGTCTTCGTCGCGCAATCCGTCTCCACGAAATCCACGATGAAAGGATACCGCTCCTTCAGCGCACGGCGATCTACCTTCGGGCGTGCCGAGCCGTGGTCGTCCCACTTGTTCAGCGCGACGCTCATTGGCGGACTGAGTTCCCACGGTGAACCCATATCAATAGCAATGGCTTTTCCAAATTCATCGATAGGCTCAGTCCCATGAGCCGCGATGAGCCGAAGCCAGGATTCCGCATCCTCCCGCTCGCTGTTCTCGCGCCCCGTGAGCACCAGCACGTAGACCGTGCGCACCGGGAGAAAAACTGGTGCCCGGCATGCGTGATGGTCTGTCCCGCGAAATCCCACACATGCGCCAGCACCTCGCCCCGAGTGCTCTTTGCGGCGACCCGCCGCAAAGATTGAGGGTGCCCGCCGGCCGCACGAGATGAGCAACCACGCGCTCACGAGGTCCGCGGCGGGTCGCCGCGGACAGCACGCGGGTCGAGTGCTCCACCCGGCACCGAGAGTCAGTCGCTAAAACTTCGCGCCGATGACGAGCTGGCCGTAAGCCGCCGCGCCTTTGCTTTCGTAGTTGGTGTCGGCGCGGTGGAAGTCGAAGTCGCGGTAGGCGACGACGCCGGTTTCTACGTCCGCTTGGAACCATGACGAGACTTTCCACGAAGCTCCCACGCCGGCGCGGATTTCGGTGAGATCGACGACGGCGCGGTTGAGCCGCGGATCATTGTGCGTGTCGCCGAAATCGCGGCTGACGCGGAAGGTGGAACCGCGCAAATCCACGCCGCCGAAAAGCGTGAGTTCTTTGCTGGGGGTGTACTCGAGGCGGGGCCGGGGGAGGATGGCGTTGAGCACCCATTGGTCGGCAAATTTCCAGCGCACGCCGACGCCGGGAAAGACGGGGATGGCGCGGTTCAGGTCCACGCTCACGCCGACGATCCACTGGAGATCGGCGCTGGCGATGTAGGAGCCGCCGATGATAAAGGGGACATTGAAGTCGCGCGCCGAGAAATCTCCCGAGCCGCTGTAGAAGCCGGGCTGGGCTTCGACGCGCAGTAGCCAGGAGTCAAAAAGCTGGAGGTCGAGGCCGACGCCGGCGCTGAGGGATTGGAGCGTGTTCGGCAACGGTGCGCGCTGGGGCAGGGTGAAGGAGTAGCGCTCGTAGTCGAAGCCGACGCGCAGGATCGGCCCCTGGCCGAGGCGCATGGAGATGACATCGCGCACGAGGCCGGAAGTGCCGGAGACATCGCCCTGGCGGTCGTGGCCGAGGCGCGTGCGGGAGCCGCTGGTGACGGAAAACTCCGCGTCAAACTGGTTCGAGATTTCACCCGCCAGCGCGGCACTGGCGCAGACGGAGAGGACGGCGAGAAGGGCGGGGCGTTTCATCATTTGGCGTCTTTGAGGAAGGCGTTCACGAACTGTTTGATCTGCTTCATCATGGCGGCGCTGGAGCCCATGCGCTCCATGCCGCGCAGGTCGCCGAGCGCGGGCGCGGCGATGAGGTCGCCGCGCCAGACGAGGGTGCCGCCCTCGACCGGCCACATCTGGTAAAAGGTGACGAGCACGAAGTAGCCGCCGCTCGCGTAGTACTGCACGTCGGCGGTTTGCGCGCCGGTCGCGGTCGGCTTTTCGATGGTCGCGCCGAGGGAAAGTGCGGCCTGCCCTTCCACGTCGAAAAGCTCCCAGTAGTGCGCGGTCTTGGCGGGCGCACCGCCTCCGGTCAGCGCGGCGGCGAGGCCGGCAAACTGTGTGCGCACCTTCGGCACCTCTTTGAGCACGCTGCCGATTTCCTCCGCGGCGGAAACTGCGCCGCCATTCCACGCATAGGCCGGCTGCCGTGCGATCCCGCCACTATTGAAAGCCTGCGCGCGGGCGAGCAGCACGCCTTTCCAAAACGCGGCGAACTCCGCGTGGCTGCCGCGCGCCTCGGCGCTGCTGAGATAGAGGCCGGGCTTTTCGGGATCGAGTTTCTCCGTCGCGGCCATGAGGGACTTCACTGGGCCGTTCGCCGGGGCGCTGGCGAGCTGGCGAAAATCGTCGGCGGCGGGCTTCGCGGGCAGCTCGCCGTGCAGCCAGACTTTCAGCTCCGGGTGCCGGGCGGGCGACCACTGGCGCTGGAGTTCGAGCACTTTGGCGACCGGCGCTTTCACCACATACGCGCTCTCAATGGCGAGCCCGCGCTGAAAACCCATGACCGGCCCGCGGCCCATCTGCACCTCGCCGCCTGCGAGCTTCGCGAGGTCCACATTTTTCAACGAGGAGAAGGCCGCCAGTTCGGCGAGCGGATCGGCCAAGGCGCTGGCGGCTAAGAATGCGGAAACGAGGAGCAGGCGGCGGATCATGGGCGCGAAAGCAGACGCAAGGCGCGCGGCCTTGTCAACGCCGTGCCGGCACTGTTGCGCTGCGTGCGGTTTTGCGGGAAACATCCGGCCCACTTTCATGCCGGAGCCAATCATCGTCCTCAACGACCTCAAGAAAACCTACCGCGACACACGCGCGGTGGACGGCGTCGCGCTGGCGATTCCGCCGGGCGAAATCTTCGGCTTTCTCGGCGCGAACGGCGCGGGCAAGACGACGACCATCCGCATGCTCTGCGGGCTGGTGAAGCCGACGGGTGGGAGCGCCACGATCGCGGGCAAAGACGTGTGGCGCGACCGCTACGAGGTGCGGACGAAGTTTGGTTATGTCGCGCAGAAGTTTAGCCTGTACCCCGATCTCACCGTCGTGGAAAACCTGCGCTTCTTCGGCGGTGCGTACCGCGTGCCGCGCGAAAAGCTGGAGCCGCGCATCGCGACACTGCTCGGCGAAATGGACCTCACCGCGAAGCGCGAGGCGATGGCGGGCGCGCTGTCGGGCGGGATGAAACAGCTCCTCGCCATCGCCTGCGCGCTCATCCACGAGCCGCTGCTGCTTTTTCTTGATGAACCCACGTCGGGCCTCGACCCGGTGCATCGGCAGCAAATCTGGGATCTGCTCTACAACCTCGCGCACGCCGGCACGACGGTCTTTGTCACCACGCACTACATGGACGAGGCCGAGCGCTGCACGTCGGTCGGCTTTCTGCATGACGGGCGCTTGCTCGCGCGGGAGACGCCGCGGCGGCTGAAGCAGAGTTTCAAAGTCCCGGTGCTCGACATGCACATCGAGCCGGTGATGCCCGCGCTCGTCCAACTCCGCGCCGCGCCGGGCGTGCTCGGCGTGTCGCTGCGCAGCGGGCACGGACGGGTGTACGCGGTCGATCCCCATGCGCTCGTGGCCGAATGGCAGGCGCGCTGGCCGTTTCCCGAGCTGACGTGGCACGGGCACTCGTGGTCGGAGCCGGACATGGAGGACGTTTTCAAAGCCTACTCGCAGGGCTACCACGCCATCCTCGCGGAGGGCGCGCGATGACCGGGAGCGTGCGCGCCATCGCGAGTGTGGCGGTGAAGGAATTCCTGCACATCTGGCGCGACCGCCGGATCGTGGTGCTGATCCTGGTGCTGCCGCCGCTGTTCACGCTGCTGTTCGGCTACGCGTTTGAGGTCGGCGAACTTTCGCAGGTGCCGACGTTGTTGCGCGACGACGATCAAAGCGACGCCAGCCGCAAGCTCACGGATTTCCTTTCCACCAAGGACACCTTCGCTTTTCAAAAAGCACCCCTGCCCGCAAACGCTGAGCCAGACTTGCTCCGCGCGCGGGTGGGCGCTGCGCTGATCGTGCCGGCGGGGTGGGGGGCAGGGCTGAAAAGCGGGGAGCCGATGCCGCTGCGGCTGGTGCTCGACGGCACGGACACGATGACCGCCGAGCAGTTCGAGGGGCTGCTGAAAAAGCATCTCGGTGACTTCCAGATGGAGTCGCGGCAGGACCTGATCGACAGCCTGCCGCCGGAGGTTTTTGAGCTGGGTGAGAAGCTGCCGGTCGAGGTGCGGAAGCAATTTGTCTCCGCGATGGAGCCGTGGGGCGTGAAGAGCGAAATCCGCTACAATCCGGGGCTGCGCTTCATCGAGTTTGTCACGCCGGGGATCATCGGGCTGATTCTGCAACTGCTCACGGTCACGCTGATGGCCTGCACCATCACGCGGGAGCGCGAAGCGGGCACGCTGTCGCAGCTCATGGTCACGTCGCTGCGGCGCTGGGAGATCGTGATCGGCAAAGTGCTGCCCTACCTCGGCGTCTCGCTGCTGCTCATCGGCCTGACCATCGCGGTCGCGCACTTTCATTTCCACGTCGCCTTTCACCAGCCGCTCGTGCTCGGCGTGATCTGCCTGCTTTTCCTGCTCTGCTCGCTCGGGCTCGGCCTGCTCATCTCGGCCTTCAGCGCCACGCAGACGCAGGCCATTCAGTTTGCCGTGTTTTTTCTGCTGCCGGTGTTTCCGCTCTCCGGCGCGTTTGCACCGCTGGAGCAGTTGCCGGCGTCCATCCGCTTTCTGGCGCAGACCTTTCCGCTCACTCATTTCTGCCACGCCTTTCGCATGATCAATCTGCGCCATGCGGACATCTCCTTCATCGCCGGCGACCTCGCCTTTCTCCTCCTCGGCGCGCTCGTGACCTGCGGCGGCGCAGGCTGGCTGCTGCGACGGGCGCAGGAGTGAAACGCGCGCGCGGACGAGACCTTCGCGCCGCGCCCGTCCGCGCGATATTCTCCGGGGAAAAGCGCTTGCGTTCGCTTCCCGGTCGGGCAAAGTGCGCTCCCTTCGCGGGACGGCTGGATAGCTCAGTTGGTAGAGCAGAGGACTGAAAATCCTCGTGTCGCCGGTTCGATTCCGGCTCCAGCCACCTCCCGCCCCTCAGCACGAGGGAAACTTCCCCGCCGCTATTTCTGGCGCAGGAATTTGTGCAGACGGCCGAAGGCGCTCCATTCGGTGACGATCAAATTTCCGTCCTTGTCGAGGGCCGCGCCGTGCGGGGAATTCGTGATGCCGTCCGTCCATTGGTCCTGCGGCAGCCCGTAGTTGGCGCGTTGCTTCGCGTTGGGATTGTCGCCGACCTGCGCGGCAATGGCCCCCGCTTTGTCGAGCACGGTCACGCGGCCCTGCAATTCGGGAATCACCGCCTGTTCGCCGCGAATGTTCACGGCGGCGGGCATGCGCAGGTCCTTTTGGATGACCTTCACGAAGTTGCCGTCGAGGTCCCAGTATTCCACGCGGTTGTTGTTGCGGTTGCAGACAAAGAGCAGCGGCTTTTCTCCGCGCGTATCGAGCGCGATGCCGTGGCAGGTGTTGAACTTCCCCTCTTCCGGACCCGCGGAGCCAAACGCCTTCACGAATTTCCGGTCCTTGTCGAACTTGAAAATGTGGTTCGAGCCGTAGCCGTCGGCCACATAGATCGCGCCATCGGGGCCGGCGGTCACGGCGCAGGGCTTGAAGCCGTTCGCGTCCTTGCACACCGCCGACTCCTCGGGGTACTTGATCGCCCACTCCTGCGTCCCGTCGAGCTTGAGCTTGATGACCTCATGCTCGGTAGGACGCGCCGCGTAAATTACCTCCGCGCCACCCTCCTCGCGGATTTCGAGCGCGTGGATTTTCGTCGGGCCAAAGGCGCGCTGCAGTTTTCCATCGGGCGAAAAAACGAGGATGCCGCGCGCCGTGTCCGTGGTGACGTACATGTTGCCCGCCTTGTCGATGGCCACGCCGCCGTGGCAGGCGCCCTGCGGCTGCCCGCCGGGGAGCTTCTCGAAAAAGTCGGGGGCGTTTTCGTATTTGAGCCCTTGGGCGAGGGCGGGAACGGGGAGGAGGGCGATGAGGCCGAGGAGGGATTGGGTGAGGCGTTTCATAGGCTCGGGCTTTTGAACGGCGCGCCGGGTTTTTGCAATCGCGGAAATCGGCCCGCAATTTCCCTGCGCGGCGTCCGCGTGTAGCGTGGGCCTCTTTTTTGCCTGGCATGATCACGATCCGCTATCCCGAAGACCTTCCGATTTGCGCGCGGCGCGACGAGATCATCGCGGCGTTGCGCGGGCATCAGGTCGTGGTGGTGGCGGGGGAGACGGGGTCGGGAAAAACCACGCAGCTTCCGAAAATGTGCCTTGATGCCGGGCTCGCGGAGCGCGGGCGGATCGGCTGCACGCAGCCGCGGCGGGTGGCGGCGCTCAGCGTGTCGCGGCGGGTGGCGGAGGAACTGGGCGTGACGTGGGGCCGCGAGGTGGGCTGCAAGATGCGCTTCAACGACGACACCGGGCGCGACACGCGGATCAAGTTCATGACGGACGGCATCCTGCTCGCGGAGATCCAGTCCGATCCGCTGCTGCGCGCCTACTCCGCGCTGATCCTCGACGAGGCGCATGAGCGGTCGCTGAACATTGATTTTCTGCTCGGCTATCTGCCGGGGCTGCTGCGGAAACGCGCGGAGCTGAAGCTCATCATCACGTCGGCGACGATTGACACGGCGGCATTTTCAAAGGCGTTTGGCGGGGCGCCGGTCATCGAGGTTTCCGGGCGGCTGTGGCCGGTGGAAATCCGGTATGCGGCGGATGGAACGGATGGGCCTGATGGGACGGATGAAGTGAACCACATCGGGGCGGCGGTGCGGGCGGTGGAGGATGCGCTGATCGAGTCGGAGACGGGCGACGTGCTCGTCTTTATGCCCACGGAGCGCGACATCCGCGAGACACGCGAGCTGCTGGAGGGCGGGCTCGGCGCGGGCATCGAGGTGATCGGGCTTTTCGGGCGGATGCCGGCCGCGGAGCAGCAGCGCATCTTTGCGCCGGGGCTGCGGCGGCGCGTAATCGTGGCCACGAATATCGCGGAGACTTCCATCACGCTGCCGCGCATCCGCTACGTCATTGATGCCGGGCTTTCGCGGATGAGCCGCTACAATCCGCGCACGCGCACGAAGCGGCTGCCGGTCGAAGCGATCTCGCAAAGCAGCGCGAACCAGCGCGCGGGCCGCGCAGGCCGCGTGCAGGACGGCATCTGCGTAAGGCTCTACGCGCAGGAGGATTTTGAGAAGCGCCCGCGGTTCACGCAGCCGGAAATCCAGCGCGCGAATCTCGCGGAGGTGATCCTGCGGATGAAGGCGTTCCGGCTCGGCGACATCGAGACGTTTCCTTTCATCGACCCGCCGGTCGCTGCCGCCGTCCGCGCCGGCTACACGCTGCTGCACGAACTCGGCGCGCTGAACGACACCAACGAGCTGACACCACTCGGCCACGAGCTTGCGCGGCTGCCCATCGACCCCACGCTCGGGCGCATGCTGCTGCAGGCGCGGGTGGAAAAGGCGCTGCCGGAAATGCTCGTCATCGCCGCGGGCCTGAGCGTGCCCGATCCGCGCGAGCGGCCGGAGGTGCAGAAGGAGGCGGCGGCCGCGGCGCACCGCGCGTTTGCCGATCCTGACTCGGACTTTCTTACGCTGCTGAATATCTGGCGCGCATCGCCGGAGCGGGAGACGAAGGGCAGCGGGAATGCGCTGCGGCGGTTTTGCAAAACGCACTTTCTCTCGCCGTCGCGGATGCGGGAATGGCGCGACATTTTTCATCAGCTCACGGATGCGGTGGAGGATGGTGGGGGAGAACGTCCAACGTCCAACGCTCAACGTCCAACTTCCAAGGGGGGAAGCGTGGAGGCCGGCTACGTGGCGATTCATCGCGCGGTGCTGGCGGGGCTGCTGGGGCAGATCGCGCAGCGGCAGGAGCGGAATACTTACAAGGCGTCGGGCAACCGGATGGTCACGCTTTTTCCCGGCTCGAATCTCTACGAGCGGCGCGAGAAAGCGCGCCAGGGCGCGGCGGCTCCGAAGCCGGAGGACAAGACGAAGCAGCCGGCGTGGATCGTTGCGGGCGAGATCGTGGAGACGTCGCAGCTTTTCGCGCGCACGGCGGCGGGCATCAACCCGGAGTGGGTCATCGACCTCGGCGCGCACCTCTGCGACTGTCGCCACACCGAGCCGCACTGGAGTGCGAAAGCCGGGCGCGTGCTGGCGCTGGAACGCGTTCTGGTGCATGGGCTGGAAGTCGCGCGGCGGCAGGTGGATTACGGGCGCATTGATGCGGTCGCGGCCACGGAGCTGTTCATCCGCGGCGCGCTGGTCGCGGAGGAGGCGCGGATTCCGCTGCGGTTCTTCGTCGAAAACGGCAAGGTGCGCGACAAGCTCGAAACGGCGCTGACGCGGGTGCGGAGCCGGCGGGCGCATGATCTGGACGAGTCGCTTTACCAATTCTACGCCGCGCGCATCACGGGCGTGTCCTCGGTGCCGGACCTGAACCGGCTCGTGCGCGCGCGCATTGATCGTGAGCCGGATTTCCTGTGCGCGACCGAGGCCGACCTCATCGGCGAGCACGACGCGAGCTACGACCGTGCGCTTTTTCCCGACCACGTCGCGCTCGGCCACACCGCGCTGCCGGTGACCTACGCCTACACGCCGGGCGATGAAACCGACGGCGTGACCGTGCGCGTGCCGCTGCCGGTGGCCGCCGACCTCACGAGCGGCCAGCTCCAGTGGATGGTGCCCGGCCTGCGCGAGGAACAGATCGCCGTGCTGCTGCGCGCGCTGCCGAAAACGGTGCGCAAAACGCTGATGCCGCTGGAGCCGAAAATCCGCGAGATCGCGGGCGAGTTTCAGCCGGGCCGCGCGGATTTTCTCACGGCGCTCGCGGAGTTTCTGGCGCGCAAATATCGCGTGCCCCTGCGCGCGGCGGACTGGCCGGCGCACAGCCTGCCCGCGCATTTGCAGCCGCGCGTGGAAGTCGTGGACAGCCGCAACAAAACGGTCGCGGCGGGCCGTGACCTCGGCGCGCTCCAGGCCCAAGTGGAGAGCCGCGATGTGCGCTCGGAGGCGTGGGAAAAAGCGGCGCGGCAGTGGGAACGCCGGGGGATGACGGAGTGGTCGTGCGGCGATCTGCCGGAGTCGGTGGTGATCGAGGAGGTCGGTGGTGCGGGGCTGCGCGCGTATCCGGGACTGGGCGCGGGCGAGGCCGGGGTGGACGTGCGCCTTTTCCGCAAGCGCGAGGAGGCGGAAGGCGCGTCGGTCGCCGGCGTGCGGCGGCTGGCCGAGCTGGTGATGGCGCGGGATCTCGCGCGCCTGTGGAAAGAACTCGCGGGCCTCGCGCGGCAAAGGCCGACGGCGGGCAAGGCGGCGCCGCATTTCCACGACGCGCTCCAGCAGATGAGCGCGAAGCTGCACGCGCCCGCGACCACGGTTGCCGCGGCTGACGTGCTGCAAAAATCCGCCTACCAGCATCTGCTCGATCACGCGCTCGCGCTTCAGCCCGTCTTCCCGCTCACCGCCGCGCGCTTTCACGCGCTCGCCGAAAATGCCCGCCGCACCCTGCCCGCGCTGACCTATCAGCTCGGCGAGGCGACCCGGCAGATTCTCGCGCTGCGCCAGGCCGCGCTCGCGGGGCCGCGGCGTTACGCCGCGCTGGAGCAGGACGTGGAGCGGCTGGTGCCCGCGGACTTCCTGGCGCGCACGCCGCACGGGCAGTTGCCGCACCTCGGGCGCTACCTGCGCGCCGTGCAGATGCGCGGCGAGCGGGCGGTGCTCAGCCCGGCGAAGGACGCGGAGAAGGCGCAACAGCTCGCGCCTTTCAACGGCTGGGAAAAGCGCGTGCCGGCGGCGCAGCATGAGGCCTTTCGCTGGCTGCTGGAGGAGTTCCGCGTCTCGCTGTTCGCGCAGGAGCTGGGCACCGCGCAGCCCGTGTCCGCACAGCGTCTCCGGGCGCTGGGTGGTTTCTGACCCGGCTAAAAGGCGAAGCCGAAGGAGAAGTGGAACGCGCCGAAATCCTCCTGGTCGCGGCGGGTGGGATTCACGCCGTAGTCGAGGCGGAGGGGCCCGATGGGGAGCTTGTAGCGGAGGCCCGCGCCGATGGCGTAGCGGAGCTCGCCGGAGCCGGGGACGCGGCGGTTTTTGAGGCTGCCGGCGTCGGCGAAAACTGCGCCCTGAAGTCCGCCGTAGAGGGGGAAGATCAGTTCGGCGTTGAAGACGGTGAGGAGGTCACCGCCGAGGGGATTGCCCTGGGCGTCGCGCGCGCCGAGTTCGCGCTCGGCGAAGCTGCGGACGGTGGTGCCGCCGCCGTTGAAATAGCGCACGTCGATGGGCACTTCGTCGACGAGCGGTGCGATGATGCCGCCGCGCGCGCCGAGGGCGAGGAGGGTTTTGCCGAGCGGCAGATAGTAGGACAGGCGCACGGTGGCGCGGGTGAAGGCGGGCTGGCTGTCGAGGGTGGCGAAGTCGAACGCGGAGGTGAGGATGAAGCCGCGCGCGGGGTTCACGGGGTCGCTGCGGTAGTCGGTGCTTTGGGTGAGGCCCACGCTTTGCAGCGTGTAGTTGCGCGGGCCGAGATCGGCGGCGGCGATGGTGAAGTCGGTGATGGCGACGTTTTGCGCCTCGACGAAGGCGCCGACTTCCAGGTGCGGGAGGAGGCGGCGGCTGAGGTCGGCGCGGAAGCCCACGTCGTTCTTCGAGTAGCCCTCCTCGCGGCGCGTCTCGGAGTAAAGGCGGGCGCGCAGGGCGAAGCGCGAATCGAAGACCCACGGATCGACGTAGAGCAACTCGCCGCTGAGGCCGCGCTGCGTGTACTGCGCGGCGAAACTCAGGGGCCGGCCGCGGCCGAAAAGATCGCGGTCGCCGATGCGGAAGCCGGCGACAGCGCCTTCGTAGGTGCCGAAGCCGAGGTTGAAGCCGAGTTCCTTGGCCTTGGCTTCGGCGTAGGTGAAATCGAGGCGGATCTGGTCGCCGGCGAGCGGCGTGGGGGTCACGCGCAGGCTTTCAAAAAGGCCGCTGCGGAGCATCTCGCGAAAGGTCTCGTCGAGCTTCTCGGGATCATAGACCGCGCCTTTCAGATGGGTGAAGCGCTTCGGCAGAAAGTCGGCGCGCAGGCGGGGCTTCGGCGTGTCGTTGCGGATGGTCACGCCGTCGAAGCGGAAGAGGCCACTCGGGCGCACAGTGAAGGTGACAGGCACCCGGCCGCCGCTGGCCTGTGCAGGATCGGCGGCGAGCGTCACCTCGGCCTGGTAGTAGCCTTTGGCTTTGTAAAAGGACTGGAGGTTGCGCTGCATGGCGGTGGCTTGGCCGGGCGAGAAGGGGCCGGTGGCGGTCTCGCCGAGCGCTTTCAGGAGCTGCGCGCGGGGGAAGAGCGTGGTGCCCGCGAAGCCGATTTCGCCAAAGGTGTAGCGCACGCCTTCGGTAATGCGGACGGTGAGGTCGGCGCGGGTGCCGCTGGCGGCGAGCTGCACGGCGGAGCTGTCGATGATGACATTGAGAAAGCCTTCCGAGAGATACAGGCCGCGGACGCGATCCGCACCGCTGCTGACTTCGGCGGCGGTGTAAGGAAACTGCCCGGGGTTTTTCGCGAGGCGCTCGGGGGTGCCGCCGATCATGTATTCGTAGAGCGTGGCCGCGGGGATCGAGGCGTTGCCGGCAAAGGTGACGGAGCGCAGCAGCGAGCGCGGGCCTTCGGCGACTTTGATGAGCAGGCGGTCGCCACGAATCTCGTACTCCACGGCGACCTGCGAAAAGCCGGCCTTCCGGTAAAACGCGCCGACGTAGTAGGCGGTGTCGTCGGCCCGCGCGGGGCTGATCCCTTTTTCGAGCAGTTCGCGACGCTGCTCGGCGATGGGCGCGCGGAGCTGGTCGGCGGTGAAGGTTTTGTTGCCGGTGAAATCGAGCTTGTTGGCGGCGGTGTCCTTGAGGGTGCCGGCGATGAGGCTGGCGCCGGTGAGGGCACGGGAAAGATTTTCATCCGCAGCCGGGAGCGGAACGCCCGTGGCGAGGAGGACGGCGAGGATGAACAGGGACGCGCGCATTCAGCGGAAGCGGATGAGGTATTTCAAGCTGCCGGTGAAGCGCCCGGCGACACCGAGGTCGCCGAGGAAGTAAAGATTGTCGGTGAAGCGAAAGCGGGTGTTCACGGCCTGTCCGCCGGAGCGGTTGTCGAGCACGCCGAGCTCGATCTGAAAACGGTCGGCGAAGCCTGCGGCGTCCGCTTTTTTCTCCTCGGGCGGCGGCGCGCCGGCGCGGTGGAAAATCTTTCGGTAGAGCTGTTGCACGGCGAGCATGGCGGCGCGGCTGGCGAGCGCGTCGGCATTGGCCCCGAGCTCGCTGACGGTGGTGCCGGCGGCGAGCAGGGAGACGATGTCGGCGTAGGGCAGCGGCGGCTCGCTGCTGAGCTGGATCTGCGGGTCGGCGGCGCGGCCGTAGATGTAGGCGTGGATGAGGTAGTCGCGCGTCTGCGACTCGGCCTGGAGATCGAGCGAGGGCGCAAAGGGTTCGTCCTTTTTGAAATACACGAAGCCGCGCGAAACGCTGAGGGTGCTGAAGGGCAGGCTGGCCTTGAAGGACTCGATGCGGATGCTGCCTTCGAGGTAGGGCGCGAGGCCGGTGCCGGCGAGCTTCAGATCCACGGAAGCCGCCCCGTTGGCGAGGTTGCCGCGGACGAGGAAGGGGTCATTCGGGCGCGTCTTGATGGCGAGGTCGAAGGTCCAGTCGCGGAGGGGCGGATTCGGAAAGGAGACGGTGGTAGCGCGGTTCTGCACGGCGCGGGGGGCAGGCTTGGCTCTGCCGCCGGGCAGGGCGATGGGGAGGATGTCGATCTCTTTGAAAAAGCGGCTCTGGGTGAGGTAGAGCGTGCCGCTGAGCGCGGCGGCTTTGAGCGGTCCGGCGAGCTTCACGTCGGTGTCGGCGCGGATGGTGATGGAGTCGTCGCGCTTGAGCAGGACTTCCTTGGCAGCCAGCCGCAGGTCGAAGTCGGGCTCGGTGAGTTTGGGCAGTTTGACGGTGCCGCCGAGTTTGAAAGTGCCGCCGCCGAGTTCACCGGTGAAAGTGCTGAAGGTCAGGGTGTCGCCGGCGAAACCGAGCTTCGCATGCAAGGCGCCGAGCGCGGGGATGGACTCGTCCACCATGCGCGCGCTTTTCAGTTCGAGGGCCGCGGCGCCGGTGAGCGCGGGCTTTTCCACGCTGCCGGCCACATGCACGTCGAGGGCGGCGGTGCCCTCGATGCGGCGCACCGCAGGCACGAGTTTCGGCACCACGGCGAGGGAGGAGGCGGGGAGCTGCACGGTGAGGTCGAGCGGTAGCGTGGGGTCGATCTTCTTGGCCTTGATGGTGGCGTCGAGGTCGAGCGGGACGTGGCCTTTGATGGTGAGCGGCTGGAACTGCGGCTGTCGGGCGACGGCGGCGAGGGTGAGCTCCTTGTTGGAATAGTGCAGGTCGAGGTCGAGGTCGGCGGGCGCGAGGGCGACGACGGCGGGGGATTTCAGGGCGCGCGCGGCGAGTTTTAGATGGCCGAGCGGCGCGCGGAGGGTGCCGCCGGCGACGAGGTTGGCGGTGATATTGCCGGCGACGGGCGAGGTCTGGCCGAAGCTCGCAAAAAGTTTTTCGAGGTCGAGTTTGGTGGCGTTGAGATTGGCGGCGAGGCGGCCGTCGAGCGGGATGAGTTCCTGGGGATGATCGAGGTCAAAGGGGAGGATGAGGTAGCCGGTGAGCACGGTGAGTTTCGACTGCACGAGATTGAGGTCGCGCAGGCGGAGCTTGCCTTCCTTCAGCTCCACGGCGCCGGTGACGTCGGTCGGGCCGCTGAGGATGTGCAGCTCGGTGCACTGCGCGAAGCCCGGGCCGTAGAGGCCGGCGAGCTTCACTTCGCTGAGGTCGGTCTTGTCGAAGCGGCCTTTCTCCAGCGCCATGGCGAGGGTGCCGGACGGCTCCAGCGGCCCGCCCTTTTTGGCCGCCTCGCCTTTGCCGCTCCACTCGAGGCGGAGCGACCCGGCGAGCGTCTGCGGCACACCGAACACGGCGAGCAGCGGCTGAAGCGCGGCGACGTTGCGGATGTCGAGGCGGACGGCGCCCTCGTAGGGAAATGGCGGCTGCACGCCCGCCTGGCCAGTGGCGGTGAGCTGGTCGCGGCCAGCGAGCTTGAGCGCGAATTGCTCGACCGTCGCGGTGTTGTCCGCGACCGCGATTTTCACCGCGAGGCTTTGCGCCTTGAAGTCGCCGAGCTGGAAATCCGCGCCGCTGAGGGTCACGCCGCCCGCCAAGGCTTTGTCCACCAGCTTCAGCGCGCCGCGGCCGTCGAGCTGCCCGCTGAGCGTCTGGCCGTTGGCGGCGATGCCGAAGTCCGCGAGCTTCGGCACGCTGATGGCAAACTCGCCATCGACGGGCGCGCTGGCGGCGTCTTTGAAATCGCGCGGAACCTGCCAGGTACCGTGCGCGGTCACGGTGTTTTCCGCGCGGCGCACGTCGAGCGTGTGGAGGGTGACGAGGGTATTGTGGCTTTCGAAGCGGAGTTTTGCGGCGTCGAGCGCAAAGGTGTCGGCGCGCAGGTCGGTGAGGTCGGCAGCCACGTCGCTGTCCATTGCTTCAAAAGGGGCGAGCCCGGGCTGGTCGATGCGCTTGCTGGCTTTGACCACCAGCTTCGCGGCAGCTACGGAAAATTTTCCGAACCCGAGCTTGGCTGCGTCGAGCGCGAGGTCGGCGCTGGCGACGCCGCTGCGCAGCGTGAACGGGCCGCCGCCAGAGACGCTGCCGGTGAGCGGCTCGGCGAGCATGGCGGTGAGCGCGGGGAGGTCGGGCGCATCGATGCGGAGCGTGGCGTCGAGGTCGCTTTGGGCGAAGTCGTTGACCGACTCCGGCAGCGCGCTTTGGGCGGTGAGCACGACGGTGTTTTTACCGACGGCCACGTTGACGCCGCGCACGTCGGCGCGGCCGTTTTTGAAAACCGCGGCGAGCTCTGCGCCGGCGATTTTCAGCCGGTCGAAAGCCACCGCCTCGACGCGCACGCCGATCTCGCCGTCCCAGGTGCGCGGCTTTTCCGGCTCGCCGGTGAAGCGCAGCGCGAGGCGCGCGAGCGTGCCGAATTCCACGGGCAGCTTCGGCACCTGGAAGTAGGCGAGGGCCCGGTCGATGGACACGCCCGCGGCCTCCACGGTCAGCTTGGTGTCGTAGCTTTTGGCCAGGTTTTCGCCCTTTTTGTCGAGCTGGCTGCCGGCCAGGGCGATCGCGGCAGTGCCGCCAAAGGCGTGCAGTTTGAACTGCATGCTGCCCTTGTTCTGCGCCCGCTGGGAGGCGTCGAAATTCATCTCATCGAGGCTCAGCTCGGGCGCGAGCTGGAGGTGGCGGATGTAGAAGTTCCGCGCCTCGTAGCTGGTCTCGGCGGCGAGGTTTTCCCACAGCGGCACGCCGGGAATCTCCAGCCGCGCTACGCGCAGTGCGCCGGGCTGCTGCGGATCAAGCAGCAGATGAAAGCCGCGAATGATGGTGACGTTTGTTTCCGCGCGCACGGTGAGGTTGAAGTTCTCGATTTTGACCCGGTCCGAGTAGAGCGCGGGCTGGCCGAGGATGGTGTTGAGCAGCGCGCCGATGCTCTGGCGCTCGCGGCGCACCGCGGATTTTTTCGCCTCCTTTTTATCCGGCAGCGCGTCGATTTGGAGATCAGCATTGGTGATCTCGTAGCTGCTCAGGAATTCGCCGATGCCGTGCTGCACCAGCCGCGGGATGCTGTAGTCGAGCCGCACCCGGTCGATGGCAAGCCGGTGGATGGGGTTGGGGAAAGCGCCCACGGGGTCAGCGCGGATGCCGGCCACGGTGAGGTTGGTGAAGACGCTGCCCGAGAGGTGGAGGTCCGCTTTCAAGTGCATGCGCGCGGCCACGGTGATGAGCGCGAGGCGGGCTCCGGCGTGAAAGAGCGGCCGGTGAAAAGCGGCGGCGAGGAGAGCGAGGACGAGCAGCCCGCGCAGGGCACGGCGGAACCAGCCGCGCGGCGGTTTCGGCTTGAGTGGCGCTGGGGCAGTGGTGGGCTCCGGCATGGGCGGCTGAGGGTAATGGGGAACATATCGGATGCAAGGCGGCGCGAGGTTGCCTGTGCGGAAACTTAACCGCTAGTGTCCGCGCGATGACTGCTCCCGAACGCTTTGCCCGCCGCGCCGGCTCCAGGCTCCTGCGCCATGCGTGGAGGGTCGGGGCCATCGCGTGGCGGGCGGCCCAGAAGTTTGACGAGACGGACGGCGAGCAGCGCGCGGCGTCCTTCGCCTATTACGCGTTCTTCGCCATGTTCCCGCTGATCCTGCTGCTCATCACCATCGGCTCCACCTTTCTCGGCCCGCAGGGCGAGGTGGCGGAGAAAGTGATCAGTTTTGTCAGCCTGCAAATCCCTCTTGAGGAGCAGGACGCCAAGGTCATCCTTACCACGATCGACGGCGTGGTGAAGTCGCGGAAAAGCGCGGGGGTCATCGCCTTTGCGGTGCTGGCGTGGACTTCACTGCGCTTTTTCCAGGCGCTGGTGCGCGGCGTGAACCGGGCCTGGGGCACGAAGGAATACTCGTGGTGGCGGCTGCCGATCAAAAATCTTGCCATGCTGGGCATCCTGACCAGCGTGCTGTTCCTCGGCATCCTCACGCCGCTGGTGCTGAAGCAGATCGAGGAATTCTACTGGTCGAACTCGCGCAAGGTCGGGCTCGATTTCACGGCTCTCTGGTACGTCTTCGAGTTCGCCAAACTTCTTAGCCCCGTGCTCGTGGTGTTCATCGGCATGAGCCTGTTTTTCAGGTTTGCCCCGCGCCGCCGCACGCGGTTCGCCGAGGTCTGGAGCGCCGCGTTGTTTGTCACGGTCGCGCTGGAAACGCTCCAGCGCCTTTTCGTCCTCTACACGCGCAACATTGGGAACTTCAACGCGCTCTACGGGACCTTCGGCAGCGTGATCGCCCTGCTGCTGTGGATCTATCTCACCGGCTCGATCATCATCCTCGGCGGCTGCGTGTCCGCGGCGCGCTACGAGATCGACATGAGCCTCGCCGACCAGTCCGAGTCCGGCGTGGCGAAATAACTCCCCACATGCCCGCCCCCACGCCTGCGCCGAAGCGCGAGTCCCTGCGCGACCTCACCCATCTTTTGGCCTACGTCCGCCCGTACCGGCGGCGCTTCTACATCGCCATGGGGGCGTCGTTCATTAGCATGGGCTTCGGCGCGATGTTCCCGTTTTTTGTGAAGCATCTGCTGGACGCCGCGATCCCGTCCTTGAAACCCATCCCGTCCGGCGCATGGCAGCCTGGGCTCGATGCCGTGGCGCTGCTGCTCGTCGGTTCGCTCGCGGTGCAGGCCGTGCTCACGTTCTTTTCGTCGCTCGCTTTCAGCACCGTCGGTGAAAGCGCCGTGGTCGATCTGCGGCGCACTCTCTACGCGCGGCTCATCGCGCAGCCGATGAGCTTTTTTGGCGAGCACCGCGTGGGCGAACTTTCAAGCCGCCTCTCCAGCGATCTCGCGCAAATCCAAGACACGCTTACCTTCACCGTGGCGCAGGCCATCCGGCAGTCGATGCTCCTCGCGGTCGGGCTCGTCGCCATCGCGGCGACCTCGCTGCGGCTCTCGGGCGTGATGCTCGCCACGGTGCCCGTGCTCATGCTCGCCGCTGTGATCTTCGGGCGAAAGGTGCGCCACTTTTCGCGCACCGCGCAGGACCGGCTCGCGGAGACGGCCACGGTCGTGGAGGAGACGCTCACCGGCATCGCCAACGTGAAGGCGTTCGGCAACGAGGCTTACGAGCAGCGCCGCTATGCCGCGGGGCTGAGCGGTTATCTCGCGGTCATTCTGCGCACCGCGAGGTACCGCGCGGCGCTGGTGGCGTTCATCATTTTCGGCATCTTCGGCGCGATCGTGCTGGTGCTATGGTACGGCGGGAAGCTGATGCAGGCGGGCGCGATGAGCCACGGCGACCTCACGCAGTTTATCTTCTACACGCTCTTCATCGGCGGCGCGGTCTCGGCGCTGCCGGAAATGATCAGCTCCGTGCAAAAGACGCTCGGAGCCACGCAGCGCGTGCGCGAGCTTTTGCGCGCGCCGGGCGAAAGCCTCGCCCCCGCGGCTGCGCCCGCCCGGCTCAGCGGCAGCGTGCGTTTTGACGGCGTGCATTTCCGCTACCCGTCGCGGCCTGAGCTGCCGGTGCTGCGCGGGGTTTCCCTCGAGGTGCGCGCGGGGGAAAAGATCGCGCTGGTGGGGCCGAGCGGGGCGGGCAAAAGCACGCTTACGGCGCTGCTGCTGCGCTTCTACGAGCCGGACAGCGGCGCGCTTTTGCTCGACGGAAATAATGCACGCGACCTGCCGCTCAGTGTCGTGCGCGGAAACATGGCCATCGTGCCGCAGGAGGTGCTGCTCTTCGGCGGCAGCATCCGCGAAAACATTGCCTATGGCCGGCCCGGCGCGAGCGAGGCGGAGATCATCGCCGCCGCTGAGCGGGCGCATTGCAGCGAGTTCATCGCGCGCTTTCCCGAGGGCTACGGGACGCTCGTCGGCGAGCGCGGGGTGAAGCTCAGCGGGGGCCAGCGTCAGCGACTGGCCATCGCGCGTGCGCTGCTGCGCGATCCGGCGATTTTGATTTTGGATGAGGCGACGAGTTCGCTCGACAGCGAGAGTGAGGCGCTCATCCAGGCGGCGCTCGCCACGCTGCTGGCGGGGCGCACGGCCTTCATCATCGCACACCGGTTGGCGACGGTGCGGCAGTGCGACCGCATCTGCGTTTTGGAAAACGGCGTCATCACCGAGACCGGCACGCACGCCGAACTCATCGCCGCGCCGAGCGGCACCTACCGGCGGCTGGCGGAGCTGCAGTTTGGGGTGGAAAAGTAGCGTGCGCTTCAGCCGCTTAGCCCGCGCGGTGTAAGGGAAGCTGACCGCTTCCCTTACCGCGGCGTCTGCTCGGCGAGGACCGGGGCGTGTGCGGCAAGCCCGTCCAATGCCGCGTCGGTTTCGGTGGTGCGGATGTTGAGCGCGGCGAGAGCCGCGAAGATGCGGGCGTTTTCGTCGAAGGGCGTTTGTTTCGCGGCGCGCTCGGCGGTGAGGCGCGTGCGGAGGGCGTCGAGGCCGGCGTGGGTTTCGGCGGTGAATTTTTCCACGTATGCGCTGAGGAGCGCGTCAGCGTGTTTGCCGGGGAGCGCGGGGAGGCGGGTGGCAAGCGTTTCGTCGAGGTGCCGGTGCAGTGCTTCGAGGGTGGGTTCGGTGAGGCGTTTGGCTTTTTCTTCGGGGGTAATTGTGGCGGTGAGCTGTTCGCCGAAGAGCCGGCGGCGCACGGTTTTCAGCCCGCGGAAGAGCAGCCAGTCGGCGAAGGTTTTGTGCACGGGCAGGGTGGTGTGCGGGAGGATGAAGGCGTAGGGCGCAGGGTCGTGCGGGATGTCGAGCGCGGCGTGCGCGGCCACGGCCACGGGCATGAGCGGGAAGCCGACGGTGTGCAAGTCGTGCATGACGGCGGCGGCTGGTTCCGCGCCGCCGAGCGGGCCGCCGAGCAGCGCGCTGAGCCGGGCGCGGGTGTCCTCCGCGAGCGTGGCCGCGGTGCGGGTGAGCACGGGCTGAAGGCGGGCGGTTTCGAGCGTCTTGAGGCTTTCGCTGGTGTCCATCCATGCCGCGATCGCGATGCGCATTTCCTTCGTCACGCCGGAGATGGTGCCGCGCGCCGCGCCTTCGCTGCGCCTGGCGTTTTCGGTTTTCACGGGCGCAAAAGTGGCGGGCCAATCGACGCCGTGCAGGCGCTCGACGGCGGCGAGGCGCTCATCGAGACCGGCGAGTTCCTTTTCGAGCGCGGTCTGTTTTTCGCGGAGCTGCGCGACCTCCGGCCCGTCGGCGACGGCGCGGGATTCCGCGGCGAGGGTGTGCCCTTGGCGCAGGGTGTCGCGGACGAACTCCTGCATGTATTCGCCGCTGTCGAGGTAGCCGGTGAGGTCGGCGAGGAAGGCGTCGAAGGGCGCGCGCAGCGGCACGCTGCCGGCGGGCGCGCTGCCGTTTTGCAGGATGGTCGCGGCGGCGTTCATCAGGTCGATGGCGTGGATGCGCACGCGCTTTTGCTCCCACGCGGCGCGCATCGGCCCGGCCATGCTGAG
>JANPHJ010000247.1:0-11316 GCA_031424395.1 Chthoniobacter sp.
GTCGTCTGCGCCGTCCTCCACAAACTCCTCAAAATCGCCTTCTGCATCCTCAAAAACCAAACCGCCTATGACCCCACTCACCACCCACTCCAACCAGCCGAAAATTAAGATGGTATCTACATTCGTTCGTCCCGCTGGGACGCGAAAGACCCCCGACTTTCTACACATTTTCAAAGCCCTGCCCGCTGGAGAAATGCAGCCCGGCCGGCCAGCTTGGCGTTTCCCCACGATTCGCCAAACGAACCCATCCAGCCGGGCTGCTCCCCCTGTTTGAAAACTCCCCATCATCCGCATTTCGTGCGGACGCCGCCTATTAGCACCGCTCGTGCCGTCTGCGTTTTCAGGCGGAAAAAATATTGGCCGCCAGAGAAAAAACGCCGCGTCTGCACGGCCCGGCAACATCAGGCCAAAGCGCGGACGCTGCGTGGATTTTGCCACGCTGTCGAAAACTGACGGCAAAACGCGGCAGCGCTATTTCGAGTCGAGGCACGCCCGCACGTTCCAGCCCGCCCGCGTGAGCCGCGCCTGCGCCTCCTCATAGCTGAGCCCGAGCGCCGAGATCACGAGCCGCACGCCGCGGTCACGGAGCTTGGCGTTGGAAATATGCAGATCGACCATCGCGTTGCCGCGCACGCGGCCGAGGCGGATCATCGCGCAGGTCGAGAGGAGGTTCAGCGCCACCTTCGTCGCGGTGCCCGCTTTCAGGCGCGTGGAGCCGGTGATGATCTCCGGCCCCACTGGCAGATCGATCTCCACATCCCACGGCACCGCCGCCCGCGTCCGCGCGGGATTGCACGTCAGCAGGACCGTGCGCGCACCCAGTTCCCGCGCCCGCGCCAACGCGCCGAGGACAAAAGGCGTGCGCCCGCTCGCGGCGATGCCGCACAGCACATCGCCCGCGCGCACGCCGCGCTCCAGCACCGCGAGCGCGCCCGCGTCCGGCTGATCCTCCGCGCCCTCGACCGCGCGATGCAGTGCCGCCGCCCCGCCCGCGATGATCCCCTGCACCAGCTCCGGCGGTGCGCCGAAAGTCGGCGGAATCTCGCTCGCATCCAGCACCCCCAACCGCCCGCTCGTCCCCGCACCGACATAAAAAAGCCGCCCGCCCGCCCGCAGCGCCACGTCCGTGAGATCGACCGCGGCGATCAGTTCCGCCCGGCACGCCGCCAGCGCCCGCGCCACGTTTTCCTCCTCCGTCGTGAAAAGCTCCACCAGCTCCGCCGTCGTGCGCTCCTCCAAATTCACCGAGCGCGGATTCCCCTGCTCCGTCGCCGCACCCGCCAGCGACACTGCATCACCCGGCGCAGCTTCCCCTTCGCCTTTCGCCTTTCGCCTTTCGCCTTTCCCCCCCGCCAACCACGCCGCGCCGAGCGCCCCGCTCTCATCACACACGCTCACCTTCGCCTTCGGCAGCAGGATGCTGAGCCGGTATTTGAACAGCGCCGCGTAGTCATCGTGGTGGGTGAAAAGCCCGCCGATCAGCTTCACCGGCGCGTCCATGAAATCGAGCCGCTGCGCCACCGCGCGGGTGAAATCCGCGAGCACGCCCGCGCCCGCCTGCACCGTCGCCAGGAGTTCCGGCTCGCCAAATTTCGCCGCGCGAAAAATAGCGGGCGCGAGCCGGGCCACACTCATCTTGTCGGCCTGCATCGCCCAACCGACCAAGTCCTGGAGCCGGTTCAGCGCCAGCGTGCGCAGGATTTCCTCCGCGAGCGGGGTGATCCTTTGGTTCAAATCGTAATGCGTCAGCACCAGCCGCAGCCCCTGCATGGCGAGGTCGTAGCCGCCGCCGCGATCACCGAGAAGCTGCCCCCAGCCGCCCGCTTTTTCCACGCGCTCGCCGTGCCGCCCGCTCACCGCCGCGCCCGTGCCGGCGATGACCGCGATTCCGTCGCCGTCGCCAAACGCCGTCGCCATGCCCGAGTCGCGGTCGCTCCCCACGGCGAGCACCGCGCGCGGCCACGCCTTTTTCGCCAGCCCGCGCAGCCGTGTGCGATCCGCCTCCGTCGCGCAGCCCGCGAGAAAAACGCCGACGTGCGTGGCGTCCGCCGGAAGCACGGAAAAGAGCTGCGCCAGCGCGTCGTCGGTGATGAGCCGGAGGTTGGCCGCCGACAGGTTTCCCTGGCTGAGAATCTTGTGTTCATCAGCCTCGCCGGACAGCAGCACCCATTCGGTTTTGGTGCCGCCGCCCTCGATGCCGAGGATGCGCTTTGGACTTTCCATCGCCGGACTATCGTTGAAAACTCCCTGCGCACTCAACCTTCCTGTGAACCGAACTGCTCCCCAATGGCTCCGCAAACTCGCCTGGTGGGGCGTGGGGATTTGGGCGCTCACCATCATCGTCCTCTCGTCGATGACGCCAGTGCAGCTCGACGAAATCCCTTTCAAAATGTGGGACAAAGCCGAGCACTTCATCGCCTTCCTCGCTGGTGCCGTGAACCTCGCGCTCGCCCTCTCGTGGAGCACCGCGTGGCCGTGGAAAAGAGTGGTCATCGTTACCGTCGCCGTCATTTCCCTCTTCGGCGCGACCGATGAATTTCACCAGCTTTTCACCCCGCACCGCTCCGGCGCCGATCCCTACGACTGGACCGCCGACACGCTCGGCGCCCTCACCGGCGCGCTGCTCACCGCCTTCGTTTATGCCCGATATTTCAGCACGTCTCGCCCGGCTCCGGCGCGAGCTTGAGGCGCACAACCGCCGCTACTACGACGAAGCCGCGCCCACGGTTTCCGACGCGGACTACGACGCGCTTTTCCGCGAACTCCGCGACCTCGAAGACGCCCACCCCGAGCTGATCACGCCCGACTCGCCGACGCGCCGCGTGGGCGAAAAAGCGACGGCGGGTTTCAAGTCCGTGCGCCATGCGGTGCCGATGCTTTCGCTCGACAATCTTTTTGCGAAAGACGGCGTCGAGGCGCTGCGCAAATGGATCGCGAGCGTGGAAAAGCTGCTGCCCGGCGAACCGCTCGCGTGGCTCGTGGAGCCAAAGATCGACGGCCTCGCCGTGAACCTGCGCTACGAGGACGGCGTGCTGAAAAGCGGCGCGACCCGCGGCGACGGCGAGACCGGCGACGACATCACCGAAAATCTGAAAACCATCCGCAGAGTGCCGCTCCGCCTGACCGGCAAAGGCGTGCCGGAGGTGCTGGAAGCGCGCGGCGAGGTCTATCTGCCGATCGCCGGTTTCCAGCGCATCCGCGAGGAGATGATCGCCGCGGGCGAGGAGCCGTTTGCCAATGCCCGCAATACCGCCGCGGGCACGCTCAAGCAGCTCGATCCCGCCACCGTCGCCAAGCGCCCGCTGGAAATCGTGCTCTACGGACTCGGCGAGGTGAGCGTCGAGCCGCCGCCCACGCAGGACGCGATGCTCGCATGGCTGAAGGCGCTCGGCTTGCGCACGCCGAAGTTCACGCGGCTCTGCGCGACCGCCGATGAAGTCATGGCGGCGATCAACGAACTCGACGCGATCCGTGATTCGTTCGCCTTCGAGACCGACGGCGCGGTCATCAAGCTGAACGCGCTCGAACAGCGCGAGCGCGTCGGCTTTCACTCCCGCGCACCGAAGTGGGCGAAGGCGTGGAAATACGTGTCCGAGCAGGCCGAGACGCGGCTGCACGCGATCACCGTGCAGGTCGGGCGCACCGGCGTGCTCACGCCGGTGGCGGAGCTGGAGCCCGTGCTTTTGCGCGGCAGCACCATCAGCCGCGCGACGCTGCACAATGAGGACGAAATCAGGCGCAAGGACATCCGCATCGGCGACACCGTAGTCATTGAAAAAGCCGGCGAGGTGATTCCCGCGGTCGTGCGCGTCGTCTTGGAAAGGCGGGCGTCGGACGCGTTGCCGTTCGACTTCCTCGCGCACCTTGGCGGCCAATGCCCGGCATGCGGTGGCACGGTGAAGCGCGATCCGAACTTCGCCGTGTGGGCTTGCGAAAATGTGAACTGCCCCGCGCAGCTCACACGCCGGCTGGAGTATTTCGCGAAGCGCGGCGCGCTGGAAATCGACGGCCTGGGCGGCATCGTCGCCGACAAGCTCGTCGAGCGCGGCCTCGTCCGTGAGCCGCTCGATCTTTTCGACCTCAAGCTCGAACCGCTCGCCACGCTCAACCTCGGCACCGACGACGAGCCGCGCATCTTCGGCGAAAAAAACGCGCGCAAAGTCATCGACGCCATCCAGCGCGCGCGCGACCTGCCGCTGGCCCGCTGGCTGCACGCGCTGGCGATTCCCGAGGTCGGCGAAACCACGGCGCACGACCTCGCGAAGTTTCACGCCTCGCTCGATGCGCTCCGCGATTCACCGCTGCTGCGCGACGTGCTCGAACTCGACCGCCTGCATGCCGAAGCCGACGCTGCCAACCCACGCGCCCGTCATCAAAAAGGCGCGACCGAACTCGATAAACAACAGCTCGCCGCGCGCCATGCAGAACTGCTCGCGGCGGCGAACGCCGCGGGCCGCCGCCTGCTCGACGCCGGTTTCGCCGAGCCGGCCAAAAAGAAAGCCGCGGCGGATGCCGATGCCGTCGCCGCCGTCGGCCCGGTAATCGCCCGCGCCGCGCTCGACTGGTTTTCCTCCGACACGGGCCGGGCCGTGCTCGCGCGCCTGCACGCGCTCGGCCTTTCGCCGAAGGGCGGCGAGGCCCAAGGCGGGCAGCCGTTCGCGGGCCAGACCTTCGTCCTCACCGGCACGCTGGAGAAGATGTCGCGCAACGAGGCCGCCGAAAAAATCCGCGCGCTCGGCGGCAATGTCTCCGGCTCCGTCAGCCGCAAGACGCACTGCGTCATCGCTGGCCCCGGCGCAGGCTCGAAACTCGACGAAGCTCGCGCCCTCGGCGTGACCGTGCTCGACGAGTCGCAATTTCTCGCCCTGCTCGCCGGCGACCCATCGCCCGCGAAAGCGGAGCCCGATTTGTTCGGGAGAAGCTGAGTCACCCGGCGGCTACGGCCCTCGGCGGCTGGTGGTCATCGTGCGCGACCGCGTTTTCCAAAAACCTGCGCCGCGCGAATCCCGTCAGGCCGCGAGTTGCGCGGTGGCGGCGGCTTGGTCGGGGAAAATTCGGAAGACCTGGTCGAGGCAGGCGACGTGAAAGATCGCGCGCACGCTGTCGCTCAGGCCGAACAGCCCGAAACCGCCGCCGTAGGCCATGACGCGCTGGAGGGTCTCGATGAAGACGGCGAGGCCGGAGCTGTCGATATAGCTCACCTTGGTCAGGTCGATGAGCAGGTGCGGGACTTTCTGCGCGACGAACGGGGCGAGGGCGGCGCGGATTTCTGGCGCGCGGTGGAGATCGACTTCGCCGGCGAGGGCGAGGATGCCACTGGAAGTTTGCGGAGTCGAAGGCATGCGGTGTGGAAGGTCAGTTAACAGCACCACTCAATCGCCGCAACGCCCGTCTGCGGACGCCGCGTTTTTAACAATCGCCTACCGCGCGACGACGTGGCCGTCGGCGTAGAGCGCGTTCATTCGTTTCCGCGCGCCCGTTTCATCGGGCAAATGGACGGCCTCATAGTCTGTGGCGAGCCGCAGCCGGGACGGGGCTATGGCGACGGCGCGACGGCGGAAATAGCCCACGGGCGAGGAGACCGACTCGCCCTCGGCCACGGCCGACCACAGGTAGCTGCAGCGGAGTTTGGCAAACCAGTTTGGCCCCTTGAGATCCTCGGGGCATTGCAGATTCGCGGGACCGATGCCGTAGGGCGCGAGCGCTTCGGGCAGCGGTTTGGCGCCTGCGCTGGCCTCGGTGTAGGCGGGATTTTCCGGGTCAAACTCGATGATCGGATAGGTATTGTCGTGGTCGGTGGCGGCGGCGTGCGCGGCCACGCCGATCTGCCGGAGGTTATTCTGGCACTTCACGTTGTTCGCCCGCTCAATGGTTTTGCCGATGGTCGGCATTAGCATCGACGCGAGCACCGCGATGATGGAGATGACGCAGAGCAGCTCGACAACCGTGAAGCCGGCGCGCATCGGGGAAAGCGGGCGGCTCATCGGCCTCCTCCGGCGGGCGCACCGCCGCCGTTCTTGATCTGTGCCTTGCGATCCACGTAACCGTGGGCCCGCTCCAGCCGTTGCGCGGGGCTGCGGCGAGCGTCCTGCGCGGCCATGCGGGCCTCCATTTTTTCCTGCCGCGAGGGGTCGGACATCATCTCGTCAAACTTCGCGCGGCGCTGCTCGGGCGTGAGGTCTTTCAAGCCCTCGAAGAAGGCCTTCCGCTCAGCAAACTCGGCCTCGGCCGCAGTGCGCTGGGCGGCAGGGAGCTTGGCGATCTCGGCTTTCATGCGCTCCTCCATCGCCGCCGGATCAAAGCCGCGTCCGCCAGCCGCAGCGGCCGGACGGGCGGCCCCGCCGCCGCTGGCCTCGGGCGGGCCGCCCGCCGTGTCCGGCCGTCCGCCACCCTCTTCGCCGCCGGGCCGTCCGCCGCCTTTTTGTAAAAAGAACATGGCTTCCGACTGCCCGTGCGCGGCGCTCGCCAGCCGGGGCAGCACTTTGCTGATTGGCCCAGTCGAGGGCGCTTTGGTCACGTCGGGGTTCCAGCTTTCGGGGCAAAGAAACATCGCCGAAACCTGCCGGGCCGCGGCCTCGAGATAGGCCTGCACCTTTGGCTCCGCGGGCGCGGCCACGGTCCAGACCGCGCGCCGCGGATCGGGCGGAATGAGCGGCTCATCGCCGAGGGGCGGCGCGGCGACAAACGCGGTCTTCCAGCCCGCGGGCCGCTGGCCTGAGGTGAGGCTCGCGACCAGGGTGCTGATCGCTCCTTTGTCGCCCGCCACGATGAAGGTGAGCCGCCAGCGCGCGTCGGTCGTGGTGGCGAGGGTTTCGAGCGCTTCGGTGACGGCGACTTTGTCCACGTTCATGTGGACGGGCGTGGCGGGATCAAGGTCGGTCCTGACCGTGACGTGACCCTGTTTCTCGATCGCGCGGATGACCTGCGCGAGGGGGTCGTTTTGCGAGTGGACGGTGACGAGCCCCCAGTTTGCCCAAAGGTGATAGACGACGGCGCCGACCACCAGGAGGGCGGTCACGGGAATAAGCCAGCGGTTGCGATTCATGTCCTGACCCTAACCCGCGGGCCGCCGAAAAGTTGTCGGAAACCTCGCGTCGCCACGGTCAGGCGACGACGAGATTCACCAGCCGGCCGGGCACCACGATGACCTTCTTGATGTCCTTGCCCGCGGTCCATTCCGCGATGCGGGCACTGCCGCGGGCCAGCGCCTCCACGGCCTCTCGGGTCGCGTCTTTGGGGACGATGATCTTGTCGCGCACCTTGCCATTCACCTGGAGGACGATCTCCAGCTCGTCCTCGATGAGAAACTGTTCGTCCCACTGCGGCCACGGCGCATCCGCCAGCTCACCCGCGCCGCCGAAGCGCTGCGCGAGGCTTTCCCACAGCTCCTCGGTGAGATGCGGGGCAAAGGGATGGAGCAGCGTGAGCAGCGTGCGCACGGCGCTGAGCGGGCGCGGGGTCACATTGACGAAGGCATTAGTAAAGACCATGAGCTGCGAGAGCGCGGTGTTAAAGCTAAGCGTCTCGATGTCGGCAGTTACTTTCTTGATCGAGGCATGGATGACGCGCAGTTGCGCCTTGTCCGGCGCCGCCTCGGCGGACACCGCGCCATGCGCCCACGTGCCTTCCTGCTGCTCCTCCATGACCAGCCGCCACACCCGCGCGAGGAAGCGCGCGATGCCTTCCACGCCGGTCATAGACCAAGGCTTGGTCGCCTCCAGCGGCCCCATGAACATGAGATAGCCGCGCAAGGCGTCCGCGCCATACTCGGAAATAACATCGTCCGGGTTGACCACGTTGCCGCGGCTTTTGCTCATCTTCTGGCCGTCTTCGCCCAGGATGAGTCCTTGGTTGATCAGCCGCTGGAATGGCTCCGGCGTACTGACGTGGCCCAGGTCAAAAAGCACCTTGTGCCAGAACCGCGCGTAAAGCAGATGCAGCACCGCGTGCTCCGTGCCGCCGACATAGAGATCGACGCCGCCGGGCTTGCCGCCACCCATCCAATAACCCTCCGCATCTGCGCCAACAAAGCGCGCGGCGTTTTGTGAGTCGCAGTAACGGAGATAGTACCAGCAGCTCCCCGCCCACTGCGGCATGGTGTTAGTCTCGCGCACCGCTTTGTCGGAATAACGCAGCCAATCCGTGGCCTTGGCGAGCGGCGGTTCGCCGGTGCCGGTGGGTTTGAAGTCGGCCAGCTCCGGCGGCGTGAGCGGCAGCTCTGTCTCGGATAGTGCGCGATGTTTGCCATCCTCCCATACGATGGGAAACGGCTCGCCCCAATAACGCTGCCGGCTGAAAAGCCAGTCGCGCAGCTTGTAATTGACGGTCTTGCTTCCCAGTCCCTGCGCCTCCAGCCGCGCGGTAATATCCGCTTTGGCCGCCTCGGTCGGCAAGCCATCGAGCGGCCCGCTGTGGATGGCATAACCCTCGCCCGTGAAACACTCCAGAGGCTCCGCCTCGCACACCCTGCCGCCGCCAAAACCCAGGGTGGGTGCCGGCGAAACGACTTCGCGAATGGGCAGGCCAAACTTGCGCGCGAACTCCCAGTCGCGCTCATCGTGCGCCGGCACGGCCATGATCGCGCCGGTGCCGTAGCCCGGCAGCACATAGTCGGCGATCCAGATGGGAATGCGTTCGCCGTTTACGGGGTTGAGGGCAAAGGCGCCCGTCCACACGCCGGACTTATCCTTGGCTAACTCCGTGCGGTCGAGGTCGCTCTTGCGCGCGGTCTTTTCCCGATACCCCCGCACGGCCGGCCACTGCTCCTCGGTGACGAGCCGATCTACGATGGCATGCTCCGGCGCGAGCACTATATAGGTCGCGCCATAGAGCGTGTCGGGACGGGTGGTAAAGACGGTGATCCTTTCCGTGGCGTCGGCGGTTGAGTAATGCACCTCCGCGCCTTCGCTGCGACCGATCCAGTTCTTTTGCAGGAGCTTTATCCCCTCGGGCCAGTCGAGGCCGTCCAGTTCGTCGATAAGTCTCTGCGCGTACGCCGTAATGCGCAGCTTCCATTGCAGCATCGGCCGCCGCTCGACAGGATGCCCGCCGACCTCGCTCTTGCCGTCGATGACTTCCTCATTAGCCAGCACCGTGCCTAGCGCCTGACACCAGTTCACCGGAGCTTCGCTGACATAAGCCAGGCGGACACCGTCCGGGTCGGTGCCGCGATAGGTGCCAATAGCTTCCGCGCGGTTGCTCGCTGGGTTGAACCAGGCGTTATAGAGCTGGAGAAAGATCCACTGCGTCCAGCGGAAGTAACCTGGATCGGTCGTGTTGACTTCACGCTGCCAGTCATAGGCAAAGCCAAGGCGCTGGAGCTGACCTTTGAAGTGGGCGACGTTCTGCGCGGTGGTGACGGCGGGATGCTGGCCGGTCTTGATGGCATACTGCTCAGCCGGCAGGCCAAAGGCGTCCCAACCCATGGGGTGCAGCACATTGAACCCGCACATCCTTTTATAACGGCCGATGATGTCCGTGGCGGTGTAACCCTCGGGATGCCCGACATGCAGGCCGGAGCCGCTGGGATATGGGAACATATCGAGCACGTAGTACTTCGGCCGCGCCGGGTCAAAGCCGGGGTCGCCGGGGTTCGGCGTGTGAAAGGTCTGGGTGCGATCCCAGTGCTGCTGCCACTTGGGCTCAAAGACAGAAAACGGGTAGGGATGGCGGCGGGTCGTGCTCATTGCGGAAAAGGCGGAAGGATGTAGGCGGAAGGAGGAAGACGCAACCTCACTTCTGGCTTCCGCCCTCCGTCCTCCGCCCTCATTCTTTCCCACCATGCGCCGCCTGCTGATCGCCACGAAGAACGCCCACAAGGCCGCCGAAATTCGCGCCATTCTCGGTGCTGCTTGGGACGTGACCGATCTCAACGCACATCCCGAAATCGCCGCGCCCGAGGAGACCGGCGCGACCTTTGCCGCGAACGCCGCGCTCAAGGCGCTCGCCGCCTCGCAGCGGTTCCGCGGCCTCGTGTTAGCCGATGACTCCGGCCTCGAAGTGGACGCTCTCGACGGTGCCCCCGGCGTCCGCTCCGCCCGCTACGCTGGCGAACATGCCGATGACGCCGACAACCGCGCCAAACTCCTCCAGGCGCTCGCCGCCACCCGCGGAAAGGCCCGCACCGCGCGCTTCCGCTGCGCGCTCGCCCTGGCGGCAGATGGTGCCTTATGCGCGACGTTCGACGGCGCAGTCGAAGGCGTCATCATCAATGCGGAGCGCGGCGAAGGCGGCTTCGGCTACGACGCCCTCTTTGTCCCCGCCGGCTACTGCGAAACCTTCGCCCAGCTCCCCGCCGCGGTGAAAAACCAACTCAGCCACCGCGCCCGCGCCCTCGCAAAGGCCCTCGCTTTTCTGCACGAAACCAGCGCGGCCTGACCCTGGGCTATTTCTTCACCTTGGCCATGAACTCATCCAGCGTCTTGATACTGCCATCGGTGAAAATAATAAGGTTACCCGCCCCATGCACCGCCCCACGCTCAATGAACCAAGGCTGCTCAGGCCAGCGATGCGGGGTCACCTCCTTATTGTCGAAAGGCGTGGGAAAATAGTCGATGCGCTCCTTCGACTTCTTGTTGGCGACTGGCTGATCGCCAAGCAATATTTTTTGCACCGTCGGACAGTGCCAGCTCTCCTTGGAAACCTTATACGAAGCGAGAGCCGCCATCCATTGCTTGGCGTATTCATCCGATTCGTGATTGCCTGAGAGTCTGGCGTCAATCTGCGGCCACTGCTTGTGATCTTGGATGTAGAACTCCGTCGCGACGTAAAGCCCGCGCAGATTCATGGTGCATTTGGCGCGATCCACGCGGGCCGCCATGCCGGACACTGCGGGGAGCAGCATGGCCGCGAGGATCGCAATAACGACGATGACCGTCATTAGCTCTAAAAGAGTCACGCCCGCAGAGCGGGCGTGACAAGAAGACAAGCGGTTCACCGATTGAAAGGGTGGAGGCTACGGGGAATCCGCCCCGTCCCGGCTACTGGCCGGTGGTGCCTTGACCGTTGAGCAGAGTAGCAATCGAATCCGCCGCCGGTTTCGTAACGGTGGCAGATTGTTTAAATCCGTCCATAAGGAAAGAGAGACTCCCCTCCGGAACGCTGCTTTGAACTACACGGGTGATAAACTCGCCCGGATTATTCGGATCAGGAAAGGTCACCAACTGACTGAGAATGCGCGAAACCGCGAAATCCCCAGTGCCGATCAAAGTTGTTCCCGAGGAATTATCGCCAGTCTCAATTTTACCTTTGATCGTGCCGTCCGCAGTGGCGTCGAAATTCACGCTTTTCGAACTCTGCCCGAAAAACAAATCAGTG
>JANPHJ010000248.1:0-8058 GCA_031424395.1 Chthoniobacter sp.
GTCCCCCTCGGCCACGTCGATCACGTAGATGAACGCCTCCACCAGCTCCGGCGAAAACGTGGCGCTCAGATTGTCGCCCCCGCTTTCACCAGGAT
Organism: Chthoniobacter sp.; assembly: GCA_031424395.1. Classification (GTDB taxonomy): domain Bacteria; phylum Verrucomicrobiota; class Verrucomicrobiia; order Chthoniobacterales; family Chthoniobacteraceae; genus Chthoniobacter. The sequence goes on from JANPHJ010000248.1 coordinate 96, forward strand.
GACCTGCGCATCCGGATGCCGCCGCTCCAGCTCCTCGATCGCCGCCACATTCATCGACGTGTCATCGCGAATCGCCGTGTGCGGGCACCCGCCGGTTTCCACGCCGATTACCCGGTCCGCCGGCAGCGCGTCGTTGCGCACCAGGAATTCCGCGTCCTCGCGCGTGTAGATGTCATTCGTCACCACAGCCAGCGACAGCTCCCCGCGCAACCACTGGCACAGCTGCAGCACCAGCATCGTTTTACCTGAGCCGACCGGCCCGCCGATGCCGACGCGCACGGCTTTTCTGGGTTTATTGGTCATGGGTTTGGGGATAGCGGCAAAGACTGGCGAGGTCACGATATGAAAAGCCGCTCGTCGGCGCGCTCGTGGCGCATGCTGGCGATTTCGAGCAGGGGATTGAAACAGCCCGCGTCTTCCCGCGCCACGGCGCGCGAGCGGCGGACGGCTGCCTCGGCTTCCGAAGCCGCCGCGCGCAGGCTGCGCTGGACGCCCTCCTGGCCGATGCGGATGAGCTTCAGCGAGGCGGCGCACACGGCGGCGAGGGCTTGGTAGCAGTAGGTCATGAGCGCGGCCTCGAGCGGGACGCCCGCCACACGCGCCTGCAAGGCGCAGACGACGAGGTGATGCCCGCTCGCGCGCCCTGCGGCGATGGAACGCTCAAACTCCGCGAGCCGCGGCGCGGCGCAGATAGCGCGCAGCGCTTTCAACCGCCGCCCGCCGAGTTGGGCGCTGGCTTCGCGCGTCTCGCGGGCGAGCTTCCACGCGCTGACCTCGCGATCGCCCGCGCACAGCTCCGCGAGGTCGACCGCCTCGAAAGCGAAGCGCAGGTACGGCAGTTCCTGGCGCTCTTGCGCCGGGAGGATTTGCGCGAAAAGGAAGTCGCGCAAGGTCGCCTCGTCCCGCACCACGCCCAGTCGCACGATCTCCTCAAATCCGAGCGAGTGCGCGTAGGCGCCGGTGGAAAAAAGCGCGTCGGCCGTCTGGAGGAGGAAGGGCAGCCAGCCAAGATTGCGACATTCGTCATTCGTCATTCGTCATTCGGAATTGCACTTCAGTGCCGGTGTGCGCCGGAGAGCGGATGAAAGACGCGCATGCACGCGGTGAAGGCGATGTGCTCGCGGTGGAAAAGTTGTCGCACGGCGGCGTCATCGACCACCCGGACGACTTCTCCGGCGACCTCGATTTGGAAATGCAGATTGCCGATAATCCAGCCGAGCCGCGCCCCCGTCGGGGAGTCCGCGCCGAGCGCGACCTCGAGCACCGGCTCGTATTTTTGCGCGAGGACATAGACCGCGGTTTCGCTTTGGAAGACCGCCGCGCCATCGGCCAGCGGCGCGTCGAGATCGAAGCCGAACTCCCGGCCATCCTCGGCGACCCCGCGCCAGCGGCGTTTGGCGAGCGTGAGCCGTTCGACGGCAATGCGCTGAGTCGGCAAAGAATCGGCGCTCCGGCGGAGCGTGTGGCGAACCAGTTCCACCGGCTCAGAACAGGAAATAGCGTTGCGCCATGGGCAGCACTTTCGCCGGTTCGCAGGTCAGCACGCGGCCGTCGGCTTTGACGGTGTAGGTTTCAGGATCGACTTCGATTTTTGGCAAAGTGTCGTTCCAGAGGAGGTCGCGCTTGGAGATCTTGCGGGTATTTTTCACCGAGCTGAGACGCTTCGCGAGGTTGAGCGGGGCGAGGGTGCCTGAGCGGAGGGCGGCGTCGTTGACGAAGGTGAGGGAGGTGGAAAACTTTGCGCGGCCGTGGGCGGCGAATTGCGGGCGGTAGAACATGGGCTGCGGGGTGGGGATGCTCGCGCCGGGATCGCCCATGTTGGCCATCGCGATGAGGCCGCCTTTCAAAACGACCTCGGGTTTCACGCCGAAGAAGGCGGGCTTCCAGACGACGAGGTCGGCGAGTTTGCCCGGCTCGATGCTGCCGACTTCGTGGGCGATGGCGGGGTTGATGGTATACTTTGCGAGGTAGCGGAGGGCGCGGAAGTTGTCGGCGGCAGCGTGCGCCGCGGGTGCGTCGAGTTTGCCAAATTGCACCTTCATCTTGTGCGCGGTCTGCCAGGTGCGGATGATGACTTCGCCGACGCGGCCCATGGCCTGCGAGTCGCTGGACATCATGGAGAATGCGCCGAGGTCGTGCAGCAGATCCTCGGCGGCGATGGTCTCGGGGCGGATGCGCGATTCGGCGAAAGCGACGTCTTCGGGGATTTTCGAGTCGAGGTGGTGGCAGACCATGAGCATGTCGAGATGCTCGTCGATGGTGTTGACCGTGAAGGGGCGCGTCGGATTCGTGGACGACGGCAGCACATTGGCCTCGCCGCAGACGCGGATGATGTCGGGGGCGTGGCCGCCGCCCGCGCCTTCGCTGTGGAAGGTGTGGATGGTGCGGCCTTTGAAGGCGCGGATCGTGTCCTCGACGAAGCCGCTTTCGTTCAGCGTGTCGGTGTGGATGGCGACCTGCACGTCGAGTTCGTCGGCGACATCGAGGCACGCCGAGATGGCGGCGGGCGTGGTGCCCCAGTCTTCGTGGAGTTTGAGGCCGATGGCTCCGGCGAGGATTTGTTCGCGGAGCGGGGCGTGGGTGGCGCAGTTGCCTTTGCCGAGGAAGCCGAGGTTCATCGGATACTCGTCGGCGGCTTCGAGCATGCGGCGCATGTTCCAAATGCCGGGCGTACAGGTGGTGGCGTAAGTGCCGTGCGCGGGGCCGGTGCCGCCGCCGATCATGGTAGTGACGCCGCTGGCCAGCGCGTGCTCGATTTGCTGCGGGCAGATGAAATGGATGTGCGTGTCGATGCCGCCCGCGGTGACGATGCAGCCTTCGCCGGCGATGACTTCCGTGGCCGCGCCGATGGTCATGGAAACACCGCGCTGGATGCCCGGATTGCCGGCGTGCCCGAGGCCCACGATGCGCCCGTGCTTCACGCCGATGTCCGCTTTGATGACGCCCTGCACCGCGTCGAGGATGAGCGCGTTGGTGATGACCAAATCGAGCGACTCCGCATCAAGCGCCGTCGGCGACTGGCCCATGCCATCGCGGATGACTTTGCCGCCGCCAAACTTCACCTCGTCGCCAATGGCACCCGCCTCGGCGATGAGGTCGCGCTCGACCTCGATGAACAGCTCGGTGTCCGCGAGCCGGACTTTGTCGCCCACCGTCGGGCCGAACATTTCGGCGTATTGGCGGCGCGTCATTTTCATAGCCTGCCGTTCACCTTGGCGTTGAGACCGAAGACTTCGCGCGTGCCGGCGAGGGCGACGAGTTCGACCTCGCGGGTGTCCCCCGGCTCGAAACGCACCGCGGTGCCTGCCGGGATGTGCAGGCGGAACCCGCGCGTGGATTCGCGGTCGAAACGCAGCGCCGTATTCGTCTCGTAGAAATGGTAGTGGCTCCCGACTTGGATGGGCCGGTCGCCAGTGTTCGCAACCTCGAGCACTTTCGTTTCGAGGCCGGTGTTGGCTTCGAGATCCGGTGCCGCTGCGGGAATGATTTCGCCGGGGATCATTAGCGGATGGGGTTGTGGACCGTCACCAGCTTGGTGCCGTCGGGGAAAGTGGCTTCGGCTTGCACCTCGTGGATCATGTCGGCGACGCCTTCCATCACGTCGGCGCGTTGCAAGATGGTGGTGCCGTAACTCATCAGCTCGGCGACGCTTTTGCCGTCTCTCGCGCCTTCGAAAATCTCGTAGGTGATGATGGCGATGGCCTCGGGATAGTTAAGCTTCAGGCCGCGCGCCTGCCGGCGGCGTGCGAGGTCGGCGGCGGTGACGATGAGCAGTTTCTCGATGTCGCGGGGGGAAAGGTGCACGGCGCGTTTCTAGACGGGGCGGGCTTAGACCGTGAGATATTTTTTCACCACCTCGTCGCTCAGCGCGGCGATGGGGCCGGCGGCGACGACCGCACCGCGATCCATGATCGCGAAGGTGTCGGCGAGTTCTTTGCAGAAATCGAGGTACTGCTCGACCAGGAGGATGCTCATCCGGCCTTCCGCGCGGAGCATTTTGATGGTGTCGCCGATCTGGTCGATGATGTTGGGCTGGATGCCCTCGGTGGGCTCGTCGAGGATGAGCACCTTCGGCTCGGTGAGGAGGGCGCGGGCGATGGCGAGCTGCTGCTGCTGGCCGCCGCTGAGCATGCCGCCTTTGCGGGCGAGGAAGTCCTTCAGAATTGGGAAGAGGATGAAGATGCGGTCGAGTTCGCCCTTGTTCCTTTTGCCGTGGGCAATGGCTCCGATCAGCAGGTTTTCCCCGACGGTGAGCTGGGGAAATATTTCGCGCCCCTGCGGGACGTAGCCCAGCCCTTTGCGCGAGCGGGTTTCGGGGTTGAAGCCGTTGAACTTCTCGCCGTCGAGGGCGATCTCCCCGGCCTTCGGTTTCATCAGGCCGACGATGCTTTTGAGCGTGGTCGTTTTGCCGACGCCGTTGCGGCCCATGAGGCAGGTCACCGCGCGGTCGGGCACTTCGAGATTCACGCCGCGCAGGATGGTGGAGCCGCCGATGCTGACTTCGAGGTTAGAGATCGTGAGCATGGAGGGTCAGTGCGTTGCTTTGCGTCCGAGATAGACTTCTTTCACGCGCTCGTTCGCCTGCACTTCATCGACCCCGCCTTCGCACAGCACGGTGCCCTGATGTAGCACGGTGACTTTCCGTCCGGCGGCGATCTGGCGGACGAAGACCATGTCATGTTCGATGACGACAATGGTGTGTTTCCCGGCGAGTGAGAGGAGTAACTCGCCCGTCTTATGCGTCTCCTCGTCGGTCATGCCGGCGGCGGGTTCATCCACTAATAGGAGCCGGGCGTTTTGGGCGAGGAGCATGCCGATCTCGAGCCATTGCTTTTGGCCGTGGGCGAGGGCGCCGGCTTTCCGTTCAGCTTGGTCGGCGAGGTTGAGGGTTTTGAGGATGGCGTGCAACCGGTCGCGCTCGGCGCTGGTGGGTTGGTGGAAAAGGCTGTGCCAGACGCCGCGGCTGCCTTCGAGGGAAAGGATGAGGTTCTCGAAGACGGTGTGGTCGGTATAGACGGTGGGTGTCTGGAATTTCCGACCGATGCCGAGGCGGTAGATTTCGTATTCGCTCATGCGGGAAAGCTCATGCTCCTGGTCGAAGGTAAGCGTCCCGGTGTCCGGCGTCGTGCGGCCGGTGATGAGGTCGAGGAAGGTGGTTTTGCCCGCGCCGTTCGGGCCGATGACGGTGCGGAGTTCGCCTTCATCGAGGTAGAAGCTGAGGTTGGTGATGGCGTTGAACCCGCCGAACTGTTTGTTCAAACCCTCGGCGGCGAGCAGGAAGGGGCGGGCGTGAAGGGACGATTCAACTAGCATGCGGCGGGGAGGGGAAGAATGAGTAATGAGTAAATAAAGCCGGCAGGTCGCAATGAGTAAGGGCTGGGCGCTGTCATTGGGGCCTGGCTGTTGGGTTGTTGCCTAGTCACTGGTCATTCGTCATTCCTAACTCCTTACCCATTAACTCTTGCTCCGGGCTTGCCGCTGGCTCGGCGGGCTTCCCTTTGGCCAGCAGTGCCCGCACTTGCCCCGGCAGCCCCACGATGCCGCCGGGCATGAAGAGGACGACGAGGATGAACATGCCGCCGAGGATGATCAGCCAGTAGTCGGGATATTCCCGCGTGGCCCAGCTCTTGAGCCTGTTCACGCTGACCGCCCCGATGATCGGGCCGATGAGCGTGCTCCGTCCGCCGACGGCGCACCAGACGACGGCTTCGAGGCTTTTTTCGGGGGTCATCTCGCTGGGGTTAATGATGCCGACCTGCGGGACGTAGAGCGCGCCGGCGGCGCTGGCGATGAGGGCGGAGAGGACGAAAATGAACAGCTTATAATTCGCGGCGGCGTAGCCGGAAAAGAGCACCCGCGTCTCGCTGTCGCGGATGGCGCGCTGGACGAGGCCAAACTTCGTGGTGGTGAGCCAGCGGCACAAGACATAGACGGCGGCCATGAGCACCGCGGTGGCGATGTAGAGCCAGCGCTGGGTCGCGGGGCTGCGAAGGTCGGCAGCGAGGAGAAATTTGAAATCGGTGAAGCCGTTGTTGCCGCCCATGGTCATATCGTTGCGGAAGAACATGAGCGCCGCGCCGTAGGTCAGCGCCTGGGTGAGAATGGAAAAATAGCCGCCTTTGATCCGGGACCGGAAAGCGAGAAAGCCAAAGGCCCACGCCAGCAGGGCGGGCAAGAGCAGCACCATGAGTGCGGCGAAGCCCAGGGAGTAGAAGGGTTTCCAAAAGCTCGGCAGGGCGGTGTAGCCGAGGAAGACCATGAAATCCGGGAGCAGATTGGGGTTGTTACCCGAGAGGTGATACTGCCCGAGCTTGCCGATCATCAGCATGAGGTGCATGCCGAGCATGTGACCCCCCAGGGAGAAAAAAAGCGCCTGTCCGAGACTTAGCAGCCCGGTGTAGCCCCACAGCATGTCCACGGAGATGGCGAGGATGCCGTAGCACAGGTATTTGCCACAGAGGTTGATAGTGAAATTACTTACCAAGCCCGCGGCGTTAAGCGCCGGAAGCACGACGATGAGCAGAAAAGCCAGGATGGCTCCGACGGTGAGTTCGGTTTTGGAGACCTGGCGTTTCATGGGGTAAAGGTCATCCTTCGAGGCTGCGCGATTTGGTGACGAACAGACCGGCGGGCCGCCACTGGAGGAAGAGGATGATGCCGAGGAGGACGAGGATTTTTCCGAGTACGGGATTGCGCAGGATTTGCTGGAGGCTCTGGTCAAGGACGCCAATGCTGAGCGCGCTGATGACAGTGCCCATGATGTTGCCGACGCCGCCGACGACGGAGTTGTGCTCGGCAGGGTCGAGGTCGGCGGCGGTAAGACGCAGGTGTTTGCCGGCGGCATCCTTGAGTTGGGAGGCGTCATCGAGGCGGATGGCAGCCTGGGTTTCGGCGGCATCCTTGTCGCCGCTGAGGAGGACGGGGATGGTGGCTCCGCCGTCGGCTTTGTGCAGAAAGATCAGGTCGCCTTTCCAAGCGGCGAGCAGGGGTTTGATGCTGGAATCGACCTGGCCCACGAGGGACCGAATGAGGGCGTTCTTTTTTTCGTCGTCCTCCTCGATGACGGCCTGCGCGATGATTCGCCGCGGGGTGTCAGCGGCGCGCCCGAAGCCGGACATGAGCAACCCCACGGCAGCGGTGCGGAGGAGCGTAAGAAAATGCTTGAAGGGCATAGTGCGTTGCAAAAATGGAGGGGCGGGCCCGACGAAAGCACCCGCCCCTCCAACCCAAGAACAGGGTTTGTTTCCGCGCCGAGGCGCGGGGCGGAATTACTTGCCTTTGAACGTGCCCTTCAAGAAGGGCTCGCCAAAGATATCCTTGTATTCCTTGAGGATCTTGAACTGTCCGTCGGCCTTGGTTTCGCCGATGAAGACGTTCTTGGTCAGGTGGTGGTTCTTCTGCGTAGTTACTTTGCCGCCGGGGCCGTCGAAGCTGAGGCCACTTTCGAGCGCGGCCACTACTTTCTCGACGTCAAAGGACTTGGCTTTTTCGACCGCGGCTTTCCAGAGATAGACACCGTCGTAGCTGAGCACCATCGGTGAGCAGGTTACGCGACCGTCTTTCTTCACGCCGTCGGCCTTGGTCTCCTTGAGCCAGGCGTTCCAGTCGGCGAGGAAGTTCTTATTTGCGGGTGACTTGATACTCTGGAAGTAAGTCCAGCAGCCGAGCTGCCCCACGAGTTGCTTCGCGGGAAGAGCGCGGAATTCATCCTCGGAAATCGAGAACGAAACCACCGGGCATTTCTCTGCGGTGAGACCGGCCGCGGCGTATTCTTTGAAGAACGGCACGTTTGTGTCGCCGTTGAGCGTGCTGACTACGCAAGCCTTCCCGCCTGCCGAGAACTGCTTAATCTCCGCGATGATCTGCTGGTAATCGGTGTGGCCGAATGGCGTATATTTTCCCGCCGAGATGATCTTTCCAGATTCATCCTTTTTAAATCCGCCGCCGATGTTTTCGATCGGCA
>JANPHJ010000249.1:0-7869 GCA_031424395.1 Chthoniobacter sp.
CTGGTCCATCGAAGCCTTCTTCAAGCAGATCAAGCAGACCCTCCAACTGGACGACTTCCTGGGCCACAGCGCCAATGCCGTGCGCTGGCAGGTGTGGACTTTCCTCCACGGGTGGGCGCATAGCTTCACTCGTCTCTTCACCGTCGTGCGGACCTCGCTCTGGCGACGATGGGACTTGCCGGACCTATTACGACGCTATGGGACAGCCGATGGTTCATTTCGTTTCATCACCACCCCGCAGCAGCCGTGTTTCGCAGGATTCTGAGCTTTCCTGTGGGACAGCCACGTTCACCGCGCCCAAAGAAGTCCTCCGCAAAAGTCTAAATCTCGCTTTCCCGATCCCGCCTCTGCCAGCCCTGTAAGTCAGCGGCTACACATGCCCATTCCCGTGCCTGTGGGATGGGTGTGAAAACGATCCCTGATCCGCACGCGTTTTCCCGCTGTGGACTGGCCTTCGCCCACGACTTCGCGCGTCCCGTCCCGGTTCTTCGTCTCCACCGTGCCTTTCGAGTCGCGTGTCACCTGCCGGCCACCGGGGTATTCCGGGACCTCGTGGCCGTCCGGATATTTCGTCTGCCGTTCGCCATTGGTGAAAGCCTTGGTCACTCCGCCATCCGGCCGCTCGACCGTCCGCGTGCCGTCCGCGGTCATGCGCTCCAAACTGCCATCCGGCCCCAGGGCTTCCCGCCGCCCGGTGGGCGTCGTGTATTCGGCAAAGCCATCCGGGCGCAAGGTCGCCGGCCTCGGGGGCGTGCCGGCGTTTTGCTCAAAGCGCAGCTCGAGCGAGCGCCGCGCCGTGAAATCCCAGGCCAGCGCCTTCTCCGCGCTCGCCTCCACGCCGCGTCCCGTGGCGAAGCACAGCAGCATCGCCTTCTGCGCCTCGAAGACGCTTTGGAAAGCCGCGGCGGCAAACCATTTCGCCGCCTCCTTGTCATCCTTCGGCACGCCTTCGCCGTTCGGGAGCAGCACCGCCAGATTGTACTGCGCCTGCGGGAAACCCGCCGCTGCCGCCTTGCGATACCACGTCACCACCTAGGCCAGGTCGGCCTTCACGCCCTCGCCTTTGTGGCAGCGCAGCGCGTAGTTATACTGCGCCCCGGGATCGCCCGCCTGAGCGTAGGCGAGCGTGACTTCGGGCGTCTCCACCATTGGCTGGTCGAGTGACGCCTGCACCGTGGCCAAGGCGAGCCAGACGGGCAGGGCTGCGTAGTGAAGAATCCGCTTCATAATTTTTGCTCCTGTTGGACCGGCGACCTGCAGAGCCCAGCACCCGCCGGGCGTTTTGTCGAGGAGGGAAAAACGCTGGTGGCCGCGAGTTTGGATTCCGCCCTCAGGCGGTTCGGCGGTCAGAGACCGGCTGAAGCCGGAACTCCAAACGGCGCAGCGCTAGCGCTTGCCGGTGCTGGAACCCAGCGGAGGCAGCTTGGCTTTCTCCTGCAGCTTCGTCAGCTCATCGCGAGTCGCGGCCACCTGCGCCTTGGCGGCGTCCAGCGCCGTCTGGGTGTCGGCGAGCTTCGCCGCGTAGTCGGCGGCCTTCTTCGTCATCTCGTCCAGGTCGGCGGCTTTCTTCGCGGCGTCCGCGGTGCGCTCCTCCGTCATTTTGTCGGCCTGGGTTTTTTCCTCGGCGATTTTGCTTTTTTCCTCGGCCAGCTTGCGCGCGGCCTCCTTGGAATCGGCAAGCTGGCGGCCCGTGTCATCGAGCTGTTTCTGCACGGCCCCCGTGTCGCTGCGCACGTCCTGCACGATGCGGCCGGCATTCTCCGCCTGCTGCTCCAGCGTGGCGGCCTTTTCGAGGGCGGCGGTGGCTTTGCCGTGCTCCACAAAACTGGTCACGGCCAGGCCGATGATTATGACGATCATGATGAGCTTCATGAGATATTTTTATGCCTGAGCCCGCGGTGTTTGGCAACGGATTCTTTGGCGTGCGCGGACGACGAAGTTGGGGCAAAGTGCGCGCCCGTTTCCATGATTGACGCCTTCCTTTTCGACATCGGCAATGTGCTCCTGCGTTTCGACTTCGCGCTCGCTTTGCAAAAGCTCGCCGATGAGAGCGAGGTGCATGATCCCGCGGCGGTGCTGCGCCGCCTCGAACCGGTGAAGGAGGCCTTCGAGGACGGGCGCATCGACCGCGCGGAATTCCTGCGGGAGACGCGCACGGCGCTGCGCTACCGGGGCACGGACGCGGGGTTCATCGCCGCGTGGGAGGACATCTTTGAGCCCAACGCGCCGATGCTCGCGCTGGTCGAGCGGCTGCACGGGCGCTGGCCGCTCTATTTGCTGAGCAATACGAGCGACATCCACCGCGACTACGTCTTCCGCCGCTACCCGGTCTTCGCGCGCTTCACCGCGGGCACCTACAGCTACGCGGCGCGGGCCTCGAAGCCGGGCGCGGAGATTTTCCACCGCGCCATCCGCGCGCACGACCTCGATCCCGCGCGCACCTTTTTCATTGACGACCTGCTGCCCAATATCGAGACGGCACGCGGGCTGGGTTTCCACGCGCACCACTATCACCACGAGCGCCACGGGGATTTGGAAAAGGAAATCGCCGCGCTGCTACTTTAGCGGCCGGGCGACCATGATGCCGGCTTCCATTTTGAAGTGGGCGAGGTAGCCGCTGAGGCGCTGGTCGAGGATGACTTTGCCAGAATTGTGCGGGGCGCTGGCGTGCATGAATCGGAGGACGCCGTCGGGGGTGCGGTAGGCGAGGCCGACGTGGGAGGTGCCGATCATCCCGCCGTCGTGCGAGCAGATGCTAATGATGTCGCCGCTCTGAAGCTGGGGCTCGATGGCGGCGACGCGGGCTTTGGGGATGAAGTAGAGCGGGCTGGCGGCGATGCGGTTTTCCATGCGGACGATGCCGGCGAAGAGGTCGGGATTGTGGCGCATGTAGCGGTAGCCTTTCCAGGCGCGCTGCATCTCCACGGCGGCGTGCGGGGCGCGGATGCCGCCGAGCTGGCGGGTGAGGTCGCGGACGAGGCCGCGGCGCTCATTGTCCTGCGCCCAGTCCTCGAGGTAGTGGAGGCGCGAGAGGTAGCCGTCGCAGTGGCCGCCGCGGTAGCGGTCGAGTTCGATGTACTTGAGAAAATTCTGCGGGGTGCGGGCTTCGGGCGGCTCGTCGAGCAGGCGGGCGGTGGCGAGGGCGATCTCGAAGAAGGTCCAGCAGTCGAGGCCGTTGAAATTGGCGGAGGGCGCCTCGATGTGGTCGTCGATCTCGAGGGTGAAACCGCGGTACGGGGTGCCGACGAGGAGGCGGCCGACGGCGGCGGTGCGCTGGCCGATGGGCAGGTCTTTCAGCGCGGCGGCGCGGGCGATGAGGGCCTCGAAGCGCTCGCGCCCGACGAAGACCGTGGAGACCGGGAGGCCGCGGGTGGCAAACTCCGCGGGGGGCGGGGCGGTGGGGGTGACGACGGTGGGCTCGTCCGCGGAATGGGCTGAGGCGGTGAGGAAGAGGGCGGCTGAAAGGCCGAGGACGGAGGGCGGAGGGCGGAAGCAGGAAAGGAGGCGCCGCCCGGCAGTTTCCGGCGTCCGACTTCCGCCCTCCGCATTCCGACCTTCCTCCCTCACGGGACGATGCCTTTGAGATACAGCACCGTGGCCGTCGCGTCCTTCGCCCCGGCCCACGCGGCGCGGGGGCGTTTGTCGGTGCCCATGGTGAGTTCGTGGGTCCAGACCTTGGGATCTTTGAAGCCGGTGGTGAGCTTGTTGATTTTCCAGTTCAGGGTCTCGCTGGTGAGGTAGCGCATGTCGCCGGCGTCGAGGATGGTTTTGCCGTCGCGCACCACGCGCAGGGAGAACCAGGCCTGGCCGCCGCCGCCGCCTTTGTCTTTCACGACGGCGGTGAGGATATCGCCTTTGACGATGGGAAAGGTGCCGGTCTCGACGTGGCGGAGATTGCTGCCGGAGAGGATTTCGCGCCCGTTGTGGAAAAGGGTGAAGGAGTCATCGGCGCAGGCAAAGATTTCGACGCCGCCGGTGGCGGGCGGCGGGAGCGTGGGAGGGGCGAGCGGGGCCGGGGCACTGGAGATGGTAGGAGCCGGGGCGCTGCCGCCCGCTTTTTTCACGAAAATGCCCAGAGAGTTGAGCTCCTTGCCGGCAGCGCCGTAGAGGCCGACGATGGGCTGACCGTCGGCATCGAGCCGTTTTTGTCCTCCGCCGGGGCCGCCAAGCCATTCACCGAGGTAGCTGTCGGCAGGATCAAGTGCGGCCCCACGCACCTTCATGAAAACGAGTTGGAACCCATCGATGACCACGCCACCGCGGGCTTGGATGGCACCGACGGCGTAGCCGGGTTTGGCGTCGAGGCGCTTGCTTTCGCCGTCGGGGGTGCCGTGCATCTCGCCCATTTTTTTCCCACCGCCGGGGAGCAAATAAACCGGTCGCACGGAGGTGATGGCCGGCTTGCTGTTCCACTGGCCGACGGTGTAATCGAAGCCGGAAAGGATGGCGCCAGGCGAGGCCAGATCGCGATAGGGTGTGCCCCAATTTTTGTTGACGCCGCCGGCGACGGGGGTGCTGAGAATGGCGGAATCAAAAGCGGTCGGTTCGAGCGGGGCGGCGGGAATCGGCGGCTCGCCGGGCATGTCGGGCGTCGGCGTCAGGGGAGTACTGCCGGGATCGGGCGGCACGGGGGTGCCAAAGGGGCTGGCGACCGCGACGGCCGGGGCTTTGGGCATTTCGCGCCGGACGATGAGGCCGAACTCGCGGATGGCGGTGTCGGCTTTGCCATAAATGCCGACGATGGGGCGGGTGTCGGTGCGGAGGGACTGGGCGGGCTCGGTGCTTTCGTTGCCGATCCATTTGCTGGTGTAGCGTTCGGCGCGGTCGAGCGCGCCGTTTTCGTAGCGCATGAAGGTGAGACGGAAGGCTTCGAGTACGTCGGTGCCGCGGGCCTCGATGGCGGCGATGGCAAAGCCGGGCCGGGCTTCGAGAACGGTGGCGGGATTGCCGGGCTTCAGCACGCCGCGGAGGGTGCCGTGGGCTTTGCCGGCGGCGCGGACGTAAAGCGGGGTAATCGACTCGACGAATTTCGCGCCGTCATTCGTGGTGCCGATGGTGTACTCGAGGCCGATGAGCACGCCGTTGTTGGGGCCGAGGTCGCGGAAGGGCCGGGCGGCCGCTTTGTCGCTGCCGACCGCCGGGGTCTTGAGCTGCGCGCCGTCGGGCAAAAGCGTGGGCGGCGCCTCGTCCGCCGGCGCGCTGGTGATGGGCGTGGGCGCGACCGGGCCGCGCGCCGGGGCGGGCGTGGCTGGGGCTGGGAGCGCGGGTGCGGCGATGGCCGGGGCCGGGGTGGCGACCGGTGGCTTGGCGACGATGGCTTTGTCGGGGACGCCAAAGAAATCGGCCGCGCTAGAGTTGCCCGCCGCGACCAGCGCGAGAGTCAGGAGGATGGAAATGATCGCCTTCATAATTTTGGGGTGTCTGTATGCCACAGCACGCGGCGCGCGCCAAGCGGCAGGGTGTAAATGATTTGTCACGCGCCGCGGCGCGCGGTTCGTCATGGCTTCGGGAATGACGCGCGAGGCGCCTTTTTCTTACCGTTATTTTTCGCCCACGGGTCAAATCCACGCACCCGAGGGGATGACCCCGCCTTTGGGCACGATGACGATGCCGTCGCGGATGTAGTAGTTGTCGCCGTCGAAATTCTCCGGCTTGCCGTCCGGGGTGATGACCACGCCGTCGCCGACGCGCGCGTTTTTGTCGATGATCGCATGGTCGATCACGCAGTTTTTGCCGATGCCCAGCTCGGGCGTGTTGCCGCGCGCCGCCTGGTCGGCGTCGAAAAAGTCCGCGCCCATGACGATGCTGTCGCGGATGGTGGTGCCGCTTTTGATGAAGCTCCGGATGCCGATGACCGAGCGCTCGATGTGGGCGTCGTCGATGAGGCAGCCGTCGGAGATGATGGCTTGGCGGATGGTGGCGCCGTTGATTTTGCTGCCGGGCAGAAAGCGGGCGTGGGTGTAGATGGGGGTGACGGTGTCGAAAAAATTGAACTCCGGCACGGGCTTGGTGAGCTGGAGATTGGCGTCGAAAAACGCGCGGATGGTGCCGATGTCCTCCCAGTAGCCCTGGTAGATATAGGCGTGGACGCGGAATTTCGGGAGCATGTCCGGGATGACGTGTTTGCCGAAATCCACGAAGTCATTGTCGAGCGCCTGCACGAGCACTTCGCGGTTGAAAATGTAGATGCCCATCGACGCCTGAAACAGCTCCACGCCGGGCTCGCGGCCCAGCTCTTTCGACAGCGCCGGCGGGATGCGCATGGCGTCGAGCACGGCGGGGTCTTTCGGCTTTTCCTCAAAGCGCACGACCTTCCGGTTTTCGTCGGTGTGCATGAGGCCGAAATCTCCGGCCGGCTCGCGTGCGACGGGGATGGTGGCGAGGGTCATGTCAGCCTTTGTCTCGATGTGCTGCTTGAGCATCTCGCGGAAGTCCATGCGGTAGAGCTGATCGCCGCTGAGGATGACGTAGTACTCGTACGGGTACTGGAGGAAATCGCGGAGGTTTTGCCGCACGGCGTCGGCGGTGCCCTGGTACCAGCTGGTGTCCGTGGGCGTCTGCTGGGCGGCGAGGATTTCGACGAAGGAGCGGGAGAAATTGTCGAACTTGTAGGACGAGTTGATGTGCTTGTGCAGCGAGGCGGAGTTGAACTGCGTGAGCACATAAACGCGGCGCAGTCCGGAGTTGATGCAGTTGCTCACCGGGATGTCCACGATGCGGTATTTGCCGGCCAGCGGCACGGCGGGTTTCGAGCGCTCTTTGGTCAGCGGGAAAAGGCGGGTGCCCGCGCCGCCGCCCATGATGATGGAGAGGGTCTTGTCGGTGATGGCGGGCCAGGTCGAGGGATTCATACGAAGGGGATCGCATGGTGGGAAAGGCCGCGCGCGTTGTCACTGCACAATTGCGTGACGCGGGGTCCGTCGCGTGGCGCGGCCTTCCAGCCTGCGGCTGTCCGCCGGGCATCCCTGCCCGGCGAAACGCCAACTCCTCCGGGTAGCACAGGCGGCCCGCCGGTTGTTTGCGGCGGCCCGCCGGAAACACTACTCGCGGAGCGAGCGGCGGGCTGGCGGTGCGGAGCCTGGCCGACCGGCCAGCGGGAGAGGTAGCGCTGCGGGCAAGCCCCGGCCACCTGCCCCGCCGCCTTGCCGCTCGCTCCGCGAGAAAGTTTCCGGCGGGCCGCCGGAAACAACAGGCCAGCGGCCTGTGCTACCCGCGGCGAAGCTACGCTTCGACGCTCTGCGCGGACAGCCGCTCCCACTCCGCGGTCAGCCGCTCCAGCGATTCCGTGACCGACATCAGTTCGCGGTTCAGATTCATCACCGCGCCGCCGGCGTCGTAGGTGGCGGGATTTTCGAGTTCCGAGGTGATTTCCTTTTGGCGCAGCTCGGCCGCGGCGATCTGCATTTCCAACGAAGATACCTTGGCATCGTGTTCCTTTTTCACCCGGCTGATGGCCTGCCGAGCGTCGGCTTCCGCGCGCTTTTGCTCCTTGGATTTGCGCGGCGTCGGCGCGTTGCCGGAAGCGCTTGCGGAGGCCGCGGGCGCGCTGACTGGCTGGGCGTTGGACAGTTTCTCCCCGGCAGTAAGCGCGGCGCGCTCGGAGGTCGCGCGGCTTTTATCCAAATAGTACTGATAGTCGCCAGCATACGGCGTGAGTTTGCCGGCGCTGATGTGCAGGACAGTGCGGGCCATGGCGCGGATGAAATGCACGTCGTGGCTGATGAAAATGAGCGTGCCTTCGTACTGCTGGAGCGCGCCGATGAGCGCGTCGATGGAGCCGATGTCGAGGTGCGTCGTCGGCTCGTCCATGAGTAGGAGATTCGGCGGATCGAGCAGGATTTTCACCAGCGCGAGCCGGGTCTTTTCGCC
>JANPHJ010000250.1:0-14078 GCA_031424395.1 Chthoniobacter sp.
GGCCTGGCGGTGCTGGGTGAAATCGTCGCTGCCCGCGAACCCTTTGATTTACAGGGTCGCGATGCCGCGGCGCTGACGGCTCGGCTGCAAAAAGACGGCACCCCGCAACCCGCCGCCCTGCCCTCCGCACTCGCCGGAAAACCGACGCTCGGCTGCAAAACCATCGCCTGGGACGGGCACAAGATGTCGCTTATCTGCTTCGATCTCGGCGAGGGCGTGCTCGTGCATCTTTTCGCCACCGAGCGCGCCGGACTCGCGCACCTCCCGCCCGACGGCCCGCCGCATTTCACCCGCGACGGCGCATGGACGGTGGCGCTGTGGAATGAGGGCGACCAAACGCTGATGCTCGCCACGGACAAAGGCGAGGAACCGCTGCGCCGCGTGCTGCAAATCGCCGCGCACCGCGCCGTGCCAAACGGCTTCGCGCTCGCGATCGCCCGCTAAGTCTCAGGCATGCCCTCGCTCTTCACGCGCTACGCCCATTGGCTGCACACCTGCTGGCCCGCCGGCACCGTCGAGAAACTGCCGGCGTGCGACGCACACGGGCGCACGAATGTCCCCGGCGTGCACATCGTCGGCGATCTCACCGGGGTGCCGCTGCTGAAATTTTCCTCCGACTCCGGCGCGCGCGCGGTGCGGGAGATCGCCGGCGAGCTGGGTGGCGGAAAGCGCGGCGCGGAGGTGCTCGATGTCGCCAT
Organism: Chthoniobacter sp.; assembly: GCA_031424395.1. Lineage (GTDB taxonomy): Bacteria > Verrucomicrobiota > Verrucomicrobiia > Chthoniobacterales > Chthoniobacteraceae > Chthoniobacter. The sequence goes on from JANPHJ010000250.1 coordinate 699, forward strand.
CATCGGCGCGGGTGTCGCCGGCATTTCGGCGGCCATCGAGGCGCGGCGCGCGGGGCTGACCTTCGCGGTCTTCGAGGCCACGCAAGTCTTCTCGACCGTAGCCAATTTTCCGAAGGCGAAACCCATCTACACCTACCCGACCGAGATGCAGCTCAACGGCGGTTTGCAGTTCACCGCGGACGTGAAAGAGAAGCTGCTCGACGAGATGGAAGCGCAGCGGCGCGCGGCTGGCATCGAGGTCACGGCGGAGCGGATCGAAAAAGTCACGCGCGTCGGCGACACGCTCGTGCTGCATGGCGCGGAGAAGCCCGTGGGCACAGCGCGGCGCGTCATCGTCGCCATCGGGCGCAGCGGCAATCACCGCAAGCTCGGCGTGCCCGGCGAGGAACTGGACAAGGTCTATAACCGGCTCCACGACCCGAAGGACTACGCCGGCAAAAACGTCCTCGTGGTCGGCGGCGGCGATAGCGCGCTCGAGACCGCCATCGCCCTCGGCGCGTGCGGCGCGCACGTCACGCTGAGCTATCGGAAAAAGGAGTTCGCCCGCCCCAAACCCGACAACATCGAGAAGCTCAATGCCCTCGCCGCCAACGCCGACACGCCGATCCAGATCGCGCACCCGTCGAGCGAGCGCGTCACCACCGCGCTCACCACCGCCATGCAGCGCTCTACTCCCACGGGCTCGGTGAGACTCCTGCTCGGCTCGCAAGTCGCCCGCCTCACTGCCGACACCGCCACCCTGCGCGACGCCGACGGCCGCGACCTCGCCCTCCCCAACGACGCCGTCTTCACCATGCTCGGCCGCGAAGCCCCGCTCGATTTCTTCCGCCGCAGCGGCCTCACTATCCGCGGCGAGTGGACGCCGAAGACCTGGCTCAGCTTCATCCTCTTCGCCCTTTTCTGCGTCTGGCTTTACCACTGGAAAGCCCACAAAGGCCCGCTCGCCAACCTCGGCGCGCACCTCCCCGACATGGCCGCCGCCGCGCTCGGCTCCATCAGCGCCGCCGCGCGCGACCCGCGAACCTTTCTCGGTGCCGTCACCCTCGCCGCGAAGCAACAAACCTTTTACTACTCCCTCACCTACTGCACCCTCATCGTCGTCTTCGGCGCGCGGCGTATCGTCCGGCGGCGCACGCCCTACGTCACCGCGCAGACGTGCTCGCTCATGGCGTTTCAGCTCCTCCCGCTTTTCCTCCTGCCCTACATCCTCCTGCCGTGGATGGGCGCAAACGGCGTCTTCGACCATGGCTTCGGCAAGTCCTTCGCCGACCAGTTTTTCCCCATCCCCAGCTACAGCCCCGAGCGCGAATACTGGCGCGCGTTCGGCTTCGTCCTCGCGTGGCCGCTCTTCATCTGGAACCTCTTCAACGACCACCCCACCGCCGGCTGGCTCGTCCTCGGCTTGGTGCAAACTTTCGTCATCATCCCGCTCATCGTCTGGCGCTGGGGCAAAGGCGCCTACTGCGGCTGGATCTGCTCCTGCGGCGCGCTCGCCGAGACCCTCGGCGACACCCATCGCGAGAAAATGCCGCACGGCCCCCGCGCCAACCGCTGGAACATGGCCGGCCAAATCATCCTCGGCGTCGCCCTTTTCCTCCTGCTCCTCCGCATCCTCGGCTGGCTCGGCATCGGCTGGTTCAACGGCATCTACTACGGCCTGATGAACGGCTGGCCCATTTTCAACTACGCCTACCTCGTCGATCTCTGGCTCGCCGGCGTCATGGGCGTCGCCGCGTATTTCTGGTTCAGCGGGCGCGTGTGGTGCCGCTTCGCGTGTCCGCTCGCGGCGCTCATGCACATCTACGCGCGCTTTTCCCGCTACCGCATTTTCGCGGAGAAAAAAAAGTGCATCTCCTGCAACGTCTGCACCTCCGTCTGCCACCAGGGCATCGACGTGATGAACTTCGCCAACAAAGGCCTCCCCATGGAAGACCCCGAATGCGTCCGCTGCTCCGCCTGCGTGCAGCAATGCCCCACCGGCGTCCTCGCCTTCGGCCGCCTCGGCGAAGAAGGGGTGCCCATCCTCGACCGCCTCGCCGCCTCCCCCGTGCGGATGCGTGAGGGGCGGCACTAGCCGCCGCCAGTTCGCGCGAGCAGCCCGAGGGCGTCATCGCCCGGAATTCGCTGCGGGAAGAGCGCGAAAAGCGCGGGCTGCCACGGATCGAGATGCACCGCGATGCGGTCGGATTGGCCGAGATATTTGCCCGAGCGGAGGTCGTAGAGGTGCGCAGGCGCGGCGAGCTTGGCTTCAAAATCAATCGGCTTTTCGAGCGCCTCGTTCCCGCCCTTTTGCTTCAGGTCCTCGCTCATCTGGTAATCAACGTTGCGCTCGAAGGCGACGATGCGCGCCGCGCCGAGGCGGTAGCGGAAAATGGCGGCGTGGGGTGGCGTGCCGTCATTGGTGCGCAGCGAAATTTTGCGCGCAGCGACGGGAAACTCGCGGGCGAAGAAATCACTCAGACGAGTCATCGGCGCGCTGCTGCCGCCGGCCAGCCGTGCCACCGGATACGCGCCAATGTCAGCGTCGAAGGTGACGTCGGTCTGCGGCAATTCGTGATGAAAAGCCGAGACGCTTTCGAGCGCCGCGGGCGCGGGCAGCGGCAGCATGGCGAGAGGATCGCGCGCGGGATCGGTGGCGCGCAGTTTACCGTGCCCGTCGAACATGCCGAGCGGCCCGTCGTAAAGGATTCGCCGCGGCATTGGCATGGCTTGGCGGGGCGCGCAGAACTGGGCGATGGCCGCGCGTTCACCGGCCGAAAGCGCGAGTGATTGCGGGAGGATCAAAGTCTCGATGCGGCGTTTTTCCAGCCCGCCATTTTCCACCTCCGGTGATGAGATGAACACCGGCGAGAGCCCGAGGTCGGTCAGCGCCTTCAGCCAGCCGTTGCGCACTTTCAGCAGGCGGTTGTGCGCGGCTTCGTAGCTGGAGAAACGGCGCAGCCAGGTGCTGCCGTCGGCGCAGGATCCGAGGAGCCAATCGACCTGGATGCTGGCCTGCGAATAGTGGATGGCGATGGGATCGAATTCGCGCTCGGCCCGCATGAAGATGTGCGCGAGCGGCGATTGCATTTCCTGCAAAACCGACGCGAGCGCCGCGCCGCGCGGGGTCAGCGCGTAGTCGTCGCTTTTCCAGTCGATGCAGTCCTCGCTCCACCACACGATGCAGCCGCGGTCACCCTCCAGCAGCAGGTGCCAGAGGCGGCGGCGCGCGGCGCGGGCGTCCTGCTCGCCCACGGTGGTGAGCAGCGTTTTGCCGGGCATGAAGGAGCCCCAGATTTCGCGGGCGTTGCCGATGTCGTAAGGCTCGACCCAGTCTAGCACCTGCGAAAGTTTCCACAGGTCGTAGCCGCCAAACGCGGAGGGCGCCTGCGTGCCCTCGATGCCCACGGGCGTCCGCGGATCAAGCTCCCGTGCGGCCTGGCGCAGATCGCCCAGCGTGGCGGCGAGCGCGGAATCCATGTAGCTGCGATGGTCGCACCAGGGCGCGAGATTCCACGCGGTCGGTTTTTTGCGCGCCTCGGCGGGGTCAAATTTCAGGGCCTGCACCGCCTGCCAGTCGGGCTTGCCGCGCGGGCTGGCGTCGCCGCTGGCCATGCGGTTTTTGATCTGGTCGGTGGTGAAAGGCTTCACGTCATCCCACGCGGCGAAGCTGGTCTCCCACTCCGCGTTGAGCGCGGCAAGGTCGCGGTACTGCGTTTTCAGCCAGGTGCGAAAACCCGCCAGCGCGACGGGCGAGAAGTCGTAGTCGAAAGGGTTCGCCGACATCGTGACCGAGAGCTCGTCGCGGATGTCGTAGGCCAGCGGACGGTGCGGCGCGTTGAGTTTCACGAGCCGCTGCATCTCCCCCCGCGCCCACGCGCGCCACTGCGGATCGTCCAGGCTGTACTCGCGGACGAGCGCCGCCTCGTCGCGCGGCGTCTTCCACGCCGTCACCATTTTGTCCCAGTCGCTCACGCGCGAATTCCATTTCAGGCACAGCCCTTTGTTCACCATGTTCTCGACGTAAAACGGCAGCTTTGCGTCGAGCAGCGCCTGTCCCGGCGCGTCGTGATGCACCATCCCCGCGTTGATCCCCATTTCGCGCAGACGTTGGAAAAAGAGCGGGAGTTTCTCCGGTTTTTTGTACGCGGTGTCGCCGATCCACATGATCGCCCGGTACTCCGTCCACGGTACCGGCGGAGCGCTGTCGGCAGCGGGCACCGAGCCGTTAAAAGCGGCGCTGGCCGCCAAAAACCAAACCGCCGCACGAGAGGTGCGGCGGCTGGAAAGTCTCATCGGCGAAAACAGAGGCGGCCCGCCAGAGTCACCAATTCTTGACCCAGACGTTGGCGTTGATTAGCGGGTTGTCCTTTTTGCCCGCGGTGGACCACAGGTCAAAGGTCGGATTGTAGCCTTGATTGGTGGGGCGGGGCGCTTGCGCGTTGGTCACGACGGCGGCGCGAAAAGTCTGTTCAGCGCTCAAGCCCTTGGTCGAGTAACCGTAGGGGTTGCCATAGGGGTCCTTGATGTAAAGCACCCGGCCAACGGTCCCCACTGGGCTGTTGGCATTCACCTGGAGGCGTTGCGGGGTAAAGAAATCAGGAAGGTAATTCTTCGGTTCGGGGGGCGTCCCGGTGGGTTCGTTCCGCTCGTTGGCGTTCAGATCGCCGCTGAGTTGCTTGTACAGAAACAGGTTCGCATTTCTGTAAGCGCTGCTGTTCGGATCACCGCCCGTAGTCGCCGTATCCCTCGGGTCGAGGGCGTCCGTCGTCGAGTCTTGCGGATACGTGCCGTTGTCCGCCTTGTAGGCTTCGCAGCCCGCGGAGATCGCCTTCATCTCGCCATCCGCCCGGGTGCGGGCGGCTTTGCTTTGCACGAGACCGTTCAGATTCAGCAGGATCGCCGCGAGGATGGCGATGACCGCCATGACCACAAGCATTTCAATGAGGGTGAAACCGCGGCGGAGGTGTGTGGGAGAACGCATGGGAGACAGTAGCTGGAGACGGGTGATCCGCAATCGCCTAGCCGTTCTGGCCGCCCATTTTCTTGATGATCTCGATCAGCGGCATGAAGAGCGCGATGACAATGGTACCCACGATGAGCGCCAGGACAACGATCATGATCGGCTCCAGCAGCGAGGTCAGACCCTCCACCGCATTATCTACTTCATCGTCGTAAACCTCCGCGATTTTCAGCAGCATCTCCGGGAGCTGACCAGTCTCCTCGCCCACGTCCACCATCGAGATCACCATCGGCGGGAAGACCCCGCTGGCCTCGAGCGGATGAACGATCGACTCACCCTCCTTGACCGCGTCATGCACCTTCGACACGGCCTCGGCGATAACTACATTGCCCGCCGTGTCGCGCGTGATATTCAGCGCCTGAAGGATCGGCACGCCTGAGGTGACGAGCGTGCCCAGCGTGCGGCTGAAGCGGGAGATCGCGCTTTTGCGCAGCAGGTCGCCAAAGAGCGGCGTGGCCAGCGTCACCCGGTCCATAAAGCGCCGCCCGCCCGCGCTGCCGGCCATCGCCTTGTAGCCGACCACCAGCACCGTCACCGAGCCGATGGTGATCCACAGGTACGGCGGGATGAACATTTTCTGAATCACCTCGCTGACGTTGATGACGTAGCGCGTGATCGGCGGCAGCGGTGCGCCGCTGAGCATGTCATTAAAGATCGCCTGAAACTTCGGCACGATGAAGGCCATCAGGAAGACCATGATCAGCATGGCGATGATCAGCACGATGACCGGATAGGCCATCGCCGAGATGACCTTGTTCTTCACCTTCTGCGCCTTCTCTTGGAACTCCGCGAGCCGGTTCAACACCAGTTCCAGCACGCCGCCCAGCTCGCCGGCCTTGACCATGTTGATGTAGAGCTTGTTGAAAATCAGCGGGTGCTGCGCCATCGACTCCGAGAACGTGCTGCCGCCCTGCACCGCATCGGCCAGCGCGTTGATGGTGTTTTGCAAAACGAGATCCTTCTCCTGCTTCGCCAGCACCGTGAGACTGCGCAGCAGCGGCAGGCCGGCGTCGATCAGCGTGGCGAGCTGCCGGGTGAAAATCATCAGCACCTTGCTTTTCACCGTCTTCTTTTGAAAGAGCACCATCCCGCCCTTTTTCGCCTTCGGCGCGCTCATCTCCTTGGCCTTTTTCTGCACCGCCTTGGTGGCCTTCGCCACCGCCTTGCCCTTGCCCTCCTCCAGCACACTCGTGGGAAAATAGCCCGCCTGCCGGAGCTGGCCTACGGCGTCGTTGGAGGTGGAGGCTTCAATGACCCCGACGGATTCCTGGCCGCGGGCGTCGAGTGCTACATAGTTGAATTTGGGCATAAAGGGAGGAGCGAAAGCTGAGGTTGCGCGGAAGCTAAAAGCTCCCCTCCGCCTTGTCGAGCAGTGCGTGCGGAAAAATCCTCCGCGGGCGCAGCCCGCTGTTTACTCCGCCGCGGGAACCGTGGCACGCTCCGCAAAACCACCTCCAAACCACCCATGCACCCGACTCCCCTGCTCCTCATCGCCCTGCTCTCCGCCACCGCCGCTTTTGCCGATGTGGGCGTGGGGGCCAAACCGCTTCCGGGGGCCGAGGTCGTCATCGACGGCTCGCGGGCGCTGCTGGATGAAAAGTGGATGTACTGGGAAGGGCCGGGCTTTAAGTCGGCCATGCCGGTCAAGTGGCAGATCGTGAAAGATCCGGTGGACGCGGGCACGGCGGTGATGACCGACGACCGCGCGGCCGACGGCGGGAAGTACGGCACGGCGGACATCGTGACGAAAAAGGCGTATCGCGATTTCCGGCTGCACATCGAGTTTCTCATCATGAAACCCGGCGGAAACAGCGGCGTGTATTTGCAGAACCGTTTTGAGATCCAAGTCCTCGACGGCGACAAGACCAAGCACGGCATGGGGGCGGTGATCAATGAAACCGACTCGCCGTATGCCGCCTACAAAGGGGTGGGCGTGTGGAATGCCTACGACATCACTTTTCGCGCGGCGCGGTTTGCCGATGGGAAGATGGTGGAAAAGCCACTGGTCTCGATGTTTTTCAACGGCCAGAAAGTCCACAGCAATGTGACCATCAATCAAATCTGGGGCGGCCCGAACTCGGGTCTCGACGGCGGCAATGACGGTGGCAAGGGCATCACCGACACGCCGGGCGGCCTGAAGCTGCAATGCGAAGGCCACGACGTGCGCTACCGCAATGCGTGGATCAAGGAACTCGCGCTGGAAAAAGCGGATACGGATTTCAAGGAGTAGGCGGCGGGCGGCGGAGCGTCCGCGAGGGGGAAAAAGCAAACTGCGCGACGGCTGAGATTTCAGTTTTCAGCACGGGCACTCCCACGTAACGTCCCGCTCCCATTTTCCAAAAACCTAGCGCGCACGCCCTGACACCCGACTTCTTTTTACAATGATCAACTGGCTAATCAAAAAGGTCATCGGCTCGAAAAACACCCGCATGATCAAAGGCATGGGGCCGCTCGTCGCGCGCATCAACGAACTCGAAACTGAGTACCGCAAGCTCACCGACGACCAGCTTCGCGCCAAGACCGCCGCGTGGCAGGAGCGGCTCGCGAAAATCGAGGACTACGCCGAGCAGCAGCGCGTGCTGGATGAGATTCTGCCCGAGGCTTTCGCTGCCGTGAAAAACGCCGCGCGGCGGATGGTCGGCAGCACTTTCACCGTCTGCGACCAGCCCTACACCTGGAACATGGTCCACTTCGACGTGCAGCTCATCGGCGGCATGTGCCTGCATCGCGGCATGATTTCGGAAATGGCCACCGGCGAGGGCAAGACCCTCGTCGCCACGCTGCCGCTCTACCTCAATGCGCTCTGCGGACGCGGCGCGCACCTCGTCACCACGAACGACTACCTCGCCCGGCGCGACGGCGAAACCATGGGCCAGCTCTACGGTTTTCTCGGGTTGAAAACCGGCATCCTTCAGCACGACCAGTATCCCGACCAGCGGCGCGCGCAGTACTACCACGACATCACTTACGGGATGAATTCGGAGTTTGGCTTCGACTACCTGCGCGACAACGGCATGGCCACGAGCAAAGAAAATCAGGTCCAGCGCGGCTACCACTTCGCCATCGTCGATGAAGTCGATTCCATCCTCATCGACGAGGCCCGCACCCCGCTCATCATCAGCGGCCCGGCGACGGTCTCCACGCATCAGTATGACACCTTCAAGCCGCTCGTGGATCAGCTCGTGAAAAAGCAGACCATGCTCTGCAACCGGCTCTCCTCCGAGGCCGAGGCGCTGTGGGAGCAAAAGAAAACCGAGGACTTTGGCACTGTCATGTACAAGGTGAAGCTCGGCCAGCCGCGCAACAAAGGCTACCTGCGCGCCATGGAGGAACACGAAAAGCGCCGGGCCATCGACAAGGCCGACCTCTCCTTCCACACCGACACGCGCAAAGAGGAACTCTTCGCCCTCAAGGAGGAACTGTTCTTCGTCATGGACGAACGGGCCCACGAGGCCGACCTGAGCGAGCAGGGCCGCCTGTTCATGAACCCAGACGACCCCGACACCTTCGTCCTCCCCGACCTCATGACGCAGTTCGCCGAGATCGACCAAAACACCGCGCTCACCGACGCGCAGAAGATCGAGGAAAAGTCCAAGCGCCAGGCCTTCTGCGACCATCAGGCCGAACGCATCCACAACATCTCGCAGCTCCTGCGCGCCTACTGCCTTTTCGAGAAGGACGTGCAGTACGTCGTCGAGGAGGGCAAGGTCGTCATCGTCGATGAAAACACCGGCCGCAAGATGACCGGACGCCGTTGGAGCGACGGTTTGCACCAGGCCGTCGAGGCCAAGGAAGGCGTGCAGATCGACCGCGAGACCCAGACCCTCGCCACCATCACGATTCAGAACTACTTCCGCCTTTACTCGAAACTCGCCGGTATGACCGGCACCGCCGAGACCGAGGCCAATGAGTTCTCCGACGTGTACAAACTCGACGTCGCCGTCGTCCCCACGAATCAGCCGTGCGTCCGCCAGGACCTGAATGATTTCATCTACAAGACGCGGCGCGAAAAATTCAACGCCGTGGTCAAGGAGATCATGACTGCGCACGGGCGGCAGCAGCCCGTGCTCGTCGGCACCGCCAGCGTCGAGTCGAGCGAAGTCCTCTCGCGCATGCTCAAGCGCGAGAAAGTCCCGCACGCCGTGCTCAACGCGAAGTATCACCTCCAGGAAGCCGAGATCATCGCCCGGGCGGGGCAGCCCGGCAGCGTCACCATTTCCACCAACATGGCCGGCCGCGGCACCGACATTAAGCTCGGCCCCGGCGTCGTCGAAGTCGGCGGGCTCTACGTCATCGGCACCGAGCGCCACTCCGCGCGGCGCATCGACCGCCAGCTCCGCGGACGCTGCGCGCGCCAGGGCGACCCCGGCCTTTCGCGCTTCTACGTGTCCTTCGAGGACGACCTCATGCGCAACTTCGGCGCGGCTGACCGCATGACGAAAATGATGGAGCGCTTCGGCCTCGAAGAAGGCCAGGAGCTCGAGCATCCGTGGCTTAACAAATCCGTCGAGACCGCGCAGAAGCGCGTCGAGCAGCGCGACTACCTCCAGCGCAAGCGCTCCCTCGATTTCGACGACGTGATGAACAAGCAGCGCGAAGTCGTCTATGGCTGGCGCAACGACACCATCCACAGCGACGAGCCGCGTCCCCTGCTCTACGAGGTCATCGACGAAATGCTCCCGCAGAAAGTCATCGAGTTTCTCCCCGAGGACGGCAGCGAGCCCAACACCGCCGGCCTGCTCGCGTGGCTCAACGTCACCTTCCCCCTCGGCCTCACCGCCGAGGCCATCGGCGCGGACAAAAAGAAGCCGCTCGAAATCGCGCAGTTCCTCATCGAGCGGGTGAAAAAGAGCTACGAGCTGAAGTGCGCCCACGAACCCGTCGAGGCCGTGAAATACCTCGAGCGCAACACCCTGCTCAACGCCATCGACCGGCTCTGGCAGGAGCACCTTTACTCCATGGACTCCCTGCGCGAGGCCGTGTATCTCCGCGCCTACGGCCAAAAGGATCCCCTCGTCGAGTACAAGACCGAGGCCTTCGACATGTTCACGCTCCTCATGGACGCGATCAAAAACGAAGTCCTGCACAACCTCTTCCGCTCCACCGCCAACCTCGAATCCTTCGGCGCGTTTCTGCAAAACCTCCCGCAGTTCCTCATCCACGCCGACGAGACCGGCGCGCAGACCACCGAGACCGCCGGCGGCACCGCCACCACCCCGCCCTCCCGCCACGCCCTGCCCGAGGAACCCGAGCCGAACATCGCCGAAGCCATCGCCCACCGCACTCCGCAGGTCGATCCCAGCAAAGTCGGCCGCAACGACCCGTGCCCGTGCGGCAGCGGGAAAAAATTCAAGAACTGCTGCGGTCGGCTGGCCTAGTCAGCGCGGCGTCGGCCGGACGCGACATTTGCGGGGTCGGGCGCGAAAGGTGAGAGGCTGGTGCGCGCTATGGGGTGCCGAGGGATATGCGGATTCATAGGCAACCGCACCGCCGCGCTGTACCCTCGTGGATGCGCTCGGGGTGGCGGTTGCAGGGTCACGATCAATGAGCAGGCCGCCAGCGGCAATGGACGCAACTCCGGCGCGATCAACGTGAATGCGCTGCATGTCGAGGTGTTCGGAGTCGCCGATGTCCTCGTGTCATCGACGCACGCCGACATCAATTGCTCGAGCCGCCCGGCGCTGCTCGGCGATTTCGTCACCGGCGGCGGCTTCATCACCGGCACGCCTTCCGGTCTGCGGGCGAACTTTGGCGTGGCGGGCGGGATCAAGAACGGCGCGCTGTGGGGCCATCTGACCTACATCGATCACGGCAGCGGGATGCAGGTCAAAGGCACCGCGGTGACCAGCTACCAGACGATTGACACCACCACCCGCCGCATCACCGGCACCGCCACGATCAACGGCGTCGCCGGCACTTACGACGTAATCGTTTCCGACAAAGGCGAGCCAGGGACCAACGACACCCTCGCGATCACCTTGTCCAACGGCTATACCGCCTCGGGCACGCTCGTGGGCGGCAACATCCAGCTCCACACGCGGTAAGAACTGGCAAACCGGACATCCCGTCCGCGGCAGGCTGACTGCGCGGATGGGATGTTCATGCTGGATTCCATCTGGAAAGCGCAGTTGTCGCGGCGTCGGCTCCCCGAACGGCCAGTGATCGGCGAGCTTGCCTCCGCCCACGGCGTGTTCCGCCAGCGTCGGCGAAGCCGCTCAGATATTCTCCGCGTGGAAAACCAGCTCCGCGGGGTCGAAGGCCGGGCAGTTGGCTTCGAGGTAGGCGCCCATTCCGCCCATGACGTTTTGCAGGCGTTGAAAGCCGTGCGCATGCAGCAAACTCGCGGCAATCGAGGAGCGGTAGCCGCTGCCGCACAGCACGGCGACGGGCTGATCGCGCGGCACTTCGGCGAGGCGCGCGGGCAGCGTCGGCAGCGGGATGTGGCGCGCGCCGTCGATGTGTTTTTTCTCCCATTCGCCGGGCGTGCGGACATCGAGCACGAGCGGCGCGTCGCCTTGCCTGAGGCCGCTCTTGAGGTCGCAGACGCTGAGCTGCGAGAGCTGCTGTATCTGCGTTAGCGAGTCGGCCTCAATGTAACCGAGCACGTTATCGAAGCCGATGCGCGCCAGTTCCAGCCGGGCTTTGGGCGCGTTGTCCGCGGAGCCGACGACGAGTGCTATCGCCGTGCCGCCGGGGACGATGAAGCCGGCCCACGTCGAGAAAAGCGCGCTGCCGAGGCCGATGTTCAGGCTGCGGGGGAAATGGCCTGCGCCGAAGAACGGAGCGGGCCGCGTGTCGATGACGGCAGCGCCAGCGGCAGTGCCTTCCTCCACCTCCGCCTCGCTCAGGGCGCGCAAGGGCGCCAGTTCGCTGAGCGGTTTTGCGCCTTCGAGATTCACGCCGACATCGTAGGAAAAGTAAGCGGGGCGGTCGGGCAGATTCGCGATCATCTGCCGCACGAACTCCCCGCGGTCCTTGATTTGCAGCGCCCAATTCGTCCGCCGCTCCTGGCCGACGAGCGAGAATGGCGCGGACGAAATCGCGCGGCCGCAGAGCGAGCCGGCGCCGTGCGCGGGATAAATTTTCACGTCGTCGGACAGCGCGAGGATTTTGTGGAAAAGCGAGTCGTAGAGCTTGCTTGCGAGTGCGCTGGGATCTTCGTCGGCGTCGCGCAGATCGGGCCGGCCGACATCGTTCACGAAGAGCAGGTCGCCGGTGAAGACGACCTCGGGCCGATCCTTTTCGCTCACGAGAAAAGAGAGGCTGTCCGGCGAGTGGCCGGGCGTTTCGAGCAGCTCGACTTCCAGCGAGCCGACCTCGATGCGGTCGCCGTCTTTCGCCGCGACGTGCTCGTATTTCGCGGGCGCGAGATGCGACGTGTAAATCTTCGCGCCGGTGCGCTGCGCGAGCTCGCGAAAGCCCGAGGCGAAGTCCGCGTGCGGATGGCTGTTGAAGATCGCAACTATGCGCAGTCCTTCGCGCTCGGCGTCGGCGAGGTAGTCATCGACATCGCGTTTCGGGTCCACGACCGCGGCCTCGCCATCGGCTCCGAAAAGATAGGAAGCGTGGGCGAGACCTTCGACGAAGTAGCGTTTGAGATACATGGGAGTTCGACTGTTGATTTTGTGGGTCAGGAAAAGGCGGCGCAATTTTTCGCGACGACAAATGCCGCGACGGCGAGGACGAACCAGGCGAAGGCGCGGCGCAGATGCCCAACCGCCACGCGGCCCGCGAAGTGTCTGCCCGCCAGCATTCCCGCGACCGCGACGCCGAGAAACATCCCGGCGACGCGCCAGTCGAATGTCGTCTGGCGCAGATGCCCGGCGAGTCCGGCGAAGGAATTCACCGCGATGACGACGAGCGATGTGGCGATCGCCGGCTTCAGAGACAGATGCCCGAAGAGCACCATCGCCGGCACGATGAGGAACCCGCCGCCAACACCAAGAAAACCGGTCAGCCCGCCGACGACGAGACCCGTGCCCGCGCAGATCGGCCAGCGGCAATGCGTCGCCGGATCGGGCGCGAGATCGGCGCGCCCGCGCAGCATCAGCACCGCGACGGCGATCATCAGTCCCGCGAAAAGCAGCATCAGCACAGGCGCGGCGACGAGATGCGTAAGCTGCGCGCCCGCGAGCGCGCCAACCATTCCCGTAACGCTGAAAAGCATCGCGGCCTTGGTGTGAACGAGGCCGCCGCGCGCATTCATTACGCTCGCCGCGAGGCTCGTCCCGCCGACCACCGCGAGCGACATCCCGACCGCTTCCGCCGCCGGCACGCCCGCGGCATAGACCAGCACCGGCAGCGTGATGATCGAGCCGCCGCTGCCGAGCAGTGCGAGCGAAAAGCCGATCGCGACCGCGAGGATCAGCGCGAGAATC
>JANPHJ010000251.1:0-3825 GCA_031424395.1 Chthoniobacter sp.
CCCAGGTCGAAGGCCGCCTCGACCAGCGAGTTATCCAGCTTTTCCACCGAACCATAGACCGGGAGAATAAGGAACGGCAGATAGCTATACACCAACCCCAGCACCACCGCGCCGGGCGTGTACATCATCTCCCAGGGTTCCTCGATTAGCTTGGTGTACTGCAGCAGACCATTGAGCAGCCCGTTCGTGCTGAGGATGGTAATCCAAGCATAGGTGCGGATGAGGAAGCTCGTCCAGAACGGGATCATCACGAGCGTCAGCAGCAGATTGCGCCGTCCCTCCGGCGCGCGACCTATGAACCAGGCGACCGGATAACCCACCACCAGACAGATGACCGTAGTAAGTCCGGCATAGCTGACCGAGCGGAGAAAGATCGTGAAGTAAGTCGTGCCGAAGTGTCCGGTGTCGGCGTCGAAGAAGATGCGGCGGTAGTTATCCCAGGTGAAAGCATAGACGACCTGGCCGAGGTCGTCGCGCTGGCAGAAGGAATAGACTAGCAGGATAAGCGTCGGCGCGATGACAAAGGCCGTGAGCCACGCCAGCATGGGGGCCATCAGCAGCCAACCGAGGAGGCCGGGGCGGCGGGTGCCGGTGGTATCGGGAGCGCCGAGCGCGGTTTGCATCGGGGTCGGCGCGGGGCGCGGCAGTTACTTTTTCTTCGCGCCCTTGAGGTCGGTCACAAGCTTGTCGATGTCCTTCGCCGCTTTGCCGATGTCCTTGAAGGTTTCGAGCTTTGGCTCGCCGGGCGGATAGCTCGCGGGATTCTCGCGCTGCGCCGGCTTGAGGAGCTTCACCGCCTCTGCGTTCGGATTCGTGTAAGGGAAGGCGTCGGAAATCAGCACGCTGACCTCGGGCTTGAGGATATAGTTGATGAACTTCTCGGCGTTCTCCTTGTTCGGCGCACCCTTCGGAATGGCTAGGCTGTCGATAAACTGATGCGCGCCTTCCGCCGGCAGGACGTAGGTGAACTTCTTGTTCTTCTTCCACAAAATCGCCGCCTCCCCGCTCCACACGATGCCAAGATCAACATCGCCGTTGAGCAGCGCCGTCTTCGGCGAATCCGAATCATACACCTTCACCTGCGGCAGCCATTCGGCGAGAATGGGTTTCGCCTTTTCGAGGTTCTCCGGCGTCATGTCATTCGCCGAAATCCCCAGCGTGGCGAGCGCCCATGAGACGATCTCACGGGAGTCATTGAGCACCACGATGCGGCGCTTGTGAGTGCCGTCGAAGACATCTTTGTAGCCAGTGATCGGCTTGGGCTCCGGCTTCTCCTTTTTATTCTCAGCAGCTTTCGGAGCGGGAGCCTCCTTTTCACCCGCGAGCGGCAGCGGGATCTTAGCGGTATTGACTACGATGCCCACGGTCCCCGCCATCCAGGTCACGCAATACTTTCCCTCCGGGTCATGCGCCATCTTGGTGAACTTCGGATCAAGGTTCTTGATGTTCGGGATGTTTTCCAACGTGAGCGCATCCAGTTTCTCCGCCTTGATCAGCGCCTCGATGGTGTACTCGGATGGCTGGATAAGATCATACTTGCTCCCGCCCGCGAGGAGCTTCGAGAGCATCTCCTCGTTTGAGGCATAGTTCTCCACGTTGACCTTGATGCCGGTTTCCTTGGTGAAGCCGTCAATGACTTCCTGCGGCACGTATTCGGACCAGCAGAAAAGATTGAGCACCTGTTTCTTTTTCGCCTGCCCGTAGCTGGGGATGGCGGTGGCGGTGAGGAGCGCGATGGCAATGAGGAGACGGATGGTTTTCATAAAAGTAACTGGTCGAATGGACTTACTTTAACGGTTGAGTTTCCTGACCCGTTCAGCAAGCACCACGAAGACGGCGGTGGCAACAATAAAGACCGTGGAGACGGCGTTGAGCGACGGATCAAGGCCCTTCTTCGCGAGGCCGAAAACCCTGATCGTCAGCGTCTGCGACTCCGGCCCGGTGGTGAAAATGGTGACGATGTATTCGTCCATCGATAGCGTGAACGACATCAGCGCACCCGAGACGATGGCCGGCAAAAGATACGGCACCATGACCAGCCAGAAGGCCTTCAACGGCGGTGCCCCGAGATCCATCGCCGCCTCCTCGAGATTCGGATCCACGCCCGTGAGCCGCGCCTGCACCGCCACGAGTACGAAGGGAAAACAGAACGTGGTGTGGGCGATGATGATGGTCGCAAACCCGAGCCCAAACTCCGCCTCGGTGAAGGTCGCCAGCCAGTGGTTCAGGGGCACGGCGATGACCGTGAAAAAAATCAGCAGGCTCACCCCCATGACCACCTCGGGAATGACCATCGGAATGAAGATGAGCGTGCTCAGCGCCCGCAGCGCGGGGAATTTGTACCGATACAGCAGCCACGCCCCGATGGTGCCGAGAAAGACAGACAGCACCGTGGTGATTGCCGCGATGATGAGCCCGTTCTTCGTCGCCTCGATGAGCGGCCCGTTTTGCCACAGCTTGCTGTACCACTCGAGGCTGAACCCGCCCCAGATGAAGCTCAGCTCCGATGCGTTGAACGAATACACCACCAGCAGAATGATGGGGATGTAGAGAAACAAAAACACCACCCCCGACCACCCAGCGCACAGCAGATTCACGAGTGGCATCCCGGAAGGAATGCGCCACCGGGTGGGCGCTGGAGTGGCGGAGGACATCCTGGGGAAATGCTGTAGCGAAGCGGGCGGAGGGGCGGAAGGGAAATGTGCGCCATGTCACCACACCGCCCACTGCACAGCCTGCTCGTCAGTGGTGAAGCGGAGGAAGCCGCGCCCGCCTGGGCGGCCATTGCCCGAAGCGCGGAGGCCGCCGAAGGGGAGTGTGGATGGCGAAAAGGTGGTGGGCAGATTCGCGTAGAGATTGCCCGCGGCGAGGCGCTCGCCGATCTGGTGAAAGCGCGTTTCAGAGCGGGTGAAAATCGAGGCGGTGAGACCAAAGGGCGTGGCCTCGTGGCGGCGCACGGCGGCGTCGAGGTCGTTGGCGATGTAGAGGCTGACGATGGGGACGAAACTTTCCTCGACCGCGGCCTCGTCATCGTTCCCGCGCAGGACCACGGCGGGCCGAACGTAATGCCCGCGCTTGCCCAAAACCTCGGGCACGACCGCGCCCGGCAGCAGCCACTCGCCCGGCGTCTCCGCGAGCAGCCGCTCGTAGCGGGCGACGGCGGCGGCGCTGATGACGGGACCGAGTTTGGTGGTCGGGAGCAGCGGGTCGGCGGGCTCGAAAATGGCGAGCGCGGCGAGAAAGCAGCGCTGGAATTCCGCGGCGACCGGGCGCTCGACGATGACGCGGCTGGTGGCGTTGCACCGCTGGCCGGCGGTGAGGCACGCGCCTTCCGCGGCGGCGGCGGCGGCTTTTTCGAGATCGGCGTCGGCGCAGACGATGAGCGCATTGCTGCCGCCCAGCTCGAGCGCGAGGTCTTTGGAAAAATCCTCCGCCAGCGCCAGCGCGAGCCTTTTTCCCACCGGCACGGAGCCGGTGAAACAAACCGAGCGCACGCGCGGATCGAGGCACAGCGCCTCGCCCTCGGCTCCCCCACCCTGCACGACTTGGAAAAGACCGGGCGGAAACGCGGGCGACATCAGCTCGCCGTAGCGCGCCGCCACATTGGCCGCGAGCGGCGACGGCTTGAAGATGACGGGATTGCCCGCGAGCAGGTGCGCCACATTCGCGCCGTGCCCGAGGTGCAGCGGAAAATTGAACGGCCCAACCACCGCCGCCGGCCCGCGCGACCGTCGCCGCACCAGCGCCGGATGCGGCCCGCCGAGATTCTCCTCCTCCGCCAGCCACCGCTCCGCATCGGCGATGGTCAGGTCGATCTTCGCCACG
>JANPHJ010000252.1:0-17094 GCA_031424395.1 Chthoniobacter sp.
GAAAACCTCGCCGTGGACGAAGTCATCGCCCACATCCTCGCCAGCCACGAGGCCGACGAGAAAATCCTCATCCCCCCCGCCGATCTCGCCGCCGCGCTGAAAAGCGCTCCCGACGCCAAGCTCATCGACATCCGCACCCGCGAGGAGTTCGACGCTGTCCACATTGCGGGCGCGATCTTTTTCACCCAGGAGCTGATGCAGGAAATCCTCCTTCGCTGGGATCGCCGCGCGCTCCTTGCGATCATCGACCACACCGGCACGCGCAGCATGGACGCCGCCGCCTACTTCGCCGGCCACAGCTTTGAAAACGTCCGCGCCGTCCGCGGCGGCATCGATGCGTGGAGCCAGCAAGTCGATTCCGCCCTGCCCCGCTACGAACTCGAATCATGAACACCGATCTCCAACAACGCATCCACGACGCCTTCGCCAACCCCAAGAACCTCGGCGAAATGGAGAACGCCGACTCCGTCGGCACCGTCGGCAGCGCCGAGTGCGGCGACATGCTGCGGATGTGGGTGAAATTCAAGGAAGACGCGCAGGGCCGGAAAATCATCGACCGCGCGACCTTCCAGACCTTCGGCTGCGAGACCGCCATCGCCGTCGCCAGCGTCGCCACCGAACTCATCGCCGGCAAGACCGTGGCCGAAGCGCTCTCCATGTCCGGCACCGACCTCGCCGCCCCGCTCGGCCCGCTGCCGCCGATGAAAATCCACTGCGCCCAGCTCGTCGAAAACGCCCTCCGCTCCGCGCTCGCCCCGCAGCCCGCCGCCCAGCAAGCCACACCAGCACAGGCTCCACAGGCCACCACCCTTTTCGACCAGCTCCACAGCGGCACTGCGCCCGAGAAAAAAGTGAAGGTGGTGCTGAAGCCGCCGGCGGTTTGACCGGGCTTTCGTAAATGGAACTAGCGCGGTCTTTGTTTCGGACAAAAGCGTGTTTGTGGTTCGCGCCTGCCACGCTCGTTTTTGCACTCGCCAGCGCGGCTGCCATCGACACTCGCTCCGCGAGTCGGCCGGAAATGCAAACACTGGAAGCGAAAGAATGGACGCGCTTGATTGCTTATCAAAAGGCACAATTGAGCGTGCGTCGGGCCGATGTGTGTTTTGTCGGCGATTCTCTGACTGAGTTTTGGCAACCGCATGGAAGAGTTCCGTGGCAGCAGTTTCGCGGCTGGCACCTTGTGAATTGCGGCATCTCCGCCGACCGCGCCGAGCACATTTTGTTTCGCCTGAACGCCTACGACCTGCCGAAAACAAAACCGCGCGCAGTCGTGCTGATGATGGGCACAAACAATCTGAGCATGGAGCGGCCCGACCCACCGGCGGAAGTCGCCAAAGCATGTGCAACCGCGTTGGAACTGATCCACAAAGCGAATCCCGAAACGCGCGTTCTGCTGCTCACCATTCCGCCAAACACGTATGAACCCAATAGCGCATTGCGGCGCTCGATTCGCGCGACCAATGAACTGCTCCTGAAACTTGCGGCACAACGCGAGATCCTTGTCGTGGACACGTACCCGCTTTTCACCGATGCCAAGGACGCGTGGCTGGCGGGAATGACGCTTGATGGAACGCATTTCAGCCCCGACGGTTACGAGGTTCTGGCGCAAGCGATCAAACCGAAGCTCGTCGAAATGCTCGGCGAACCACCAAAGTAGATTACAAGCCACTTCTCCGACCACCCGACCTTTCAACCCATGCACGAAAACACCGAAAAAACTCTCACCCGCGACTGCCCGGCCACGCGCATCCCGAGCGGCGAGGCCATCACGCTCACGAAGGACACGCGCGTCTTCATCACCCAGGCCCTCGGCAGCAGCTACACCGTGGCCACCGATCAAGGACTGGCCCGCATCGCCGATGCCGATGCCGGTGCCCTCGGCCTCGAACCCGCCGCGCCCCAGCCCGCCCAGGCGCCAAACGCGGACGCGGACACGCCCGTCGAGGACAAGGCCGTGTGGGATCAGCTCCGCACCTGCTACGACCCGGAGATTCCCGTCAATATCGTCGATCTCGGCCTCGTCTATGACTGCCTCATAAGCCCGCGCGCCGGCCAGGGCGCGATGGTCGAGGTGAAGATGACGCTCACCGCGCCCGGCTGCGGCATGGGCCCGACCATCGCCGCCGAGGCCAAAGCCAAAGTGCTCAGCGTCCCCGGCGTCGGCGACGCGGATGTGGCGCTGGTGTGGGATCCGCCGTGGAATCAGGCGATGATCAGCGAGGCGGGAAAGATGAAGCTCGGGCTGATTTAGGCGGGCGGGAAAAATCGTGCGCTTGCCCGCGGCGGGGAGCGTCTTATCATGCGCGCATGAGCACAGCCACCGCCCTACTCCTTGCGGAATTCGACCGCCTCCCACCCGAGGAGCAGCGAGCATTCAGCGCCGTGATTGTTCATCGAACCGCCCAGTTCGACTATGGCGACATCACTGATGAGGAACTGACCGCCTCCGCCGCCCGCATCTTCGCCATGCTCGGCGAGGAGGAAGATGCCGCGGCGCGGTGAGGTCTGGCTCGTGAATTTGTGCAGGGCCCAAAAAACGCGGCCCGCGTTGATCCTCAATGTTCCGCATGGAGATAGTGACCGGGTCATCGTCACCGTGGTTTCCCACACCACTTCGCTCCGTGGCTCACCGTTCGAGATTGCCGTGGCGGTTCCGTTTCTCCGCGAAGGCGCTTTCGCGGTGCAAAGTCTGACGACCATTCCCGCGAAACATGCCCTCCGCCGACTCGGCAGTCTCACGCCCGCGCAACGCGCACCGGTCGAGCAGGGCGTGCGGGCATGGCTTGGCTTATGAATGTGATGTTTTCAAACCTTCAATGCGCATGCTGTATTTTTTTGGCTGGCTCACACTGGTTGCAGCATGCAAACGGCAACCGCCGACTGCCGAAGAAGCCAATGAAGCTCGATACTAAGCGTGGGAAGGATGAAGCTCGGGCTGATTTAGCGCGCAGGGTAAGTTGATGTTAGTCGACCAGATTGCTCTCTAATGAGTTTGATCCAGCCACTTCCTTTGCCGCGCACGAAGGCGCAGGATACTGCCCGCTTCGCGCTGCGCGCAGGCTTGGCACTTAATGTAGTTGCTCCGGGCGTTGATTGTTTATTGCTTTTACCTATTAGCAGCGGCGCAATGATTCGTCCGATGATAACTCCGATGTTGTGGTTACTGTGGGAGGGCATCGGTCTCTGTTTTGCCGTTTCCGTATTACAGCAACCGCGCCAGCGACGCGCATGGTGGATCGCGGCATTAAACCTTTTACCTATAGTCACCTGTATCATCGTCTTTTCGTGGATCATCCGCATCAAACACTTTGTTCTTGAACCGTAATGAATCGGCCTAACCGTACGCTGCTACTGCTCGCGATGGCTGGTTTTGTTGCCGCAGCTTCGCTTGGAAAAGTAACTGCGAATAACGCGCCAGAGACACCGGGAAATGGCCCGGAAGCTCCGGCGCGCGTCATCCTTTCATCCGAGCACGCCGTCACCGCCGAGCGCATCGCCGCACTGCCGGCGGATGAGCGGCCCGCGTGGGAACGCTATCTCGCGCGCTCCGTCGAGCGTCGCCGCGCCGAGCAGGCGGTGCTCGATGCCGAGGTGCAGGCGCATGGCCTGGCCGCGCCGCTGCTCGCGCCGGAGGGCAAGGATTTCAAACTCCCGTCGCACCCGTCCGCGAGCTGGTTTGCGAGCGACGAAGCGCGCCGCCTCGTCGCGACGGTGCTCTCGTTTCAAACCCCGAGCGGCGGCTGGTCCAAGGCCGTTCGCTTTGACCGCGGCCCGCGCACGCCGGGCATGCACTGGAGTTCGCAGACCGATCCGTGGCACTACACCGGCACCTTCGACAACCGCGCCACCACCGAGGAGCTGCGCCTCCTCGCCGGCGCGCAGCAGGCCGCCGCGCGCGACGAGCTCCGCGTCGCCTTTCGGCGCGGGCTCGACTACATTTTCGACGCGCAATTTCCCAACGGCGGCTGGCCGCAATGCTGGCCGCTCGAAGGCATATACCACGACGAAATCACGCTCAACGACAACGCCATGACCCACATCCTCGAGCTGCTCCGCGACCTCGCCGCGGGCCTGCCTGAGTTCGCCTTTGTCGATGACGCGCACCGCACCCGCGCACGCGAAGCCTTCGCCGCCGGGCTCCGCTGCATCGTGCAAATGCAGGTCGTGCAAAACGGCCAGCCCGCCGTCTGGTGCGCGCAGCACGACCCGCTCACGCTCGCGCCCGCCGCCGCGCGTTTGAACAGAGCCCGTGTCGCTGAGCGGCGGCGAAAGCGGCGACCTGCTCCTTTTTCTCATGCGCCTGCCCGAGCCCTCGCCCGAAGTCGTGCGCGCCATCGAGTCCGCGCTAGCGTGGTTCGAGCGCGCGCGTCTCACCGGCCTGCGCCCCACGCAGCGCGACGGGCGCAGCTTCTACGCCGCCGACCCGACGGCGACCGAGGCGTACTGGGCGCGCTTCTACGACATCACCACGGGCCGCCCCATCTTCGCCGGCGCGCAGGACGGCATCATCTACGACTCCTTCGAGGAAATGTGGACGCACAACCACTTCGGCTACGACTACTACACGCGCCGGCCCGCGGAACTGCTCGTGAAGGAGCGCGAGCGGTGGAGGAAGCTCATCGCGAAAGGCGCGGCGAAGAAGCCGTGATGACGGTGCGGTAATTGTGGGCGTGGCGTCCCTGCGCGAGCGACCAAAAAGCTGCCGTCATTCTGAACGCAGCCATTGGAGGCCTTGCGGCAATGGCGGAGTGAAGAACCGCTGACTGTACCGCGGGCGGAGGCGGTGGGATTCCGGGTGGAGCACTCGACCCGAGTGCTGTTCTCGGCGACCCGCCGAGAACCTGACGAAGCGTGCGCGAGACACGAGAGTCCTCCTCGCAAATGCCGGCGCACTCAATGCCCCCGGCAGGTCGCCGGGCGCGGCACTCGGGTCGAGTGCTCCACCCAGAGTTCCACCTGCGCCCACGGAAACTCCGTTCAGCATGACGGCGCTTTTGGAACGGGAGCCGCACCCACGCACCACGCCGCATTGCCACCGCGCGACGCGCCCGCTAGCGTCTGCCGCGAAAACCTTTCCACACCCCATGAAAATCCCCCGCCCTCTCCTCGCGCTCCCGCTCTTCGCCCTCACCGCGCTCGCTGCGCCCGCAGACTGGCCGCAATGGCGCGGGCCGAACCGCGACGGCATCTCGCCCTCGACGGGCCTGCTGAAAGAATGGCCGCCGGACGGCCCGCCGCTCGCGTGGCGCATCGGCGGGCTGGGCAAGGGGCTATCGAGCGTCAGCATCGCGGGCGGAAAGATTTTCACGATGGCGGGGCGGAAGGACGGGCAGTTCATCGTGGCGCTCGATCTCGAAACACACGCGGAACTGTGGGCGGCAAAGGTCAGCGACAAAAACGACGAGCCGCGCTGCACGCCCACGTTTTCGTCCGCGCTCGTCTTTGCGCTCAGCACGGATGGCGAGCTCGTGGCCGTGGAGGCGGCGAACGGGCACGAGGTGTGGCGGAAAAATTTCGAGCGCGATTTCGGGGGCAAAATGATGTCGGGCTGGCACTACAGCGAGTCGCCGCTGTTCGATGGCGAAAAACTCATCGTCACGCCCGGCGGCAAGGACGCCGCGCTTGTGGCGCTCAACAAAAAAACTGGCGCGACGATTTGGAAAACCGAGCTCCCCGATCTCGGCAGCAAAGGCACCGACGGCGCGGGCTACACCGGCGCGGTCATCAGCAACGCCGCGGGCGTGCATCAGTACGTGCAACTCCTCGGGCGCGGCGTCGTGGGCGTGAACGCGGACGACGGCAAGCTGCTCTGGTTCTACAATCGCGTCGCCAACGGCACCGCCAACATCCCCACGCCGCTCGCGTGGGACGATTACGTTTTCTGCTCCACCGGGTACGGCGCAGGCGCGGCGCTGCTCAAGATCACGAAGGCCGCCACCGCCCCGCAGGCCGCGCCGGCACCAAACGAAGCGAAGATTGCCGAGCTGACCAAAAAGCTCGCCGCGCTAAATGCCGACCTCATCCAGCGCCGCGAGGCCCGCGCGAAGACGACGCGCGACACGCCCGAATACAATCAGACCGACGCCGCCGTGCAGGCGCTCAAGCCCGACCTCGCCCGCGCCGAGGAGGCGCTCACCACGGCGCGCGGTGGTGCCGCCGCGCCGGTCGGGCGCGTGGCCGGTTCGCCTGTCGAGGCGCAGGAGCAGTACTTTCTCAACGCCTCCACTTTTCAAAACCACCACGGCGGCATGATCCGCCTCGGCGACTACATCTACGCCGGCACCGGCCACAACAACGGCTTCCCCATCTGCCTCGAATGGAAGACCGGCAAAGTCGTCTGGAACCAGGATCGCGGGCCGGGCAAAGAATCCGCCGCCGTCGTCGCCGCCGACGGCAATCTCTACTTCCGCTACCAGAACGCCGTTATGGCGCTCATCGAGGCCACGCCCGACGGCTACCACGAACGCGGCGCGTTCCCGCTCGCCAGCCACAACGGCAACAGTTGGTCGCACCCCGTCATCCACGGCGGCCGCCTTTACCTCCGCGACCAAGACAACCTCCTCTGCTATGACCTCCGCCAAGAGTAACCTCGCCGCCGCGCTCACCGCGCTTTGCCTCACCCCGCTCCTCATGGCTCAAGAGTCCGATGTCGCGCTCATCACCGGCACGAAAACTTTCCCCGAGCCCGACACCCTCCCCGCCCGCGCCACACTGCCCGATCCGCTCACCACCTTTCTCGGCCAGCCGGTGAAGACGCGCGACGACTGGACCAAACTCCGCGCCCCCGAGCTGCGCGCGCTTTTCCAGCACTACATGTATGGCCGCCGTCCGCCCGGTGGGCGGCCCGTTGAGGGGA
This sequence comes from Chthoniobacter sp., assembly GCA_031424395.1. Lineage (GTDB taxonomy): Bacteria > Verrucomicrobiota > Verrucomicrobiia > Chthoniobacterales > Chthoniobacteraceae > Chthoniobacter. The sequence continues at coordinate 6,857 of JANPHJ010000252.1, forward strand.
AAGTAATCCGCGAAGACAAGGCTGCGCTCGGCGGCAAGGCCACGCTCCGCGAAGTGCTCGTCGAGTGCGGGCTCGACCGTCCCGTCCATCTGCTCATCGTCATTCCCAACGACCGCCCGAAGCCGGTCGCGTGCTTCCTCGGCATGAACTTCAACGGCAACTACGCCCTGCTCGACGACCCGCTCATCCAGCCGCCCGCGTGGGTGCCCAAGAGCTTCCCCGGCGTGCCTCCGCACACCGCCGCCGATACCGGACGCGGCCAGGACAAGGACGCGTGGGCGCTCGACCAGGCCATCGACCGCGGCTACGCCGTGGCCACCTTCTTCAGCGGCGACGTGATGCCCGACGACAAGGAAACCGCGCCCGGCTTGCGCAAAAAGTGGGCGCAGGAAAATCAGGACGCCGCCGCGGGCGATGTCACCGCCACGATCATGGTCTGGGCGTGGGGCTTTTCCCGCATGCTCGACTACGTCATGTCCGTGCCCGAGATCGACTTCAAGCGCATCGCCGCCGTCGGCCACTCGCGCAATGGCAAGACTGCGCTAGTCGCCGCGGCCTTCGACGAACGCTTCGCCCTCGTCATCCCCACCCAGGCCGGCTGCGGCGGCACCGCCCCATCGCGCCTGCCCGCCGAGTTGCTGAATCCGCCCGACGGCAAGCTCATCCACGAAACCGTGAAACGCATCAACACAGCCTTCCCGCATTGGTTCTGCGGCAACTTCAAAGCCTTCAACGACGCGCCGGACAAGCTGCCCTTCGATCAGCACTGCCTCATCGCCCTCTGCGCCCCGCGGCCTGTGCTGCTGTCCTGCGCCACCGACGACCAATGGGCCAATCCCCGCGGCCAGTTTGAAATGCTGCGCGCCGCCAATCCTGTGTACAAACTCATCGCGGGCGACGGCCTCGGTGCCGCCGAGATGCCGGAAGTCGGCACGCTGCTCGACTCCCGCCTCGGCTACTACATCCGCCCCGGCAAACACTCCATGACCCGCGAAGACTGGAAAGTCTGGCTCGACTACGCGGACAAGTGGCTGCGCTGAGCCCGCTTTTTTTACCCCGCGCTGCTCGCCTCGGCCAGGCGCTCGGCCATGTCGGCGGTCTGGAGCGCGGCGATGATTTCGGCGATGTCGCCTTCCATGAAACGGTCGAGATTGTAGAGCGTCACGTTCACGCGGTGGTCGGTGACTCGGTTCTGCGGGTAGTTGTAGGTGCGGATTTTCTCCGAGCGGTCGCCGCTGCCGATCTGGCTTTTGCGATGGGCGGCGTACTTCTCGTGCTCCTCGCGCTGCTTCACCTCGAGCAGGCGCGAGCGCAAAATGGTGAGCGCCTTTTCCTTGTTCTTCTGCTGCGAGCGGCCGTCCTGGCAGCGCACAATGGTGCCAGTCGGGATGTGCATGACCTGCACCGCGGAGTCGGTGGTGTTCACCCCCTGCCCGCCGGGGCCGCCGGCGCGGCAGACTTCGATGCGGATTTCCTCGGGCTTCAGCACGAGATCGACCTCCTCAGCCTCCGGCAGCACGGCCACGGTGGCGGCACTGGTGTGGATGCGGCCCTGCGTCTCGGTGGCCGGCACGCGCTGCACACGGTGGACGCCGCTCTCGTAGCGCAGGGTGCGAAAGACCTGGTCGCCGGTGACTTTGAAAATAACCTCCTTCATCCCGCCGAGCGCGCCGGGGCTGGATTCGAGTGGCTCGATCTTGAAGCCGTGGGTCTCGGTAAAGCGCGTGTACATGCGGTAAAGATCGGCGGCGAAAAGCGCGGCCTCATCGCCGCCGGTGCCCGCGCGAATTTCCACGATGGCGTCGCGGTCTTCGTTCGGGTCGGGCGGCAGCAGCGCGTATTGCACGGTGGTTTCAGTCTCGGCGATGCGCTTTTCCAGCGCCGGAATTTCCGCCGCCGCCATCTCCGCCATCTCGGCATCGTCGCCTTTCGCCAAGTCCAGATTTTCCGCCAGCTGGGTCCGGGATTTTTGCAACAGCGCCCAGCCGGCGATCAGTTCTTTGAGCCGGGTGTGCTCGCGCAGGGTCTCGCGCGCCTTGCGCGGATCGTCGTAGAGATTCGGCGAGGAAATCTCGGCTTCGAGTTCGCGAAAGCGGTCGGTTTTGCGGGCGAGTAGTGGGGCGAAGTCCATTGGGAAGAAAGTAAGCAGTCAGCCGTCAGCAGTAAGCAGTCAGTATTGCACGGCGCGCGTGGGTCTGATTACCGACCCACTGCTTACTGCTTACCGGCCTGCGGCTCAGGCGCACGGGGCAAAAGCAAAACGGTGAAGATGCACGAGGCATCTTCACCGTTTTGAAAATCACAATCTGAGCTAGGCGCTCTTTTTGCGCTGCTGGGCGGTGGAGTAGCGCTTGGAGAATTTCTCGATGCGGCCCGCGGTATCGACGAACTTTTGCTCGCCGGTGAAAAACGGGTGGCAGGCCGCGCAGATGCCGATCTTCAGATCGCGCTTCGTGCTGCGGGTGTGGTAGGTTGTGCCGCAGGCGCAGTGGATCGTGGTGGCTTTGTAGTCGGGATGAATATCTGCTTTCATGGCTTGGAAAAGGGAGTAGGAGGCTAGCCGCGAAAAACCTGCCCGCAATCAAAACTTCCGACAATTTCCCGTGCCCGAAACACCCCATGAAAACGCCCTGCTCACGGCCTGGTGGGCCACGCTCGGCTGGCGCGGCAACGCTCCCGCCATCCTCGATCCGCGCGGTGAGCTGCTGCGCACTTTTTTTGAGATCGAAATCGAGGCGCTGAAGATCACCCGGATGCTCGACCGCATCCCGCCCGGCTCGGTGGTGGCCGTGCAGCTCGGCAATGGCGAGCGCTGGCCGGAGGTGCTGCTCGCGCTGTGGCGGCGGCGGCTGGTGCCGCTGCCGCTGGGCGATCATGTGGCCGCCACCGAGCTGGCCGTCACCCTCGGCACGCTCCACGCCGCCGCGCTGGTCACCAATGCCGGCGGTTCGCTCTTCGTCCACCGCCGGCCCGTGCCGCCCGGCGCGCACCTATGGGGCGGGCCCGCGCCGGATCTGCTGAAGCTCACCTCCGGCACCACCAGCGCGCCGCGGGCCATCCGCTTCCGCGCCGCCCAGCTCGTGGCCGACGCCGAGCAAATCTGCCACGGCATGGGCATCACCGAGCACGACCTGAACTACGGCGTCATCCCCTTTTCCCACAGCTACGGCTTCAGCAGCATCATCGTCCCGCTGCTCACCCACGGCACCGCCTTTGTGGCCACGCGCGACCGCATGCCGCGCGCCGTGCTTGACGGCCTCGCCGCCACCGGGGCCACGGTCTTTCCCGGCACGCCGATTTTTTTTCAAAAGTTCGCCGCCATGGCCCAGCTCCCCGCGCTGCCTGCGCTGCGGCTTTGCATCTCCGCGGGCGCACCGCTGCCGAAGGCGGATGCCGGCCTGTTCAGCATGAAATTCGAGCGCAAAATCCACGTCTTTTACGGCTCCTCCGAGTGCGGCGGCATCAGCTACGACGCCACGGAGGGCGGGCTCTATCAGGACGGCTACGTGGGCACGCCGCTGCCCGGAGTCGAGATTGAGCAGGAGGGCGAAGAGCCCGGCCCCATCGTGGTGCGCAGCCCGGCCGTGGGCGACGGCTACTTTCCGGCCGCCGATGAAGCCGTGCTCGGCGGCGGCAGCTTCGTGCCCGGCGACCTCGTGCACCGCACCCCGCGCGGGCTCTACCTCACCGGCCGGACCTCGGACATCATCAATGTCGCCGGACGCAAACTGAACCCGCTCGAAGTCGAGGCCCGGCTCGCCGAGTGCCCTGGCGTGCGCCAGGCCGTGGTCTTCGGCGTGCCCTCCGCCCTGCGCGGCGAGGAGGCCGTGGCCTGTGTGGCTGGGGAGGGACTCGAGGCGGCCGGCATCCTCCGCTTTTGCCAGCAGACCCTCAGTCCGTGGCAAACGCCCCGCGCCATCTGGCTCGTGGACGAAATCCCCGCCACCGAGCGCGGCAAAATCAACCGCCGCGACCTCGCCGCCCGCTACCTCGCGCGCGAACCAACCTAGGCCACGGATTGCGCCTCCGCGTGGTGGGTGAAAGCCAGAAGGCTGAACTCCGCGCTCGCCTTTTGGCCAGACACCCCCAATTTTCCCCGCATGAAAATCCTCACGCTCCTCCTCGCCACCGCCGCCCTCAGCTTCGCCTCGTGCGCCACTGCTCCTCAGCCGAAAAAGTGCTGCGGCGACAACGCAGCGAAAACCTGCCCGACGAACGCCCCGCACGGCCACGTCCATCACAGCGCGAAGCACAAGGCTTCCTGAAAAACCAGCGCGCCCGTCCCATGAAAATCCTCCTCACGCTCCTCGCTCTCGCCATGCTCACCATCAGCGCGCTGGCCGCCGACGGCCCGATCCGTCACGTCGTGCATTTCAAATTCAAGGCCGACGCCGACAAGGCGCAGGTCGCGAAAGTCGTCGAGGAATTCGCCGCGCTGAAAGGTAAAATCCCCGTCGTCGAGGCGCTCGAATACGGCACGAACGTCAGCCCCGAGGGCCATGACAAAGGTTTCACTCACTGCTGGATCGCCACCTTCAAAAACGCCGCCGACCGCGACGCTTACCTTGTGCATCCCGCGCACAAGACCTTTGTCACCCTGCTCGGCCCGGTGCTCGACGACGCCCTCGTCATCGACTTCGTGGTGCAGAAATAAGCGCGCCCTGCAGCGCCGCACCACGGTGGTGGGTGGGCGGGCGCTATTCCGCGAGCAGTTTCATCACCGCCTGCGCGAGCGCGTCGCCGCGCAGGCGGGTCTCGCGCAGCATCCCCTTTTTGTCGATGAGCCAGCCGACGGGGACCGTCTCGATGCCGTATTGGCTGGCGATTTTGCTCTTCCCGCCGGCGCTGTCGAAAGACTGCGCCCACTCCATGCCGAGCTGTTTCACGGCGGCCTGCATCCGGTCTTTGTCCTGGTCGAGGGAAATGCCGAGGATCTCTAAGCCCTTTGGATGCAGTTGTTGGTAAAGGCCGACGAGACCGGGCAGCTCGGCGAGCGACTGGGCGGAGGAACTCGCCCAAAAGTCGAGGAGCACCACCTTGCCGCGCATGAGCGCGAGATCCACATCCTTGCCATTGGTGGCGGTGAAGCGCAGCTCCAGCGGCTTCGTTTTCAGCGCCGCCACCTGGTCGCGCCGGGCGATGATCGCCTTGGCGGCGTCGACCTGCTTCGCATCGATGCTGGCGGCGTATTTTTTCAAAAGCTCGGCGCCCTGCGGCGTGGGGTCGTCGGCCAGCACGCGGACGTCGAGCAACTGCATCTGCGCGGCCAGCGGGCTGTCGGGATACTTCGCGGCGAAATCGGCCGCCGCTTCATGAAAGGCGATGAAGCTCGCCGGCTTGGTCTTGAATTCCGCGCTCAGGGTCATCGCGCGCAGAAACGCGGCCTCGGATTTCACCGTCTTCGTGGCGTCGGCAGCGTTGATGATTTCTTCGAGCCGCACGCGCTCCTCATCCATCGCCGTCGGCTGCCCGGCGAGGCGCCGGAGCTGCCCGGCGGCGCGGAGCGCGAGCAGCTTCGCCGCCCAGCGGCGCGCATCCGCGGGATAGGCTTTGGCAAAGGCCTCGCCGGCCTGTTGCTGCGCGCCAAACCACGCCTGCGCCTGGGCGACTGCAGCCTCGCGCGAGGTGGGTTTTTCGGTCGGCTGTTTTTGCAGCGACTCAAAGTGCGCCCAGAATTCATCCGCGGTCTTAAACGCCGAAAAATCCGCGGCGGGCGCGGCCGGTTTGGCGTCGTCGGCGTGTACGGTGCAGGCGGCGCCGAGCGCGAGGAGCAGGAGGAGATGGCGGAGTTTCATGCGGTCTGGTTTGGTTGAAAAAAGTGGCCGTGTCATTCCGCGAGGAGATTCCCGACGGCGGCGGTGAAGGCATGCAGCGCCCGCGTGGGGGCGCAAAGGAAGGCGAAAAGTGGGCGGGAGGATTTCATAAAGCCGGGCGAAACCGTGACAGCGCGACCAGACCTGTCCAGAAACATTTCCGCACCCGCGCTCCAGCTGCGCCGATTGACAGCCCGCGCCCGCCCCACTAGCTTCCGCGCAACTTTTTCCGAGCCCCTGCGGGTCCCTTCCTATGCTCGATCGCCAAGTCCTAGTGCTGAACCGTCTCTGGCAGGCCATCAATGTCTGCACCGTGCGCCGGGCTTTCACGCTCGTATGCCAGGGGCATGCGCAGGTCGTCTTTGCCGTCGGCGGCAACAATTTCCGCACCCACGATTTCGATAGCTGGCGCGACTTTTCCCACCGCGAACCCGAGGACGAAATGGTCCACACCATTGCCTTCAAGATCCGCGTCCCGCGCATCATCGTGCTGATGATTTTCGACCGGCTGCCGAAGAAGGAAGTGAAGTTCACCCGCGCCAACATCTTCGAGCGCGACAAAAATACGTGCCAGTACTGCGGCAAGGTTTTCGACAAGCGTGACCTCAATCTCGACCACGTCATCCCGCGCGACAAAGGGGGCCTGACGACGTGGGAAAACATCGTTTGCTCCTGCATCCCGTGTAACACCCGGAAGGGCAACCGCCTCGCCCACCAAGTCCACATGCAGCTCATCCGCAAACCTGCGCGTCCGAAGTGGCGGCCCTTCATTAACATCACTTTCGACGGCCAGCACCATGAGAGCTGGCGGCACTTTGTTGATCTCGCCTACTGGAACGTCGAGCTGGGCGATTGACCGCCCGCCGCTTTAGCGCAGCCTCGTGCGATGCGTCTGCACCCGCTCGGCTTCCTCGTCCTCACCGCCCTCGTCGCTACGGCGAGTCCCCCGCCCTCGCGCGACGCCGTGCTCGCCGACACTCTCCGCCCGTACCCCGGCCCGAGCGTGCGGGACGTGGATGCCGCCACGCTCACCGGCAAAGTAATGTGCGGCTACCAAGGCTGGTTCAACGCCGACGGCGACGGCGCGGAGCGCGGCTGGGTGCATTGGACAAAAGGCCGCGGCCCGCTCGAACCCGGCAAAGCCAAGGTGGACCTCTGGCCCGATGTCACCGAGCTGACCGCCGACGAGCGTTTTCCCACCGGTTTTCACCTCGCCGACGGCCGCGTCGCCGAAGTCTTCAGCTCTTTCAAAAAAGCCACCGTCCTCCGCCACTTCGCCTGGATGCGGGACTACGGCATCGACGGCGCTTTCGTCCAGCGCTTCATCACCGACCTGCGCGACCCGCGCGCCCTCCAGCATCACAACACCGTCCTCGCGAACTGCCGCGAAGGCGCCAACCGCGCCGGCCGGGTCTATGCCGTAATGTACGACCTCAGCGGCCTCGGCGCCGGCCGCATCGGCGAAGTCATGGACGACTGGCGCGCCCTTCGCGAGCGCATGAAAATCAGCGGCGACCCCGCCTACCTCCAGCACCGCGGCCACCCCGTCGTCGCCGTCTGGGGCATCGGCTTTTCGGACCGGCGCGCCTACACCCTCGCCGAGTGCCGGCGACTCGTGGAGTTTCTGAAAAAGGATGGCTGTACCGTCATGCTCGGCGTCCCCGCCTACTGGCGCGAACTCAAGGCTGACGCCGCCACCGACCCGGCGCTGCACGACCTCATAAAGCTCGCCGACATCGTCAGCCCGTGGACCGTCGGGCGCTTCGGCGATCTCGCCGGAGTAAAACGCCACGAAGAAAAAACCCTCAAGCCCGACCTCGCCTGGTGCCGCGAGCAGCAGCTCGACTACCTCCCCGTTGTCTTCCCCGGCTTTAGCTGGCATAACATGACCGGCAAGGCGCCCGACCAAATCCCCCGCCGCCGAGGCGAATTCCTCTGGGCGCAATTCGCCGCCGCCCGACGCGCCGGCGCGCACATGATCTACGTGGCCATGTTCGACGAAGTGGACGAAGGCACCGCCATTTTCAAATGCACCAGCGACGTGCCCCCGCCCGGCGACTCCACCTTTCTCAGCTACGAAGGGCTCCCCAGCGACCACTACCTCCGCCTCACCGGCGCGGGCGCAAAAATGCTCCGCGGCGAACTCTCGCTCACCGCCGCCCCGCCCGCACCGTAAGGTTTCAGCACCACTACAGCCGGTCCAGCGGACTCACCACCCGCGCCGGCTGTGCCTCCAGATACCGCATCGTCGTCTCCAGCTTCGTATGCCCCAGCACCGCCTGCAGATCCCGCGCCGCCGCACCCGCCCCGTGCGCGTGCGTCGCATAGGTATGCCGCAGCACATGCGGCGTCACCTTCACCGAAAGCGCCGCCTTTTCCGCCCCGCGCCGGACCGCCCGCTGCACATTGATCTCATGCATCCGCCACCGCACCCGCTCCCCCGTCCGCGGATGCGCGCTCGGCCTCTCCATCGGGAAAAGCCACGCCCACCCCGTATCGAAACGCGCCTTCGGATACTTAGCCGCCAGCAGCCCCGGCATCCCCACCGGCAGCCCCACCGCCGCATCCCCCTTGGCTACCGCGCGCGCCACGCGCAACTGCGCCGTCATCTCCGGGCGCAAACAGTCCGGCAGGGCCACCAGCCGGTCCTTGTTCCCCTTTGCCTCCCGGATCACCAGCCGCCCCTCCGCCACATCCACATCCTTCACCCGCAGCTCCAGCGGCTCACTCACCCGCAGCCCGCAGCCATACAGCAGGTGCACCACCAGTCGCGTGGGATACCCGCCCACATCCTCCACCGCCCCCAGCAGCGCCCGCGTCTCCTCCACCGACAGCGCCGTCCGCACCGTCGGCGGACGCCGCACCCGCAGCGCCTCCACCCCACCCAACGGCGCCGCCAGCACCTGGCCGTACAGAAACACCAGTGCATTCAGCGCCTGGCTCTGCGTCGCCGCCGCCACCCCCTTTCGCGCAATGCGCGTCAAAAACTCCCCCACCTTTTCCTCGCTCGTCAAACCCGCCGGCAGCGACGCCAGCGTCGTAATATACGACCGCGCCCAACCCGAGTAGGACTTTTCCGTCGCATAGCTCAGATGCCGAAGGCGGCAAATATCAGAAATCTTCTGCAAAACTTTGGCGGCATTCATGCACCCCAGCCATATAGCCAGCCTACCCGCTACGCGACTGAAAATTTCCGCCCCGGCCAAATAATATTCTAGCCGCCCCCTCCCCCTCCTGTTAAACAACTTCCATGCGCCCACCTTCCCCCGTCGCAACCCACCCCAGCAGACGCAGCCTCGCCCCCCCGCTATCCAACCGCCCCATTTTCTATGGTTGTATAATCGTATGTTCGGCGATGCTACACGTATTCCATGAACGAGACCCAAACAGCACCAAGCCAAAAGCCTCGCTCCATATCGGACGCTGAGTGGGCTGAGGCGTTGCGCGCCTCACGCACAGGAGCATTCCGCTATATATTCTTGTCGCGACGGGTTCTTCTGGGCCTGCCCGCCATGTTTCTCGGAGCCTTTTGTGTTCAGATCTACACGTCGCACGGTGATGTTGTTCTCGCGTTCAGCGCCACTATCCGGGGCGGCATCTTGATGGGGTTTGGCTTCTTTCTGCTCTTCGTCGGCATCGTAGGAGCACTGGATTGGCGCGGTAAACGCCAACTTGTATTTCGAGAGCCGCTCGACGTTCGACGCGCTTCAACGAATGACGTTTGACGCCACTATTCCAACAGCCGCAACGCCGAACCATGCGCTGCAGCGAACACGCGTCTCGGTCACGCCTGCCGCTTCCAGCCTCCACCTTTCCCCCACCATGCAGCAGTCGCGCCCGAGCCGCGTGTCGCTGAGCTTGGGGTCGTTAGGCCACTTCGCGAAGTCGTTACTGAACATGCGCCTTTTATTCGTAGCATTCTCCCTCGTTCTCATCGTTCACTCTGGATACGGCGCACCTTTCGAGTTCCCAATCAAGGGAGACCCAGGCATCGTGCTCAAATTGGATCGCGAGTATAGCTGCATTGAACTGAGCGCAAAAGAATCGGAGCCGAAACGGAACATCCGGGTTTACATGTTCACCCCATCGGATGAGCAGTCTTCCGTCGTCTTCTCGATAGGCCCCGACGCCAAGGGCGAAACGGAAGAAACCATCGCCGCTCAATATAAGGGAGCGAAGATAACAAAGGGCGCCGGTCAAATTAACAAAAAGAAGGTGCGGTGGTTACGTTGGGCAGACGCTCATCATCTTTACAGTTCCTGCGACGTTACCCTTACCGACAAGGCGGGCACCGAAAGATTGGTTTCCGTATGGCTAATCGCAAACACGACAAAACGACTTTCCGCGCTCGAAAACTCATTCTCCACAATCGGCTTTTTCTGATGCGCTCAACAAATCAACCGTGGCCTAACCATGCGCTGCAGC